>DASTML010000009.1:0-35109 GCA_035714175.1 Bryobacteraceae bacterium | reverse complement strand
TATTGGCGCGATGATGGCGCTCGGACTGGCGGAGGCGGGCGCGAATGTCGTTCCCACGGGCCGCCGCCAAGCTGAACTGGACGCGGTGTGCGACAAGATCGAGGCGTTGGGCCGCAAGACAGTCCGTCAGACCTGCGACGTCCAGAGCCGCGAATCCGTGGACAATCTGCGCGATGCCGTCGTCAACCAGCTCGGCCGTGTCGATATCCTCCTGAACGCCGCCGGCATTACCTTCCGCAAACCCACCAAAGATGTCACCGAAGCCGACTGGAATCGCCTCTTCGACATCAACGTCACCGGCTCACTCCGCGCCTGCCAGTCGTTTTATGAGCCCCTGAAGGCCTCCGGCGCGGGCCGCGTCATCAACATCGCCTCGCTCAGCTCCTATGTCGGCCTCCTGGAAGTCACCGCCTACGGAACCTCCAAAGCTGCCGTGTTGCAGTTGACGCGCCAGTTGGCCGTCGAATGGGCCAAGGAAGGCATCAACGTCAACGCCATCGCCCCTGGCGTCTTCCGCACGGAGTTGAACGCGGCGCTGCTCGACGGCACCGAACGCGGCAAGGAGTTCCTGCTCCGCACGCCGATGAAGCGCTTCGGGCAGCGCGAAGAGCTGATCGGCGCGGCAATCCTGCTCGCTTCCCCGGCGGCATCCTACATCACCGGCCAGTGCATCGCGGTCGACGGCGGATTCCTTGCCAGCGGCGTGAACCAGTAACCGCCTGACCTTTTTCGCGGCGCATCTACGCCTATTGAGTTAGGATGCGCCGCATACTGCAACAAATCGCCGGACTCGCCCAGGCAGTGCCTGGCGGGCCGTACGCCCGCGTAGCGGCAGGCATTTTCATGCTTCTGCTATCGGCTGGCGTCCTGCTGGCCGACACGCGATGGATGATGTGCCTCTGTTTCGCCTCCATGGGGCTATTGCTGTTATTCTGCGGCGCGCCCGCTTTATTGGAAGCCGCCGACATCGCCGAAGACGACGGATAGTAGACTCCGTTACAATCGTCGCCATGCGGTGGCTTGTTCTGCTCCTCCTTGCCAGTTGTTGCGCCGGCGCACAAAAACTTGTCTTCGCGCCGCTCTTGCCAGGCATCACCCAAGCTCTTTCGCTCACTGACGATCAGTTAGTAAAAATAAACGGGGAAAATAGCGATTACGGGCAATGGACACAACAAAAATATCTAAGAGTCAATACGGTATTGGCAGAGATTTTTGACGAAATCGCAAAAAGCCCGCTGGACCCCAATGCCCTCGGCGCCCGCTACGCCGAACTCGAAGTAATCCGCCGCGAAATCGAAGACCGCGGCAAGCAAACGGTGGCGAAGAACAACACCGTCCTGACGGATGCGCAAAGGAGCAAGTTGAAGGACCTCGAAGAGGCCTTGAACTTATCCCCCATCGGAGCAGAAGCCCTTCTCCTCCACTTACTGCCGCCCCAACAACCGGTTTGTTCGGTACTTGCCAGAGCGCTCCTTGGCTTGCCTACGGACGTTGTCCCAACGGATTGCGGAGCCGGCCTGCCAACCCAAAGCTCTCGCGTCCCCTACCCGGCCGGCGAACAGATCCGCCGCTATCTCTCGCTCACCACCAGTCAGACGCAGCAGTTAAATGCCCAGAATGCTGACTACGATCGATGGCTCCAGGTCAAACAGGAGCGAATATCCAGCGTCGAGGCCGAGATCGCCGTGGAAACGGCAAGGAACCCTCTGGATCCCGCTGCCCTCGGTGTCCGCTATGTCGAACTGGAAGTCATCCGTCGCGAGATTGCCAGCCGTGAGAAACAATTGACAGTCGAAGCGGCCGCCATCCTGACGGACACGCAAAAAGCGAAACTAAAAACGCTGCAAGAAGCGTACGAACTGGAACCAACGGGCAGGGAGGCTCGCGCCATCGGACTCTTGCCGCAGGTGTGCACAGGTTCGCCCTCGGTCTCGAACACCATTCCCGCCTCCCGGGTGTACGCCATGCCCAGCCAGGCCTGCTCGGCCATCCCCGCTCTATTGAGTTTCAGTCCGGTGCCATAATGCGGTTCGCACTTTTGCTGGTGCTAACGATGTGCCGGGCATTTGGACAAGATATCCGGCCCGGAATCGCGGAATACATCATGCTGACGGACGCGCAAAGGACAACCATTGCAGCCCGAAGCGCGGCGCTGTTCGAGTGGCAAAGTGCCCGGACGCACCGCCTCCTCGAAGTCGCAAGGGAAATTGACCAGGAGACGAAAAAGAGCCCCCTTAGCCCTGCCGCCCTTGGAATCCGCTACGCAGAGGCCGAAACCATCCGGCGTCAATACGAGGATCGAACCCTCCAGGCCGTTACGGACAATACGGCCGCCCTCACCGATACGCAGCGCGCGAAATTGGCGGCGCTGGAGGCCAGTCAAAAGCTGCTGCCCATCGCCGGCGACGCGCAACGCGTGTACCTGTTGCTTCCGAATCCCCCGTGCCGGAAAATCTCCACCCCCTTTTTCGATTCCAACTGCCCAGCCGTGATTTACGACCCTCTGATGACGACGCCGGGGGTAAGGCTGCGGAACTACCTTGCGCTTAACAGCGCGCAAATCCAAATATTGACAACGCATCGCGCCGCGTTCGAACGTTGGCAGCAGATCAAACGGAGCCGCATCGAGCAAGTTCGGACCGAAATCGCCAACGAGGCTGCCAAAAGCCCCTTAGATCCCGCCGCACTCGGCATTCGCTATTTCGAAATTGAGGGTATCCAGCGCGAAATCACCAGCCATCGCGAGCAGGTCATCGAAGCCAACCTAGGCCTTCTTGACGATATCCAGCTCGCCAAACGCAAAACGCTCGAAGAAGCAGTGCAGCTCCAGCCCATCGCAACCGAGGCGCTGATAGCGCTTCTGGCCAAACCCGCATGCGGCGCCGCCCTGAACTTCTCACCCGGCTTTGCGTCTATCACCTTCAATTGCGGAGCAACTCCGTCGATCTTCCTTCGCGGCGATTTCTCCGCCCTTAACCCGCTACCATAGAAGAGATGTCCGCTCCACTCACCAACGCGCAACGCAAGCACCTCCGCCGCTTGGTCCACGCCGCCACGCCCGCCGTGCAACTGGGCAAAAACGGCATGTCGCCCACGTTCCTCCAAAGCCTCGAAGCCGCCCTGAACCACCACGAAGTCATCAAGCTCCGCTTCGCCAACCTCCAGGACGAACGCAAGGAACTCGCCGCCGAAATCGAACGGCTCACCGGAGCCGCTCTCGTCTCAATGGTCGGCTATACCGCCGTCTTTTATCGCCAGAACGCCGACCCCGAAAAGCGCAAAGTCGTCCTCCCGCGCAGCACGCGCGGCTCCGCCGCCTACATCGACTAAGCCGCACCCATGTGCCGGAATATCAAGCCGCTGTTCAACTTTGATCCTCTGGTAACCGACGAGGAGATTCGTGCCGCGTCTCTGCAGTTCATCCGCAAAATAAGTGGCGCCTCGAAACCGTCCCGTGCCAATGAAGCCGCCTTCTTCGCGGCCGTTGACGCCGTCGCCGCGGTTTCCCGTGAATTGCTCGACAACCTGTCCACAGACGCGCCGCCGAAAAACCGGGAAATCGAAGCCGAAAAGGCTCGGGCCCGTTTCCGCGCCCGTCAGTGAACCTGTTCCGAACCGTTTTCGTTTAATAGCGCGAAAAGCTCGGCCGCTCGTGTGGGCGCGTCCTCGCGTCCGCCCAGCACCCAGTACCGTTCACAATCGTGTCGCCCGGAGTCATTCTGAAAGGCCCCCTGCGACTTGTGCTCCGCGATCACCCAGTTCACCACGATGTTGTACTGCAACTCGTTTCGAAATCCGAACGAACGCCGGCGGTCGAACGTATGCACCGAGCCCCCCGGGTGCGCCGCCAGCAACGGATGCCCCGGGTTCGCTGCAAACTCACGCACCGGATCGGCCAACCGCGCCGGCTCGGCCCCCAGCACCACCGGACCATTCTTGCCCGCCGCCTGCAGCGCCAGCAGCGTCGCAGTCTGGTGATGGCCATGCGTATCCGTCACAGGCAGCACAGTGATCACAAAGTCGTATCGCTCCCGCCGCATCCGGTTCGCCAGAAAACGCACAATCCGCTCCGCGTCCCAACCCAGGGAAAGCGCCTCTTCCAGGTCCAGCGTGTATTGAAAATCCCGCTCTTTCAGGAAATAGTGCCGCCGGATACCCAGAATCCGCCCCGCCCGCAACGTCTCCCGCCGCCGGATCGCCGGCAACGCCTGCCGCCCCAGCAACTCCTCGGTCAGTCGCCGTCCATAAATCCGCTCCGCCAGCGAGGAGTAGCGATAGCCCGCCTCCCCGTTGGTCAACACCGCCAGGTCCGCCGTACCGCCCAACTCATGCGTGAGCCGGTAAAGGACCGCCGCACAATAGTATTCGTCATCCGGATGGGCGACCACGACCAATACTTTCGGTCCGGCTGCTTTCGGCGCCCACTCCGGCAGGAGCGGCGGCAGGGTGGCGAATTCATCAATCAATAGGCTCACGGTGGTTTACTCTACTTTGTATATCGAGTATAAGATATATAAAGAGCGATTGCAATGATTCTCTCCGTCCCTGGTTGGCAAAATTCGCCCCCCGGCCACTGGCAAACCCTCTGGGAAGCTGCCCTCCCCGGCCCTATCCGCCGTGTAGAACAGGCGGACTGGCACTCCGTCCACCGTCCGGACTGGGTGCGGACCCTCCATCGGTCCATCCAAGCTGTCCCCCAACCCGTCGTCCTGCTCGCCCACAGTCTCGGCGCGCTCACCGTCGCTCATTGGGCCGCCGGCCACCCCGCCGATGCTGTGCGCATACGCGGCGCCTTCCTGGTCGCCCCGCCCGATATCGACACGCCCGGCTGCTGCCCGGACTGCCTGCAATCCTTCGGCCCCATCCCCCAGCAACCCTTGCCGTTCCCATCCCTCGTCGTCGGCAGCCAATCGGACCCCTACGCCACGCCCGCCCGCCTGCGTGCAATGGCCCACGCCTGGAAGGCCGGCTACTACTGCGCCGGGGACGTGGGCCACATCAACCTCGCCTCCGGCCACGGACCCTGGCCGCAAGGCGAGGAACTCTTAGCCGGATTCCTCGCCGCGCTCCCTTAAGGCTTCAGGCAAAGATCTGCGGATGCACGACGCCCGCAACGTCCGTCAAACGGAAGTCCCGTCCCCCGTAGCGATAGGTGAGCTGTTTGTGGTGCATGCCCATCAGCGCCAACAGCGTCGCATGAAAGTCGTTCGTGTGCATTCTGCCTTCCACGGCTTTCACGCCAAGTTCGTCGGTCGCCCCATACGTGAAACCCTTCTTCACGCCGGCCCCGGCCAGCAGCATCGGATAGCCCGTAATGTTGTGGTCGCGCCCGTCCACGCCCTGTGACATTGGCAACCGGCCGAACTCGGAGCCGAAAATCACCAGCGTGTCTTCCAGTAGCCCACGCTGCTTCAAATCGGCCAGCAATGCGCCCGCCGGCTGATCGATGTCGCGGCTCCGCCCGATCAGCCCTTTGTGCAGATTGTTGTGGTGGTCCCATCCGCCCTGGCAGATTTCGACAAACCGGACACCGGCCTCGCTCAGCCGCCGCGCCATCAGGCACTGCCGGGCAAAGCTTCCCGCCGGGCCGTCTTTCACGCCGTAGGCGTCCCGCACCGCCTGTGGCTCCTGGGAGATGTCCAGCAATTCGGGAACTTTGCCCTGCATCCGGAACGCCAGTTCGTAGGATTCGATAATTCCATCCACCGGGTCCGGCGCGCCCGCTGCCTTCCCGTAGTCGTGGTTCAACGTCTGCACCAGGTCGAGTTGCCGGCGCTGAAGATCACTGGCCGCCGCCGCTTTCAAATTCGGCAGGTAGCCCTGATCGCTGATCCGTGTGCCCTGGAAATGCGCTGGCAGAAACGCGCTGCCGTAATTTACCGCGCCGCCGAAGTTGGGCGGCGGATTGATGGTGATGTATCCAGGCAGGTCCTGGTTATCCGTGCCCAGGCCGTAGAGCAGCCATGCGCCCATGCTCGGTCGCGTCAACGCGGCGTTCGCGCTGCCCGTGTGCAGTTGCACCACGGCCTGCGGGTGGGCCGGAGTATCGGTATAGAGTCCGTGCAGGTGGCAGAACTCATCGGCGTGTTTGGCAATGTTCGGCAGCAGTTCACTGAACCAGGCGCCGGACTGGCCGTGCTGCGTGAACTTGAATTGGGAGGGCGTGATCACGCCGCCCCCCGGCCCAGTCTTTCCGGCCTGCTTCTCCAGCTCCGGCTTGTATTCGAACGTGTCCAGGCTGGAAATCGCGCCTTCCATGTACAGGAAGATGATCCGTTTCGCCTTCGCCGGGAAGTGCGGAGCTTTGGGCGCCAGCGGGGCCGCCGGCTGTGTCGCCGCGCCAAGCAACCCCTGGAACGCCAGCGAACCGAAACCCGCGCCGGCTGCGCGCAGCAGGTTCCGGCGGGACGGATAGGAAGTAAATGGGGACATTGCGAAAATTCTCCTCAAATCGAAAATGGGTGTTTAACGGACGAAACGGAACTCGGCCGTTGCGTATAGCGCCTGCGCAAAGCTGGCCCACGCCGCGCCGTCGGCGTCCGCCGGCGGCGCCACGGAATCCAGGGCAATAAAGTCGGTGCGGTCCACATTGTCCGGGTCGGCGGGTGGTTGGCCGGCGGCGGGCAGTTTGAGGGCAATGCTCGTCACTGCCGCTTCCGTTTGCGTCGCCGGGCGATACCCCGCGCGCACCCCCGCCAGAAACGTAGAGACCCGGTCGAACTCCACCGCGCTGGGCTCCCGGTTCAGAACCCGCCGATACGCCTCTCGAATCCGTTCGCGCTCCGTCTGCCGCCCGGCCGTCAACTGCCCGGCCAGCGCCTGGGACTCCCGCCGCACAAACGCCGAGTTCAACAAAAACAGCGCCTGAGTGGGAACCGTAGTCGTGTCCCGCTGCCCGGTCACCAGCGTCTGTGTTACCGGGTCGAACGCCTCCAGCGCATGCGGCGTCAGTCCTCGCAGTAGCGGCAGGTAGATACTCCGCAGTACGCTCTGGTCCGCCTTTTCGTGAATCACGCGGGACTCCACGCCGTTGTCCCGGATCTCCACCATCTTCAGTTCTTGCGCCGGCGATCCAACCGGCGCCTGCAGGTTCAACCGGCCCGAAGTCGCCAGCAGCGAGTCGCGGATCTCCTCCGCGTCCAACCGCCGCGGCGAGTGCCGCCACACCAGCCGGTTCTCCGGATCGGCTTCCTTGTAGGCGGCCGGGGCATCTCCGCTCAGCCGGTAGCTCCGCGTCAGCAGAATCCGGCGCACCAGCCGCTTAACGGACCACCCGTCGCGGATGAACTCATCCGCCAGGTAGTCCAGCAGTTCCGGATGCGAAGGCCGGTCGCCTGTCATCCCGAAGTTGTCCACCGTCTTCACCAGCCCTTGGCCGTACAGGTGCTGCCAAACGCGGTTTACCATCACGCGCGCCGTCAACGGATTGCGGTCACTGGCAATCCACTGCGCCAGCTCCAGCCGCCCGCTCTGTTTCGGATTCAACGGAGCGGCGCCCGGGACTTGTACTGCGGAAAGGAACCCGCGCGGAACCACCGGACCCATCCGCTCCGCCTCGCCTCGAATCCGGATCGCCGTATCGGCAATCACCTTCGCATCGCGCAATCCATGCACCGCATACCCGTGGCTCGCCGGGTCTGTCAGTTGCAATAGTTCCGCCTGCACTTTCTCATAGGCCAGCCGGAACGGCTGCTGCTTCGGACGCCCATTCGGTCCCAGGGACAGCCCCTCGGGCGTACCCCGAATGGCATCCCAATTCTTCTTCGCCACCGAAACCTGCAACTCCAGGTCTTTCACTTTTTCATCGGCCGCCGCCGGCTTATAGGAAGCTAACCGCACCAGCATGTCGGGCACATAGTAGTCGTAACCCGCCCCGCCCATTTTGCTTCGCACGCCTGCCGCGTCGTCGGTACTCGTAAAGATGCCGGTCAATGCGTAGTAGTCCGCCGTCGGAATCGGATCGAACTTGTGGTCATGGCACCGTGCGCACCCCACCGTAAGCGCCAGCGTGGACCGGGTGAGGGTGTCCACCTGCTCGGCGGCATTGTCCATCACAAATCGTTCCTTAAAGCGCTGGTTCACGTCCTTCGGCCCAATGGCGAGAAATCCGGTCGCAATCAGCAAACGGTCGCGCTCTTCCGTGGTGGCGGCCGGCAGCAGATCGCCCGCGATCTGTTCTTGTAAAAATCGGTTGAATGGCACGTCCCGGTTCACGGCGTCCAACACATAGTCCCGGTACCGCCACGCATGCGGATACGGAATGTTGCGCGACGGCCCGGACGATTCGGCATAGCGCGCCACGTCCAGCCAATGCCTCCCCCACCGTTCGCCGAATCGCGGACTCGTCAGCAGCCGGTCCACCAGCGCTTCATAGGCAAGGGGTGATTTGTCTTTCGTGAACGCGTCCGCCTCGGCCGGCGTCGGCGGCAGGCCCGTCAGGTCATAGGTCACCCGGCGCACGAGAGTCAACCGGTCGGCATCCGCCACCGGATGCAACTGCTTAGCCTCCAATTTCGACAACAGGAACCGGTCAATCGGCCCTTGCGGCCACCTCGTGTTCTGGACCGCCGGAATGGCAGGAGTTGCGACCGGCTGCAACGACCAGTGTTTGGCCTTCATCCGTTCATAGCCCGCGTTGGTCTTCGTTAAATCAATCTCGACTTTCTCCACGGGCCACGCCGCGCCCTCTGCAATCCACGTACGCAAATGGGCGATCTGCGTCTCGGTGAGCGCGGCCCCTTCCTTGGGCATCCGCCTCCGCGCGTCAGCATGTGCCACGCGCTGCAACAGCAGGCTCTTTGCCGGGTTGCCGGGCACGACGGCGGCGCCGCCGTCGCCGCCGCGCAAAATACCGTTGTAGTCGTCCACCCGGAGATTGCCGGCGGGCTTGGTATCGGCGGAATGACAGGCGTAACAGCTATTCACCAACACAGGGCGCACGTTCTTTTCAAAGAACGCAATCTGTTCCGGTGTGGCCGCCAGGGCGGCGGCGCCGATCAGAATAACAAGGTGTTTCATTCCGTTCCGTCCTTAGTTCGACTCCGCGTTGGCAAGCAGACGCTCCACCGCGGCAATAAATTCTTCTTTCGCTGCCTCATGCAGCGGGCCCGTAGCCCGTCCCGCAAATCCGGCATGAACATGCCGTACCCGCCCGGTGCGATCCAGGAAAAAGGTTGTGGGCCAGGAGTTCAAATGCACCGCTTGCGGCAGCTTGGTTGCTAATTCCGATGGCTCACCGCCAAGCAGCACAGGATAGGTAATGCCGTATTGCTTGATAAAGGCGCGCAGCCGTTCCGGATTGGCCAGTTGTTCCGCTTCCTCAAAGGAGAGCGCCGCCACCTCCAACCCCTGGCTCTTGTACCTCTGGTACAACTCGGCCAGAAAGGGTGCTTCGTCATGACAGTTCGGGCACCAACTGCCTGTGATGTTCACCAACACAACTTTCCCTGCAAAGTCGGCCTCGCTCACCTCCCGGCCCTGTAAGTCCGGCAAACGGAACCGGAGCGGCTCTTCCAGATTCTTCACCGTGGTGTGTCTCGCCGGATCGGCCGGGCCGGCCAGACCTTTTGCCCGTGCCTCCTCCGGCCGCAACGCCGTGTAGCGGCCCTTGCCCGCGAGTTGTACGGCCAGGCTTCCGTCCGGTTGCGCCTGCAACGTCAGCAGGGAGGGCCGCGCGCCGGAGAAGTGGCTCAGAACAAACCGTCCATCGCGGAACAGTCCCGCCAACTGGCCCGTATCTCCGTCTACACGGAGAATCGACGCCTGTACTTCATCGCCCTGCTGCGTCACAAGCAATTTCCAGGCAGCTTCGCCTTTGGCTGTTTCGACGGCGATCTCCCAGAGTCCGGCAATGTCCGGCGCATTCGCCGCCACCGTCAGCCGTTCCGCGTGGCGCTGTGCGCGGAAGGGGTACGCCGCTTGCGTGCCGCGCGTATAAGCGCCGCGTAGTTCGCCATCGGCGATCTCCGCCCGCAAGTCGGCTCCGTAGTGGGCAAACCGGAGGGAAACGCGGTTCCCCTCCTGCAAACCTGATGTGGACAGAACCTTCTCATCGCCATTGAAGAACCATCCACGTAGCGCTTTGCCTTCGCCGTCAAAAGCGATCCGAAACGGAACATCGGTTTCGTTCACATGGACGGTGGCATCCCACAACCCTGCCACCGTCTCCGCCTGCAGGGCCGCTGCGAACGCAAAGAGTATCCAGCGCATAGTTCCTCCGCTCTAGAACGCCAGCCGCAGCGCAAACTGCAGTTGCCGTTCCGGGTTGATAACGGACTCGATCACGCCCGCATTGGCCACCCCGATCGTTGCGTTCGGCAGGCCAAACTGCGGCGTGTTGAGCAGGTTGAACGCCTCCGCGCGGAAGGAAGCCGTAAACCGCTCCGTTACACGGAAACTCCGGGACACGCCGGCGTCAAAGTTCAACTGCTTCGGACCGCGCAGAAAGTTCCGGCCGGAATTGCCGAAGGTGTACGAAGCGGGAGCCGCGAAAGCCGCCGTATCGAACCAACGGAAAATACTCTGTTGATCCGACGGAAGCGAGCCATCCGCCAAACGGTCCGGCCGGGCCGTCGTACCGGTGTTGGAGGGATCGAAGCTCAGCGTGGGCGTAAAGGGAAGACCGGATTGCCAGCTGGTGATGCCCGCAATCTGCCAGCCCCCAACCCAACGATTGCGCTTCGCGAAAGGCAATTCCCACGCATAACTCGTCACAAACCGGTGGCGGATGTCGAAGGAGGAATTGCCCCGGTTCGCCCGCAGGTTCCGCACATCCTGCGGGGCGGGATCGTTCGATTCGCTATTCGCCGGCCCGTCGTCAATCGAGTGGCCGTAGGTGTAGGAGGCCAGCAGCGTGAAACCGTTGGAGAACCGGCGGTCCAACTGCGTAGTGAATGCGTTGTAGTTGGATTTGAAGACCGGTGCCCACAGGAAGATTCCGCTAAAGCCCTGTATGGGGCGCCGTGGATCGATCGCGCCAGGTCCCGGCAGCGGCTGGTTCACGTTCGCCGTGTAATAGAGCTTGCGGCCCCCGGAGCCCGTATACCCCGTCTGTAGAATGAACTTGCCCGGCAATTCCTGCTGAATATTGAAATTCCATTGCAGGACGTAGGGGAGCGGGGAGTCTTTCGGAACCGAATTCACTTCCGGGTTCACCATCTTGCCCGGCTCCAGAATGCCCGCCGGGTAGCCCTGGGACAAAATGAAGTTCGGGACAATCTGGTCGCCCACAATTTGCGTGCGAATGAAAAACGGTGGATTGTTGGTCAGCCGGCGGGAGATGCCCAGGTTCTCATCGCGTCCATAGAACGTGCCGAACGCGGAACGAACCACCGTTTTGCTGGTGGCCTTATAAGCTATGCCCACCCGCGGCGCGAAATTGTTCTTGTCCGTATTGACGAAGGAGCGATTGAAACCCGTACCCGGTAGGTCAGGAATCTGCAGCAGCTTGCCATACAGAGGGCCGGCGTCCAAAATCAGGCTGGACTGCCGGTTGTTCACTTCCACCCAGGGCAGCGCCAACTCATAACGGAGACCCAGATTTACGGTCAGCTTGTTGGTCACCTTCCAGTCGTCCTGTACGAACGCCTGCGCGATGCGTTGCAGGCTCTCGTTGATGGGACGGTTGGAGATGGTCGTATTTGCCGCATAGCCAAGGAGGAAATCGGCATAAGGCGAACCGGTGGCCGCACGGTTCTGCGGGCTCTGGCTGTAGACCCCCGTAAAGTTGATCGCGGGCCGCGCTTGCAGCGTCACGAAACCAAACAACCGGGCCTCCTGATAGTCGCCGCCGAACTTCAGCGTGTGCTTGCCCTTCACTAGGCTGAGCGTATCGGTGAACTGGAGAACGCGCCCCCATTTATCAATGGGCAAGTTGCCCGACCCGGTGGAGCCGATGAGCAGGTTGCCGGATCCGGTCGTACCCAGGGTGGAAAGCCCGGTTATGCCAAAGGTCGGCAGTCCCTTCACCGTCGGATCGTTGAAGACACCCTTGATCCCGAAGTCCTCGAAGAGCCGTTCGCCGGAGGTGGACTGCTGCAGCCTGGTGCGCATAAACCCGAACCGGATCTCATTCACGGCCGTCGGCGTGATGACCCGCGTGTGGCTGAGGGCAATCGACTGGGCGGTTGGCGTGGCCTCCACGGGCGTACTGGCCGGGGGAGGCAGGAGTGTTGGCAGCGAGTTGCGGCCATCGTGGATCGAAACCCGGCCAAAGAGCGAGTCCTTCGACGTCAGTTGATGGTCAATCCGTATATT
Organism: Bryobacteraceae bacterium; assembly: GCA_035714175.1. Lineage (GTDB taxonomy): Bacteria > Acidobacteriota > Terriglobia > Bryobacterales > Bryobacteraceae. The sequence continues at coordinate 22,854 of DASTML010000009.1, read as the reverse complement.
GCCCTGGTCGCTATAGACCGTCTGTTTCGGGTTGTAGAAGTAGTTGCGGACGGCGCCTGGTAGATTGGCGCGCGGATAGAGCGGAGCCGCCTTGGAAGCCACCGCGTCCCACCGGTTCGCCGGAAGGAAGTTATTGGGGAACGGGTCGCGAATAAAGCCGGAGCCATTCGGGTTGGCGCGCGTCGTGTCCGGGTCAAAGATGGCGCGGCTGCCGAAGTTCCCCGCTCGAAGATCGTCGGTCGGGACGGTGGAGACCTGCGGAGCGGCGCTCAACTCCCGGGAACTCTGCCAGCTTCCGAAATAGAAGGTGCGGTTCTTGATGAGCGCGCCGCCCAGTGTCGCTCCGAACTGGTTCTGCAAAAACTGTGGCTTGCCGATGCCGGCCGGCTGGAAGTAGGGGGTGGCAGAGACAGCCGAATTGCGGTGGAACGCGAACAGGCTGCCATGCAGCGTATTCGTGCCGCCTTTCATAGTGACGTTCACCACGCCGCCGGCCGCCTGCCCAAACTCGGCCGAATAGGTGCTGGTCTGCACCTTAAACTCCTGGATCGCGTCGAGTACCGGTTGAATGGACTGCGCGGTGCCGTTGTCGAAACCGACGATCCGGTTCTTGTTTTCAATGCCATCCAGCAGGTAGCTGTTCTGCACCGGCCGCGCGCCATTGGCGACAAAGGAGTCGCGTTCCGCCGACTTTTTGGCCGGTAGCGTGCCCGCCCCCAACGTCGCTAACTGCGTGAAATTACGGCCGTTGAGAGGTAAATCGACGATGGTCCGCGACGCGACCACGTTCCCCAGCGACGAGCTCTCCGACTCCAGCCGCGGCCCCTCCGTGGAAACGGTGATCTCGGTGGAGGTAGCACTCACCCGCAGGTCAAAGTTAATCTCCAGGCGGTCCTGCACCCGGATTTCGACCTTCTCCCTCCGGGTGGCGGTAAAGCCTTCTTTTTCAACGCGGATGCTATAGACGCCGGACTTCAAAACCGGCGCCGAGTAGAACCCGGCGCCGTTGCTGCTCAGGCGCTGTTCGATATTGGTGCCGGTGTTGACAATGGTGACGGCCGCGCCGGCGATGGTAGCGCCGGATTCGTCGCGGACGAGGCCGCTGACGGCCCCCGTATCAACCTGCGAAAACACTACGAGTGTAGTAATAAGAAGCGACAGAAAAAATTTGACCATTTTAGTTGATTTATTTAGGCGGCTATTTCGAGAGCGATCTGGTCTTGTAGGCGGGAGGCGAGGTTCAAAAGCTGACAGGGCTTCAGGAGGGAGGAGGCGGAGTGCAGTTCAATTTGGCCAATTTGGCGGCCGTCGTCCAGCCGTATGGGCTCGGTGATCATGGCATACCCGCAGGACAGGCGTAGGCCTGGCGTGTGGCGATCTCGTTCTAATTGAATGATTTCTCCGGTTTTTGGGTGGCGGACTGTGATGAGAACCTTCTCCAGGCCCAGATCGGAGTAGAGATTGTCGGCGACAGCAGTGAACAAACTCGACATTGTAGATCGAGTTTAAGGTATTATGATCTAAGAGTCAACTGTTTTAGTAGGGTAATAATCATGACCAGCCTATCGAAGAAGACGCAGTACACCCTCCGCGCGCTGTACGCCCTCGCCCGGACCTATGGACAGGGGCCGACATTGATCGCGAAACTGGCGGAGGAGGAGTCGATTCCGCAGCCGTTTTTGGAGGCTATCTTGTTGAATCTAAAACGGGAAGGACTAGTGGAAAGCAAGAAGGGGAAGGGCGGGGGCTATGCCTTGACCTCGCCGCCGGGAGAGGTGACGCTGGGGCAGGTGATCCGGCTGGTAGAGGGTCCGCTGGCCCCTCTACCGTGCGCAAGTGAAACAAAATACAGACGTTGTGAAGAGTGCCTGGAAGACCGGACATGCGGCACGAAAATGATTATGCGGCAGGTGCGGGACGCCACGGCGGCCATTTTAGATCACACGACATTGGCACAGGTTTGCGATCTGATCGACGAAACGAGCGCAAAACTGCATGCAAATGACACGTTTATGTACTACATTTGAGCGTTTTTGGTGCGTTTTTGACGCCAAAACAGCGCCACTGCGCCAACCAATACGAGTCCCACGGAGCCCGGTTCCGGCACCTGGTTCTCATCAGGAAGCGCCAAGGCGAAACCGATGCCCTGCTGCCGGATGTTGCCGACCAGCCCAAACGTCAGCGAGTTGGCCGGGGCGAGCAGCGGGAACGGGTGGCCCACGGAGATCCCGCTCTGTTGGGCGACGTAGGCGGTACCGTCCCAGATGAGGGCGTTGAGCGGGTTGCCGTCGGTATAGGTATTCACGGGATCGGGAGCGCCCAATTGTGAACCGTTTCATTGAGGCGGTCAAGGCTGTAGGCCACCAGATAGGTTCCCAGGGGAAGAGCGATGTTGGGATCGTCCATCCGGAGGGTGATGTTCATTGTGGCGTCGGCTGTGCCGCCGGCCGGTGACTGGCTGAAGCCGATGACCAGTTCGTGATTGTAGAAAAGCCTGTCGCCATTGGCGAGTGAATAAGAGTAGCCGGGCGTGTGGTTGATAACGCCGCCATAGTCAACGAGCGGATCCTGGCCCCCGAGGGTATAGAAGACGGTTGCGGTTCCATAGCTGCCGCCGAGATTGATCTGAATGGGAGCGCCGGAGTTGACGAAGTCCGACCAGTTTCCGGAAATGGGGGTGAAATCGACCGTGCTTATAGTGGCCGCATAGACCGACCCGCAAAACGCGAGGCAAAGCGGGGCGAGACGTTGAAAAAGAGACATAGCGGAACTTGGATGACAGATCCGCCCTCTTCTGTTACTCACATTGGACGGCGATGGCCGCGGCAAAGCCATCAGGAAATTTAGGATGCTCTAGAGATGCGGATTCTGCTTTTTCTGTTAGGTGTTTGCGCGTGGTGCGACCCGTTGGTGATTGGGCACCGGGGTTGCCGTGCCTTGCGGCCGGAGAACTCCCTGCCCGCTTTTGCCTATGCGCTGGAGCATGGGGCGGATGTGCTGGAACTGGACGTTGTGGTGACGAGTGACAACCAATTGGTTGTGCATCATGATTTGGAACTTGAGAAGCGGCCGGTGCGCCAGATGACGCTGGCGGAGGTGATGCAGTTTGACCGTGGCGGCACGCCGAGCGCGGGCTTCCCCCGGCAACAATCGATGCCAGGGGTGCGGATTCCGAAATTTGAACAGGTATTGGCATTCGCCAAACAACACAAAGCGAAGCTGATGGTGGAGACCAAGGTAGACCCAGGGGTGGACCCGGTATGGTTTGCGGAGGCCATTGACCGATTGGTGCGCAAGTATGGATTGAGCCAGCGGGTGTTGCTACAGAGCTTTGACCACCGGACCTTGCACGCCATGCGGAAACGGAATGCGGAAATTGGGCTGGTGCTGCTGAACCCGGCCAAACGGCTGGACGACTATGTAGGACCGGCAAAGGCGCTGGGCCCCAAAGCGATCCAGTTTGTGAATTTCCGGGTGATTGACGAAGGGATTGTACAGACGCTGCACGGCGCGGGCATACAAGTATTCAGCGGCACCACCGACGACGCGGCCCAGTGGAAACGGCTGCGCGCGCTGGGCGTGGACGGCATTTTGACCGATGACCCGGAAGGTCTGCGACAGGCCGGAAAGTAACAGTTATGCGCTACGCGGTCTGGCTTTTGGCGGGTTTGAGTCTATTTGGCGCCGAGGAACGGTTCCGCGTGGTGATGCGGGAGACCAGGGGCGCGGCGATCATTGAAGACCTGTTGTTTCGCAACGGTCTGCAAGAGTATGACTCCGCCTACCGCGTAGGCCCCGTGAAAGCAAAAACCCCCGGGCCGGCGCTGCTGTTCGTGCATTGGCTGGAACCAAAACACTCCAACTCCAACCGATCCCAGTTCCTGGACGAGGCGGTGGACCTGGCGGGCCGGGGCGCCTGCTCCTTGTTGGTTTCGGCGATGTGGGCCGGGCCAGACTGGTTCCAGCAGCGCGACCCGGCTAAAGACCGCATTGCCACCCAGCGGCAAGGGCGACGCATTCAAGACGCATTGGAGTTTCTGCTGGAGACACCGGGCGTAGACAAGACACGGGTTGCCTACGTTGGCCACGACTTCGGGGGTATGTTCGGCGCGATGCTTTCCGGCGCGGAGCGCCGCGTGGGATTCTGGGCTTTCCAGGCAGCGACACCGCGCTGGCATGAGTGGTATTTGCTGGGACGCAAGCTGGACGCGGAGGCGCAGGCCAAGGCAGCGGCGGAGCTGGCGGACAACGACCCGATTGCCCGCGTCGCGAACGCCAAAGGCGCGTTCCTATTTCAATTCGGCACGAACGATCCGTACGTGCCGCGCAAGCGCGCCGAGGAGTTTGCAGCGGCGGCTCCGGAGGACAAGAAAGTTCTCTACTACGACGCCGGACATGGACTGAACGCACAGAGCGCGGCGGACCGGCGGGCGTGGTTAACCGAGCGGTTGGGACTGCAGTAGTTTTGCGAAGGCGGCGCGGCCTTCGGCGAATTTGCCAACGGCGAGGGCGCGCTGGGCATCGCTATCGAAGCGGTAGCTTTTGCGGATGATCCGCATGGAGCGGTCCAGTTCATCGACGCAGGCGCCGAGCGCCTCCGCCCGGCGGAAGGGCGTATCGGGAACGCGCAAATAGACGGGGCCGGTATGCGCGAATACCGGGAAGCCGGCGTAGGTCTTCTCCGGCCCGCTGATGCGGGCCGCGATCCAACCGCCCTCCTCCACTTCGAACTCCCGCTCCAGGTGTACTTCCCTTCCGGCGACGGCAAGTTGATCGGCCACGACACGCCCGTCCTGCACGATCTCTATCCGCTCAAACGGAATGCGCGACAGGCCATGAGCCTTGACGCGGACCCGGCCGCGCGCGGGGACGACTTCTGCGCCGGGACCACGGCCATCGACAGTGAACTCCAACAGCGGACCGTTGCTGACAAAGGTTCGGCCTGCGCGGAGGCCGGCTATCCAGGAGTCGTAGTTGAACGGGCCTTCGACCTGGACGAAGACGCGGTTGTGATCGTAGATCCACCAATCGGTACCGCTGGAGGCGGCGATACGGAAGCCGCAGTTGAGCAGGGTGTAGTAGCGGGCATAGTCCGCGGCGAGGCCATCGGCGACGTTGTAGGCATCGACCAGCCCGAGACCCGCGGCGACCGGCACTTCAATACCGCTGCCGTTGTGACACCAGACGGTGGTACCGCCCATCTGTTTGGCTTGCGCGCAGAGAGGCGAAAGCGTGGGGTAGTCGGGCGCGTTGCGCGTGTTGCTCAAAAGGCCAGTGGAGACGGGTTCTATGGAGCGGGGGATATTCAAAAACAACACGTGGCCGTAGCCGAAATCGGCAAATTTGCGATTGTTGCGGGCCTCTTCGCCCATATCCATGATGGTGCCGTTGCCGGAGAACTGGGGCAGGCGGCCGACGGGGTAGCGGTTGGTGATGTAGGGCGAATCGGTACGAACGAGATAGCTGAGGATGCTGACGTCCAGATCCTCGGCGGGAGGGACCATGCGGATCCGGTCGTCGGGATTTTCGTCGATGGCCAGATGGTAGTGCGTGTGGGTATTGCCGGAGTACCAGCCCTGGGTTTTGAGGTCCTTGAGCGGCTCGATTTTCAGATCGACCTGATGACGGATGCCGCTGCCCACCTCGGTGAAATCGACCGCCGTTTCGTGACAGATGCCGCGCACGGCTTCGATCCGGTAGCGGCCGGCGGGTACCGCGATTTCGTATTCGCCGCGCGCGTAAAAGTAGTGGCGGCGATCCGGCATGGTCCGGATGGAATTGGCCGGCATGTAGACCTGGCCGGTGTTCGATTCCACGACGCGGAGCTTGGCGAAGACCGGGTTGCCGCTAGCATCCGTGATCTTGCCGCGAATGACGGCGGGGGCCGAGCTATCCGGGCGCTGTGCGTGGAGGGGGGCAAGCAACGTTCCGGTGGAGACGAACGGAATGGAGGCGAGAACCTGACGGCGGGTAAGGCGTGGTTTCAATCCCATGGATGGGCTCCTTTTATTCGTGAGCTTGACTGAGTGCGTAGACGGCGAACGAGGCCAGCCAATGTTCCCCGCCGTAGTTGCCAGCGGTGACATGCGGAAGAGCGGTATCGAGCAGTTTGCGCGCGGCGGCGCGCATGGTCTTAGCGCGAATCGACTGACGCGGCAGGGCGTTGGCGATGCCGTACAAACACCAGGCGCGGCTGAGGTAGAGACCGTCCAGATGGACGATCTGGTAGTCGCCACGGTCCGAGACTTCGGGCGCCTTGGTGAGATTGGCCAGACCGGCGGCGGAGACGTAGCGATTGAACCAGACGGGGTATTCGGCGGGGGGAAGGACGCGGCGCATGAGATCCGCCGCTTCGAGACTGGGCGAGAGGAAGTCCGTACCGTCCGGCTCCTGGGTGGCGGTGACCGCGTGGTTGTTGAGGTAGTAATCGCGACTGCGCTGGAGGATCTGTTTTTCGAAACGGGCGTTTTGGGCGGCGCGAGCCCAATCGAGCGCGAAGACGAGACCGAAGGCGGTATTGGGATGGACACCGGTACGGTTGGGATAGGTTTGCTTGGGTAGGTAGGCGGACCAGAGTTGGACGATGAAGTCCGTGAGCGGACGGAGACTGGCCGCCCACTCGCGTCCCTGCGGGTCGTCCCAGGTGCGCAGTTCCTCATCGAGTTTGAGCAGCCAGGCCCAGCCATAGGTTCGTTCGAAATTTTTGGCGAGCTTATAGGTTTGGAAGTAGAGCAACTCCCCACGGATGGCTTCGTCGCGAAAGCTGGCGGCGAGGACCTCGCGAATCTGCCGCTCCTTTTCCAGACCCTTCGCTGATTTCAGAATACGGACGAGCATCCAGTGGCCGTGCACGCTGGAATGCCAATCGAAGCAACCGTAAAAGGCGGGGTGCAACTGGCGGGGCGACAAGCGCGCGTCGGCGGCGCTTTCGATGGTGTGCGCGGTCTTATTGGGGTACTCCTGTTGGATGCAGCGCAGGGGCAGTTCGGCAAGGCGGGAAGCGATATCGGGCGTGAGCATTTGCGCGAGGAGGACGAGAGCGGGAAGGGGCATTGGGCGAGCCGGATCTACAAGAGTATAGCCGGGCAGGACGGGGGTAAAGCCGCCCTGCCCGGCTATTTTAGAACGACAAGCGCAAGGCGAATTGAATGTTGCGCGGATCGTTGGCCTGCGAGGGCGCGACGGTGCCGAAGGCGGCTCCGCCCGCGGTGAGGTTCGGCGCGCCGAACCAGGGCGTATTGGTCATGTTGAAGGATTCGGCGCGGAACTCCAGGTTCAGGCGTTCGGTGAGGATGAAACGCTTGAAGATGGAAAGGTCCACATTCATGGGACGGAGATCCCGGATGTTGGCGAAGCGGGTGGAGAGTGTGCGCAGCGTGAAGGGTGGTTGTACGGTGAAGGCCACCGGTTCCGTGGCGCTGGCGCAGTTCTGCCTTGCTCCGTTAAGGGCGAGCGTACAGGTGTTGAACCAGCGGGCGCGGCTGCGCTGGTCGTCCGGAAGGCGAGCCTCGGCGCCCGTGGCAAACACGCCGGAGGGCGTGCCGATGGGGATGCCGGACTGGATGGTGACGATGCCGGAGAGTTGCCAGCCGCCCAGGACCTGGCGGGTGAACCCGCGGCCCTGCTTGAAGAAGGGCAGATCCCAGCCGCCGCTGATGACGGCACGCTGCGGCGAATCGACCGACGTGAGCACGCTTGCCAACTGGCCAAACTGATCTTGCGGGTTGAGATAGTTGACGGCTTCGATGGATTTGGCGAAGGTGTAGCTGAGCAGCATGTGGACGCCACGGCTCATGCGCTTTTCGACGCGCAGCTGGAGCGAGTTGTAATTCGACCAGCCGATGGTGTGGCGATCCTGCGTGATGCCGGCGAACTGCGGGAAGGGGCGCAGGAGTTGTTGCCGGGGCACGGTGGCTCCGTTAAATGCCGAACCGGGCAGGCGGCCAGCCAAGGGATTGGGCACCTGCTCCAGAAGCGCGGCGCTGCCGAGATTGAACTGTTCCGCTGAAATCTCATTGACGCCCTTGAGCGTTTGCAAAGCGCGGGAACGGGACCCGGAGTAAGAGAGATCCACGAGGACACGGCCGGGCAGTTCATGTTGGAAGCCGGCGGAGAACTGGTGCACATAGGGAATCTCGCGGCCGTTGTAGCCGTACGAGAACCCTTGCCCGAGAAGTGTCCCGAGACCCAGCGAACGGCCGGCCACGGGCTGGTAGCCGTCCGGGAAGGGATTGCGCAGGTAGTTGGCCGGGGTGAGACCGCCATCGGTGGAGGTGACCATGGCGGTGGTGACGGCGAAGCCATTGTTGAAACCCGTGTCGAACGTCGGCAGGTACGAGATGCCGTAGCCGCCGCGGAAGACCGTGGAACGGGCAACCTGGTAGGCGGCGCCGATGCGGTGCTGGAAGTTGTTGCGATCCGTGATGAACGGCAGACGGTTATTTTCATCCGTGAAGAGCAACCCTCCTTTCAGTTGCAGGCCGGGCACCTGGAGCGGGGAGGCGGACGAGGTGTCGAAGCCACGATTCTGTTGATTGAACCGTTCGGTTTGGGGCGTTTCGTAGTCCCAGCGGAGGCCGAGGTTGAGCGTGAGGCGACTGTTGACTTTCCAATCGTCCTGGAAGAAGAGAACGTAGTAACGATTGCCGTAGGCGAGCGCGGGTTGGCGAACGGATTCGCCGGATTCCGCCACGCCGAGGAGAAGCGAGGCAAAGGCGTTGCCGCTGGCCGCGTCGGCACGCAGGGGGTCCGCCTGCGTGAAGTTCCGGCGGAAGTTGAAGCGGGCGAACGAGGAGGTGGGGCGGTCCTGATTGTTGAACATCTGGCGGCCCTCGAACCCGAATTTGAAGGAGTGGGAACGATAGACCTTGGACAGTGTTTCGGCCATGGACCAGGTGTCGGAGAACGTGAACTCCGAACCGGTGGAACGTTGCGGGCCGAAGGCGGTGTAATCCGTGTAGTCGATACGCGGGAAGAATTTGCGCGGCAGGGAGCCAACGGCCGACGCGGGGAAACCGAGGGTGGACGGATCGAAACCTTCGGCGTATTGCTGGATGGCGAACTGGTGCCGGATATAGCCCATACGGAAGCTGGAGACGAGCGTGGGACCGAGGGTGGACGTGATATCGATGTTGCCGCCCTGGTTGATGCGCCAGTGCTGATACCAGGGCGAGGCCGGTTTCTCAAAGCCGGCAAAGCTGTTGGTCTCATGCCGGTTGCCGCGGATGTAGCGGGAGAAGAAGCGGTGCTTGCTGGTGATCTGCTGGTCAATGCGAATGGCAAACTGGTCGTATTCGTCCGAGACCGGATTGGGGCTGGAGATCATGTTGAAGAAGCCCTGCGCGTTGCCGATTTGGTTCGACAGCGGGATGTACTTCAGGAGATTGGCGGCCACGGGATCGAAGCGCGCGGAGGGGATCCGGTTGCCGGCGAAGGGCTGGCGGGAGTAGTTGGCTCCGTTGGCGGCGGTGGTCAGCGGATCATAAATCAGAATGGGCTGGCCGTTGGCCTGCACGGTACGGGAGAAGTCACCGGCACGCTGTTCGTTGGTGGGTACGGTCTGGTTCTGCGGGAGAGGAATGGCTGATTTGATCTTTTCCCAAGAGAACATGAAGAACGTACGGTCCTTGCCGTTGTAGAGCTTTGGGATGACGACGGGGCCGTTGACAACAAGGCCGGGCTGGCTCCAGCGGAAGGGGCTGCGCGGGAGGCCGGCGGCGTTGGTTTCGTAGGCATTGGCATTCAACTTGTCGTTGCGGAGGTAGTAGTAGAGAACGCTGTGCAGGTCATTGGTTCCGGCCTTCAGCGAGACATTGACTACGCCGCCGCCGGTGCGTCCGTACTGCGCGTCGTAGGTGTTGGTTTGCACCTTGAACTCTTCGGTGGCGTCCGGAGAGGGGACGAAGGAGAGGTTGGAGGGCGAGGTGGTTTCGGTATTGGTGTCGGGCACGCCATCGAGCAGAAATTCGTTGGTGGTCTGCCTGCCGCCGTTGATGGAAAAGCTGTCCATGCCGCCGTTATCGAAAGGCCGGTTGGAGCGGGAGCCGCGCGTGGGCGAGTACTGGACGCCGCTGGAGACGGCGGCGAGCAAAAAGGGATTGCGGCCAAGAAGGGGGAGATCCTTGACCTTGGCGGAGTCAATGACCTGTCCGTTGGAGGAGGTGGCGGTATCGAGGAGAACCGTTTCTCCGGAGACCGTGATGGTTTCGGCGGCGGCGCCGACTTCCAGGGTGAAATTGAGTTGGACACGATCGCCGACGCGGAGTTCGAGAGCGTCAACAACGGCGCCCTTGAACCCGGCCATGGCTACGGTGAGCTGATAGCGGCCGATGGGTAAAAACGGAGCAACGTACAGACCGGTTTCGTTCGTTGTGACCTCGGCGATAGCTCCGGTTCCCAAGTTACGAGCGGTGATACGAGCGCCTACGACAACGGCGCCCTGTGGATCGGTAACAGTGCCAGTGACAGTGGCACGAACTTCCTGTGCAAGAAGCGACAACCCGGCACAGAATGCGAAGAGACAAAGACAACGGAGCATGATCCCCTCCCGAAGAAAACTTTGTTTCTACAGCCCTAGGTGGATGTAACCTAAGCGGAGGAAGTATACAAAGAAAAGACCTCCCTTGCGGGAGGTCTTTTCTAACTGCTTGGTTGTTGTTGCCGGCTTAGAACATATACTTCAACGCCATCTGGATGCTGCGAGGCGGGTCAGTAGATGTGATGCGGCCGAAGTTAGCCGGGGCATTGAGGTTGGCGGCCGGCGAACCCCAGTTCACGCGGTTGAAGGCGTTGAACATTTCGGTACGGAACTGCAACTGATGAGACTCGAAAAGGTGGAAGTTTTTCTGAATGCTGAAATCTTCCGAGATCGAGCCATAGGCGCGCAGCATGTTATAGCTAGGCGCCGCGTTGCCGAGGGTGAAGGCAGCCGGTTGCGCCCAGGCGTTGATATCGAGCTTGCGCTGGAGAGCGGCGTTGCCCGGATCATAGTCGCTGCCGGAGACGCCGGTATCGAAGTTGGTATTGACGATATTGGGACGGTTGCCGCCGTTGAAGAGCGGGATCACGCCGCCGCCGCCGATGAAGACCGGGGCGCCGGTGCGGAAGTTATGAATCCCGTTCAACTGCCAGCCGCCGACCAGGAGGTCGAGCGCGCGGGAGTTGCCGAGGAACTTCTTGCCTTTGCCGAAGGGCAGTTCGTAGGTCCAGCTCACGATGGCCACGTGCTTGCGGTCAAAGGAGGCGAGACGCTTTTCGAGATCGCGGTTGCGGGTATCGAGGGGCGGGCTGCCGGCCGCGTCGATTTCGCGGTTGGAGTAGCCCGCGCCGTGGACCAAGGTCTTCGAGAGCGTGTAGGAGAGCAGGAGCGAGAGGCCGTTGGAGTACCGGCGCTGCAAGCGGGTCTGCAGGGAGTGGTAGTTGCTGAAACCGGTGGGCTGCGCGAGGTTGCTGATGCCCGTGTACTGCGGGTAGGGCCGCAGCGCCTGCGCGACGGAACCCGTGAAGCCGGCGTAGGGCAACGGAATGCCGGCGGCGACGGCAGCGGCGGAGTTGATGTCCGAGTTCAGCGTGTTGCCCAGGGCCAGGCGGCTGATATCGACCTGGTTCAGGTTCTCCAGGCCGGAGGGCAGACGAAGGCTGCGGGAGCCGACATAGCCCAAATCGAGCAGGAAGCTGCCGGGCAGTTCGCGCTGGATATTGAAGGTCCAGCTGTTGGTGTAGCCGGCCTTGTTTGCGCCAGGGTTCATGTAGTCGATGGAAGCACCGTTGAGCAGCGTGGCGTCCTTGTTGGGCAGGGTGCCAGTGAAGGCGGGCACGCCCTGGTCCATATTGAACGCGGGCACACGGCCATTGGAGGTGTTCGGGAACGACTGGGGGAAGGTGAAGCCAGCGTTATAGCGGCCGGGGAACTGGCCGATCTGCGTGGCGTTGCCCGGCGAGTAGAAGATACCAAAGCCGGTGCGGATGACTGTCTTCGGCGTAACCGTGTAGGCAATGCCGACGCGGGGTGCGATCTGGCCGTAGTAGTTACCGACGATGCGGTCTCCGAAGAAGGCCAACGCGCCCGCGCGGCCGCCGGCTCCCGGATTGGCGAGAGACGGATCAAAGCCGGACTGACGGCCATCGATATCGCGAACGGTGGTGGGAATTTCGTGGCGGAAGCCAAGCGTGACAGTCAACTTGTTGTTGACGCGCCACACATCATCCACGTAGTAGGCATAGAACTCGTTCTGCACCGTGCGTTCGCCCATCGGGAAGAAGCGCTGGCCGGAGAAGACTTCTCCGAGCAGGAAGCTGGCCCAGGCGTTGCCGAGCTGGTTGAAACGAGGATCGGTGAGAGACGAAGTGGAGAGGTTGCTGAAGGTGTAAGCGCCGCTGAGGCCACCGTTCTGCGTGCCGGCGAAGTTGACGAACTTCATGAGGCGGCCTTCGCCACCGAACTTCAGCTGGTGCCGGTTCTTCACCCAGGAGAGGCTGGCGACCATGGCATGGCTGATGTTGGCCGACGGGTCGTTCGGCTGCTGGGCGGAGTTGCCGATTTCGATGCCGCCGTAGGTGTTGTTGATATTGAAGGTGGGGAAACCAGGATTGTCGCGCGGGATGCCGGGAAGCTGGATGATCTCGTTGCCCTTGCGATCGTCCAGACGGCGAGTGGGATTGGACTTCGTGTAGCCGTAGCCGATGTGGATCAGCACGGAGGGCGTCGCGGTGAAATCGTAGTTGCCGCGGTAGTTGCTGCCCTTCGTGTTTCCGAGGAACCAGGGACCGAGGGGTCCGCCGGAACGGCCGAGCACGGAATTGACGTACTGATCGTTCAGCGAGCGCCACATGACATAGCTGACGCGCTGGCGGGAGGAGAGAAGGTGGTCCACTTTCAGCGACCAGATGTCGTCTTCGACCGGGTTGGCGTTGCGAGCGAGATAGTTGTTGAAGTAGCCCGGGAGATCCGGAGCGGGGAGCAGCGCCGCCGTGTTGCGGGCGACGCGGGAGAAACGGTTCGCGGGAATGATATTGCCCGGGAACGGCGTGCGCGTACCATCGGCCAGGGTGGTGGCGGGGTCAAAAATCGGCAGCAGGGCACCAGCCGAGTCCACGTGGCGGGAGAAGTTGCCGTTCAGGAAGTCGGCGGTGGGCATGCTGACCAGGTTGCCGGGGAGCGGCGGGGAATTGCGCAGGCCGGTGTAGTTGAAGTTGAAAAACGTCTTGTCTTTGCCGTTGTAGAGTTTCGGGATGATGATCGGCCCCCCGAAGTTGCCGCCGTACTCATTGAACCGAACGATGGGGCGGGTGGCATTGAAGAAGGGCCGCGCGTCCAATTTATCGTTGCGGAGGAATTCGAACGCTCCGCCATGGAAGCGGTTGGTGCCGGACCGAAGCGTATAGTTGATGACGCCGAAACCGCGACCGAACTCGGCGGGGAAGAGGGTGTTCTGCACCTTGAACTCTTCGATGCTCTCGTAGGGCGGCGAGGACTGCGCCAAGAAGCCGGGGTTGGAGGAGAGCTGGGCGGAGATGCCGTCGATCAGGATTTCCTGGCCGAATTCCGGGCTGCCGTTGATGCTCTTGCCCCACTGGGTACCGACGACGCCGGGGGTGAGGAAGATGAAGGTTTCGGGTTGGCGGCGGCCGGAGGCTCCGGTGGTCGACGCGCCAGACCCGATCTGGATGGGAAGGTCCAGAAGCGTCTGCCGCTGAAGGACGGTGGAGACTTCCGGGGAAGAGGTTTGCAGGGCGATGGTGTCGGCCGAGACCGTGACGGCTTCGGCCGTGTTGCCGACTTCCATAGTTACGGTGACGTCGGCTTGTGTTGCAGTGAGGATCGATAGGGATTCCCGGACAACCTTCTTAAACCCGGTTTTCTCCACCTCGAGGTGGTAAACGCCGGGAGTGAGACCGCGGAACACGAATCCGGAGTCGGTGGACTCTGTGGTGACCACCTGATTCGTGGCTTGGCTCTTGAGGGTAACGCGGGCGCCAGGGACGGAGGCGCCAGAGGTATCCACCACCGTTCCGTTCAAGCCGCCGAGGTTGCCCTGCCCGTGCAGGAGCAGGATCGGCAGCAGGAACATCCCGGCGACGGAGAGTATTCGTCTGGGAATCGTAAACATAACTTTATGAGTATGGCCCCAATAGCCAAAAAATACTACTGCGATACGGTCAAAGGGCCGGGAAGGGTTTTCCTCATATTTTTAATAACTTAGCGGAGGCCGTAACGGTTGCATACGGTTATGGGACTTGATATGCTCCCCCCACGGGAGTTGTATACAGTGGGCGTTGCACCGGTTCAGTCTAGTCCGATTTCGTCTGCCATGGAGGTGGCTGTGCGCGCCGCCCTGGCTGAGGTGATGGCGAGTCCGGAGTTCCGGGCGAGCCACAAATGCCAGTCGTTTTTGACCTACGTCGTGGACGCGACGCTTGCCGGACGGCAGGAGTCTTTGAAAGAGCGCGTGATTGGGGCGGAGGTGTTTGGACGAGCCCCGGGTTTTGAGACGGCGGGGGATTCCATTGTTCGCGTGAAGGCGACCGAGGTTCGGCGGCGGCTGGCGAAGTATTACCAGAACAGGCAGGAGGATCTGGTACGGATCGAACTGCCGACCGGTTCCTACGTTCCTGTTTTCCATTGGGAAGAGTTGGCAGAGGAGACCATCGTATCCGTGCCTCCGATTCCGGCCAAAGCGCTTCGGCCGGGACCGAGCCGGCGGATAGTCCTTGGTTGCCTGGGAGCCGCCGCGGTGGGGGCGGGGGCATGGAAAATGGCCTCCGGGCTCTCGCCGTTGGATGAGTTTTGGGCGCCTTTGGTAACGACAGCGGCTCCGATTGTGGTCTGCACCAGCGGAGGTCCGGCGTTATCACTGAGGAACAACAACCTGCTGGAAGTGGTGCGGCGCGGAGCGGCTCCGGAGACGACGATCCGGGTGGATGAACTGGCGTTCAGCCGGCAAGCGCAGACTTCCTGGCCGACCGTACATGCCATTGTCGACGTCAGCCGGCTGCTGGCTGTTGCAGGCAAAGAGTTTCAGGTGCACGTCGCCGATGAGTTGTCATTCGAACAGGTACGCCACCAACCGTTAGTGGTGATCGGGATGTTTTCCAATCCCTGGACCATTGCCCTGACGCAAAATTTGCGTTTTAGCTTTGAAGCAATCGAGAATGGCGCCGCCTATCTTGTAAAGGACGCGAAGAATCCCGGCGCCGCGAGGGAGGTCCATGGCTTATATCCTCATTCCCGCATGCCGGTGGACTACGCTCTGGTCACCCGTCTGCTCGACCCGCAGCAGGACCGGAAGGTGATTGCGATTGGCGGCATTTCCGGCCTGGGCACGCGTGTGGCGGCGGATTTTGCGACCAACGAACGCAACTGGGAGCAATTTGCAAAGATTGCGCCGCCCGGGTGGGAAACAAAGAATGTCCAGGTGCTGCTGGAAACACGCGTGATCGGCGATACACCCAGCCCTCCCACCATTCTTGCGACGCACGTCTGGTAAACGCTACCCGGCAATCTCCGGGATGCGCCCGAGGTTCCGGGCCTTCTCAAAAGCGTGCGCCAATTGTAGTACCCCTCCGTCGTCCTTCGGCTTGCCGACAATTTGGAGTCCAACAGGCAACCCGTCCGGCGTGAAGCCGCACGGCAGACTGATGGCGGGGACCGCCATGACGGTGATGTAGTAGCAGGACCGCATCCAATCGATGTAACTGCCCATGGACACGCCCTCAATCTCCCGGATATAGGGTTGGTCGACATCAAAAGCGGCAACCTGGGTGGTGGGGAGGACGAAATAGTCATGGCGAGCGAAAAATTCGCCGACACGGATGTGCAAACGGGTGCGTGCGGCGTCGGCACGGACGATATCAGCCGGTTTCAGAGCAGCGCCGCGATCGACCTCCTCCAACACAGTCGATTTGATGGAGTCCCGGTGGCGGGCGACCTTTTCGGCGTGTTGCTGGTAGAAGCCCAGGGCCCGGAAAACTTTGAAGATGTCATCGGCGTCGGTGAGGTCCGGCTCGGCGTCCGCCATCTGGCAGCCAAGCAACTCAAAGACTTTACGCTGCTCGAAGAACACCTTCCTGACGTCGCGGTGGAAGGGCAGGCCCAGGAGGTTGGCTCCCCACGCCACTCGCACGCCGCGGCCGAGGCGGTCGAGCGGCAGGCCGAAACGGGCTCCGGGCTCCGGCAGGCTGAGCGGATAGCGGGGATCTGGGCCGGCAATGGCGGAGAGAAGCAAGGCGGTATCGGCCACACTGCGCGCCATGGGACCGACTACGCTTAACGGATTCCAGTTTGGACCGGACGGTACCCGGCCAGGCGACGGACGGAATCCTACCACGCCGCAGAAGGCGGCCGGGTTGCGGAGAGACCCCCCGGTGTCGCTACCGTCCGCAATCGGCAACATCCGGGCCGCGAGCGCGGCAGCGGCTCCGCCGGAGGAACCGCCGCAGGTTTTGGAGAGGTCGTAAGGATTCCTGGTGGCTCCAAAAACCGGATTGAACGTTTGGGATCCCGCGCCGAACTCCGGCGTATTGGTTTTTCCGAGGGTGACGGCTCCGGCGGCGCGGATGCGCTCGATCAGCAGGGTATCGCGGGTGGGAATGTTGTCTCGAAAAAGCGGAGAGCCGAATGTGGTCCGAATACCTTTGGTTTCCTGCAGATCTTTGTGAGCAATGGGCAAACCGTGGAGAGGACCGAGGAACTTGCCCTTGGCCGCGGCCTCATCAGCCCGAGCGGCCGTAGCGCGGGCCTGGTCCTCCACGAGAGTAACGATGGCGTTGCATTTCGCATTCGCCTTGGCGATCTGCCGCAAGTGCGCCTCCAGGAGTTCCGTTGCCGACAGTTGCCGGGCGCGCAGACGACGCTGCAGTTCGATAGCGGAAAGGAAGCAGAGTTCTTCGCGTTTGGGTTGGGCCAGGGCGGCGGCGGAAAGCAAAAGCGCGGAGCGGCGAGTCACCATTTGACGGACTAGGGTAACACCGGCTGAGGACCAGGGGAAGGCGCACAGAGCGCCAGTGCGCCCAGCAGAACGGCGTTGGCGGCGGTCGCGGCGCGGCGGACCGAGACTTCCTGGGCCGCGACGCCGCGGACCCGTTCATTGATGGCCGCGCGAACCGGGAGGAGCAGGAGGTCGGCATGTTCCGCCAGCGGCCCGGCAAAGAGAAGCGCTTGTGGGCGAACCGTGACGACGAGATTCGCGGCGGCAATACCGAGGTAGTACGCGGCTTCCTGGAAAGCGGCGGCGGCGCGGGGTTCCGCGTGGCGCGCGGCGGCAGCGGCAGCGGGAACGGCGGGGTAACCGGCATTCTTAGCGATTGCATCGCCGCCCGCAAAGAGATTCAGGCAGCCGTTGTTGCCGCAAAAGCAGACGGGGCCTGCCGGATGGACGGTTTGATGGCCCCAGTCGCCGCCTTGGCGAGTTTGACCATCGAACACCAGGATGCCGCCAATGCGGGCGTCCAACATATATATACCGAAGGTTCCGTATTCGCGGCCGTGCCCGTAAAGCAGTTCGCCGAGCGCCGCGCATTGGAGTTGCGGGGCTGTGAGGACGGACAGCCGCAGGCTGTGCTCCAAAAAGCCGCCGACGGCGGCGTCCACTCCGTCCGGCATGGCCACACCCAAAGCAGCAGGGCGACGGCCGGCGCGCGTCGATAACTTCTCGATCAGCGATCCGATGGCATCTACGATGGCGTCCGGAGACGAATGGACAGGAAATGGGGATTTTCCTGTAAATCGGAGAATTCCCGCAGCCGTTCCCAGGGCAACGGCGATGTGGGCTCCGGTGAGATCGGCGGCGGCATAGAGGGTTTCCATGTAGCGCTGTGATATCCTGAGCTTGAACTTTACCGCACGGGAGGTCGTTCCATTACATGGGCACGCTAGGAACACAGGAGATGATCATCATTTTTCTCCTGGCCTTGCTGATCTTCGGCCCCAAGAAGTTACCGGAGCTGGGGAAAACTGTGGCCAAAGCGATGGGCGAGTTCCGTCGAGCGTCGTCGGAATTGAAATCGACTTGGGACCGCGAGATGCAGCAGATCGAGAAGGAAACGGAACCGATCAAGCAGGCAGCGCAAGAGTACCACGATCAAATCCATAACTACGATGATTCGTCGTATTACGATTACGGAGCTTACGACTCCGGTACGGCTGAATCGACGGCAACCCCATCCACAACTGTAGGCGAACCCGCAACTCAGGGCGCTGAACAAACGACCGCAACAGCAAGCAAAACCGAACCGGCGGCAGCGCCGGCCGAGGCTGCGAAACCCGTTGCGGCGCACGCACCGGAGGGAACGGTAGCGCAGGGCTCCAAGCCCGCGGATACCGCGAAACCGGCCGCAAGTTGATTGGCTAGGTGAGTATGTCCGTCCCGGAAGACAAGAACAGGGAAAACCCTGTAGAGAAGCCGCATGTCCCGGATCAAGGGGAGTCGCAGACTCCTTCCGGGACGGAGTCCGCTCATGTCAGTTATGAGCAGACGACCGACCATGACTACGATTCGCACTATCACAGCGATGACTATCATCATGACGATCCGTATTCGCAGCAATCCTATGGCGCAGAGCCATCCACGGCCGTAACAACCAGCGGTTCTACGCCGAGTTCTTCTTCGTCAGGAGGCGGGAGCGTACCGCCATCCTCCGACGACAAAGAGGAAGAGGACGACGATGACGGCATGCTCCGGATGAGCTTTTTGGAGCATCTGGAAGAGCTGCGCCGGCGCATTATTTCCGCGCTGATGGGTATAGGCATTGCCTTTGCCATTACCGTCATCTTTGCGCCTGAGATGTGGAAAGCAGTTAGTGAACCTGCCGCGGAAGCGCTGAAGGCGTTGGGATATTCCCCCCTGCTGAAACAGCTCTCGCCGATGGACGCTTTCCAGGTCATCTATATGAAACTGCCGCTGCTGGCGGCAATCTTTTTAAGTTCACCGTGGGTGTTGTGGCAGGTGTGGTCCTTTGTCGCGCCGGGGCTTTATGCCAAGGAGAGACGGTTTGCCGGACCTGTCATTCTCAGCACGGCCGGGTTGTTTGTGCTGGGCGGATCGTTCGCGTATTTCATCGCCTTCCGGTTCGGCCTGGAGTTCCTGCTGGGAATCGGCCGGGACATCAATGTGGAACCGGCAATCAACATGGTCGATTATTTTGACCTGTTTGTGAACGTGACGCTCGGGATTGGCGTTGTCTTCGAGTTGCCGATCATCATCTTCTTCCTGGCGCTGCTGCGGATTGTTACCGCCAAGTTCCTGATCGAGCATTCGCGCTACGCGATTCTGATCATTGTGATTGTCGCAGCGCTGATTACGCCGACGCCCGACGTATTCAACCTGATGCTATTTTCCGTGCCCATGGTGTTGTTGTTCTTTGTGGGCGTCTTTGCGGCCTACCTACTGGAACTGCGCCGTGATGACAAGAGCTTCCCCTGGTTGTCAGTATTTGTAATTCTGCTGGCTGTATTGAGTGTGGCCGGAGGAATTGTCTGGGCGCTGGTTGCCAAGTACGGTTATAAGCTAATTCCCCACTGGCCTTACCTGACCCGTTAGGGGTATACCGGAAAAACGGTACTTTTGGTCTGTGACATATTGTTTGGATTTCAGCTACGATATTGGTTGAAATCCAGACAATATGGGTGCCGTAGCGAATGTTTCGGAAGGCACCGGTTTGTTTACCGGAGCTCCTTCCATGGACCTGCAAAAGGCCATTCGTGAACTGTACGAAGAAAAAGAACGAATTGAGGGCGTGATTGCCTCTCTTGAGCAATATTTGAGGACTAACGGCGCCGTTGTCGCTGCGAAACGAAAACGCGGCCGTAAGTCGATGAGTCCGGAAGAACGCCAGGAAGTGTCTGCGCGCATGCGCAATTACTGGGCGTCCCGCCGAGACTCATCGCCGGATAGTTCCTCCGTGCCGGAGAGCTAGTCAGCCAGGACAGCTATTTCTTAAAGAACCAGAGCCAAAAATACTGCTCACCCGCTCCGTGCCGGTGACGCGGTTCAAAGCCGCAACGTTCCGCCATGGCGACCACATCGGCGTCCGAAAAGCCGACGCCGAGCCATGTGTCGTTAGCGGCGGAGTTAATGCTGGTATCGCCCTGTACCTGAAACTTGAATAGGGCTCCCGGACGAAGCAGCCGGGACACTTCACGGACATAGTTTTCGATCACTTCGCGGCTGGGGATGTGCTGGAAGACGATCATGGAAAAGGCAAAATCGAAGTTACCGCCTGGAATGACGGAAAGGTCCATTCCATTGTTTTGATAGATGTGGGCTCCCGGGAAAGGAGCGACGGCACGAGTAGCCTGCGCCACCATTTCGCCGGAGACATCCACGGCGTGCACTTCGCCAAAAAGATTGGCCAGCGCGCGCGTGATACGGCCAGCGCCGCAGCCTATTTCCAGCACCTTCATCTGCTTCGGATCCCGCCCCTGACAGATGTTGATCATATCCGTGCGAATTTCTTCGTTGACGGTCTGTTCTCCAGAGGCGAAGAACGTTTCGTCGGTCCACTCCTCCGTCGCGGTGTTCACGTAGTACCGCGCGTTTTCGCGAGCCCGGGCGTCCCAGTCCGTCCGCATTTTATTGAGTGTGTCTTGCAATGGATTATCCTGCATGTGATTCGCCGTCAACTCCCCATTTTAACGGGTCTTGATGGTATACTGAAATTTAGTCAGTGGGCGGCTAGCTCAGTTGGGAGAGCACCACGTTCGCAACGTGGGGGTCGTGGGTTCGAATCCCATGCCGTCCACCAAAGTATCTTTCGTCCGGGCAGCGTTTTTGCTGCCTTTTTTCTTTTCCGGCACTACCTGCTTTGCAGCCTCGTCAACATTATCTCCAACTGCGCATATCCGCTTTGGAGCAAAAATGTCCGGGCTCTCCCGTAGCTTTTTGCGCCGGCCAGATAGAAGTCCTGTTCTCCGGAGTCCAGATCCGCCGGGGCTACGGCGGGGAGGGATAGGCAATCGGTGACGTTGGCCAACGCTCGCGCCAAACCCGCAGCGCCTTCGGTAGCCGGATCAATGTGAATGGCCAACTCCCGCAGAATCGAATGGTCTGGCCGGTAGCCGGTCAGGCTCACTATCGCGTCCGCCTGGACAACCCTGTCTCCGGTGAGCGAAATTCGCATCTCCCCCGGCGAATCGTGGATAGCCGTCACCATGGCCCGGCGTTCCACGGTGAGCCAAGCCGGAGGACTCATGGCCCACTGATTGGCCCGCGCCACTATTCCCGCACGTTCCGGCAACGGGTCCGAAGCCACTTCCACGCAAGGCCGCCGGTTTAGAGATCGCGTCGCCCAAATCACTCGCGCCTCATCCGCCAATCTGGCTAGCGCATTCGCGGCGGAATGCCCATGGCCCGCCAGTAATACCGTTTTGCCCTTCAACGGCTCCAGCCCGTCCAAATGCCGCACGATACGGTTCCCCGCCGCACGCTCCCCTAACGCCGGGAGCCCGCCCCATCCGAGCGCGGCCGGCTGGCCGTAGACGCCCGAGGCATCAATGACCGCATCCGCTTCGAAAATCTGTTCGCCGTCCGGCGTCTCCGCCAACACGCGAAACCCTCGTTCGCCGCGAAGGGGATGCCGCGCGTAGTCGCCGCGCGTCTGTCCGGCGCGGCCAATGGCCGCCACGCGGTGGCTGTACCTTACGCGTTCACCCAATGCGGCTGCCAGCGGCGCCAGAATCTCTCCCACAAATTGGGCGCCCGTGAGGATCGCATCGCCGGGAAGTCCAGCGGAAGCGCCCGGCGGAAGGTTCATCGACAAGGGGGAGAAAAAGCGTGTAGCGCCCCAACGCAGAATGGCGGCCCCCACCTGGGGGCCCTGTTCCAATACGGAAACGTCCATTCCGCGGCGCGACGCTCCAAGCGCTGCTGCCAGGCCCACAGGGCCGGCGCCAACCACCAGTAGCTTCCTTGCTGCCACGTCCTTCGTCTACTTTTTGCGTTCGATGGTATTTAACGTTTGCGCCCAGTGGGCAATCGTTCCGCCGCCGCGAATGACGGCCGCGACGTTCAACGCCTCGGCCAACTCTTCCGGAGAGATGCCCGCGTCGGTGCAAGCGGACGCGTAGGAGTCGATGCAGTACGGCTCCTGGATGGCATTCGCCACGGCATACGCAATCAGCTTCTTCGTTTTGGCATCGAGGGCGCCAGGCTCCATGGTGGCGGAGTACCACTTGAGGAAGAGTTCAAATAGTACGGGGTTCGTTTTCGCGATATCGCCGAACCGCGCCAGATCTTCGGAGAGGTAGTAGCTAGGCATGAGCGGATACTTTGAGTTTAATGAGCAGTGGCCGCGCCCGCTGGCGCACACGCCGCCAACGCGCCGGCCGACGGGTGGCGCGGGTCTATCGGCCGCAGGTCGCAGCCGTTCATCTCCTGGCTAATTTGCAACGGTCCATAGGCGAATTCCAGCGGACGCGGCCACCGAACGCCCTCCCGAGGCGGGTAGACCCAATATTTCTCCGCCACCATGGAATGGCAGCAGAAGACCTGCCGTCCCTGGCCACCCTGCGATTTGCTGGGCCAGCCGGCACGGCGCGCCACGGCGGGCGTGTCTTCGAACAGGGCACGTACCAAGCCGGTTTCGCGCCGCATATCGATCCCAAAGTGGTCCACAAACGGCTTAGCCGCCCTTGGTTCCTCCAACTGGTCTTCCTCGGCGATCGGAATCGAGGAGAAGATTAAATTGATTCCGCCGGCAAAGGGAAACTTGATGTATCCAGGCCTCTCATTTTCCGCATGCGTGCCCAGCGCGAGAATCTGATCGAGCGGAAGCTGCGCGGTGTCTTCCACTTTAATGTGCACATGAAGACTATCCGCAACGCGCATGGATGCAAAGAAGGGAAATGCGGGGTCCAACAGG
>DASTML010000008.1:0-26677 GCA_035714175.1 Bryobacteraceae bacterium | reverse complement strand
GACCTCAATCTTGCGTGTCCCCTTCATATATTGGCCGGTCAGCGACCCGCCGGTTTCCCGTACCTGCTGCGGCGTACCGGCTGCTACGAGATGCCCGCCCAGCCGGCCAGCGCCAGGGCCTAGATCGATCACATAGTCGGCACGTTGGATGGTGTCTTCATCATGTTCGACGACGAGAACGGTGTTGCCGAGATCGCGGAGTTGGCAAAGGGTGTCGAGCAGCCGGTCGTTGTCGCGCGGATGTAGGCCGATGGATGGTTCATCCAACACGTAGAGTACCCCGCGAAGCTTTGATCCGATTTGCGTGGCGAGGCGGATGCGTTGGGCCTCTCCACCCGACAGAGTAGCCGCGGAGCGGTGGAGGCTGAGATATTCCAGACCGACGGCAAGCAGAAACTCCAGCCGGTGTTCGATTTCCTCCTTGATTCTGCTGGCGATGAGACCTTCCCGCTCGGTGAGTTGCCACAAACGGGCCGCGTCCAGCGCACGATTGAGGGGGAGCCGGGTGAAATCAGCAATCGAAGTGCCTTTGACCCGGACGGCGAGGCTGGCCGGCTTGAGACGTAGACCGTCGCACGCCGCACAAACCGTCGGCGACATGTACGCCATGAAGTAATCGGCGGTGCTGCTGGCCGCATTCCGGTAGGCGTTGTCGAGAATTTTGATGATGCCAGGGAAACTATCGGCCCCCTCAATGAGGATGGCCTGGTGGGCCTTGGACAGCGAGTCGAAAGGCTTTTCGATCTTAATCTTGTATCGCTTGGCTGCTTCCTGGAGGTGGGCCGACATGCCTGAAGAGGAACCGCCGGGGCCTAGGCCACCATCGAGCAGGGGCTTTGAGGGATCAATGATGAATTTGTCGGGGTCGAAAGTCCATTTACTGCCGAGGCCGTTGCAGGCTTCGCAGGCGCCAAACGGACTGTTGAAGCTGAAACTACGAGGTTCGGGCTGGGGAACGCTATTGCCGCATTCGGGGCAGGCGAGCGACTTGGAATAGAGCTTCTCTTCTCCATTCACGACCGCGACCGTCACAAGACCGGCGGCCAGCTTCATGGCCGTTTCGATACTGGCCTCCAGGCGTTTCTCAATGCCAGGCTTTACCAAAAGTCGGTCCACTACAACTTCAATGGTGTGGTTGCGACGCCGGTCCAGAGGAATATCTTCGTCCAGTGCGCGAAGTTCACCGTCGATGCGGGCGCGCATGAAGCCTTGGCGCAAATATTTCTCAAGATCCTTCTTATATTCGCCCTTGCGACCGCGGACTACCGGCGCGAGGATCATGACCCGCTCATCCTGGCGAAGGCTTAACACCTGGTCCAAAATCTGCTGCGTGGACTGCGCGGAGATCGGGACGTGGCACGTGGGGCAATGGGGGACGCCGATGTTGGCGTACAGAAGCCGTAGGTAATCGTAGATTTCGGTTACTGTGCCGACTGTCGACCGCGGGCTGCGGTTGGTAGTCTTCTGCTCGATAGAAATGGCGGGCGAGAGGCCGTCGATGGAATCTACCTCGGGCCGCTCCATCTGATCCAGAAACTGACGGGCATACGGAGAGAGCGTCTCCACATAGCGGCGCTGGCCCTCGGCGTAGATTGTGTCAAAAGCGAGGGACGATTTACCGGAGCCGCTGAGGCCAGTGATAACTGTGAGCGAATTGCGCGGAATCTGGACGCTCACGTTCTGCAGATTGTGTTGGCGGGCGCCGTGGACGGAGATTTGTTTGAGCATGAGGCTAGCTGGACTTTGGTTTCACGGCTTCGTACTTGGCCTTGGCCCAGTCGAGCAAACGTTTGACGGGAGGGAAGTAGTCAGCAAGGATCATCAGGCCTGGAATTACGAAAACCCAGCCGGGCATGACCGGCAAGATAAGACCTATGATGCCGACAATAAGAAGACCGATTCCGGAAGCGATCCGAAGGACCGCTCGCCAGCCAGTTTGGGGGGGATTTTGAGGGTCGGCAGGCTCAGGCAGCATCGTTTTCAGTGTAGCGAGCGGCGGGCCCAGTCGCCAGAGTGTTGATTCTATTGGAGATTTGAAACATTTGTGAAGTGCTATGCGAAAAAGAGAAAAAATCTAGACAAAGAGTTTGACAAAAAATCTCCCCGTGCTATTCTGAAAGAGTTGCGCCGGACAAAACGTCGCGACGAGCTGAGAGAAGGCCGAACGAAGCGAACTGAGAAATACCGGGTTCGAGCGAGGCGGAAGGTATCAGCGAGAGCGGACAGGGAGATAAGAGGACCTGGCTGCGAGCGCGAAAGCGCGAGGCGAGCTTCTGAGAGAAGTTTGCAAAACAAAACCCTCTGACAAATTGACGAGATTCTGGTGGTATGCGGTACGGAGCGAGAGCGAAGTACTGAAACACTAGATAGCCTTTCGAGGCCGGTTAGTATGCAGTCTATCGGGGAGACCTGGTTCGCTGAGGTACTAGCTCAGTTCTTTGACAACTGATTGGATGTTTTGAAGTAACCACGTCAGATAATTTGAGTTTGACGAGCGACGGTAGATTGGTGCTACGGCACTGATCACAAAACAAAGGATTCAAACGAGAGTTTGATCCCGGCTCAGAATCAACGCTGGCGGCGCGCTTAACACATGCAAGTCGAACGAGAAAGGGAGCAATCCTGAGTAAAGTGGCGCACTGGTGAGTAACACGTGGATATCTACCTCTTGGTGGGGAATAACCTGGGGAAACCTGGGCTAATACCGCATAAGTTCGTGAGAAGAAAGGCGTAAGTCGCCGAGAGAGGAGTCCGCGGTCGATTAGGTAGTTGGTAGGGTAAAGGCCTACCAAGCCGAAGATCGATAGCCGGCCTGAGAGGGCACCCGGCCACACTGGCACTGAAACACGGGCCAGACTCCTACGGGAGGCAGCAGTGGGGAATCTTGCACAATGGGGGAAACCCTGATGCAGCGACGCCGCGTGAGCGATGAAGCCCTTCGGGGTGTAAAGCTCTTTCGGCAGGAACGATAATGACGGTACCTGCAGAAGAAGCTGCGGCTAACTACGTGCCAGCAGCCGCGGTAATACGTAGGCAGCAAGCGTTGTTCGGAATTACTGGGCGTAAAGAGTGTGTAGGTGGTGTCGTAAGTTTGGTGTGAAATCTCCCGGCTTAACTGGGAGGGTGCGCCGAAGACTGCGATGCTGGAGTATGGGAGAGGAAAGCGGAATTCCTGGTGTAGCGGTGAAATGCGTAGATATCAGGAGGAACACCTGCGGTGTAGACGGCTTTCTGGACCATTACTGACACTGAGACACGAAAGCGTGGGTAGCAAACAGGATTAGATACCCTGGTAGTCCACGCCCTAAACGATGCATACTTGGTGTGAGCCATTCAGTTGGTTCGTGCCGGAGCTAACGCGTTAAGTATGCCGCCTGGGGAGTACGGTCGCAAGGCTGAAACTCAAAGGAATTGACGGGGGCCCGCACAAGCGGTGGAGCATGTGGTTTAATTCGACGCAACGCGAAGAACCTTACCTGGGCTCGAACGGCTTTTCAACGTTCGTAGAAATACGGATATCCCGCAAGGGAGTAGAGTCGAGGTGCTGCATGGCTGTCGTCAGCTCGTGTCGTGAGATGTTGGGTTAAGTCCCGCAACGAGCGCAACCCTTGCCCTGTTTTGCCATCATTAAGTTGGGAACTATCAGGGGACCGCCAGCGATAAGTTGGAGGAAGGTGGGGATGACGTCAAGTCATCATGGCCTTTATGTCCAGGGCTACACACGTGCTACAATGGACGGTACAAAGCGCTGCAAAACCGCGAGGTCAAGCTAATCGCAAAAAACCGTTCTCAGTTCGGATCGCAGGCTGCAACTCGCCTGCGTGAAGCTGGAATCGCTAGTAATGGCAGATCAGCATGCTGCCGTGAATACGTTCCCGGGCCTTGTACACACCGCCCGTCACATCACGAAAGTGGATTGTACTAGAAGTCTGTGAGTTAACCGCAAGGAGACCACGGCCCAAGGTATGATTCATGATTGGGGTGAAGTCGTAACAAGGTAGCCGTAGGAGAACCTGCGGCTGGATCACCTCCTTTCTAAACGAGGACGTGGATAGAGTCATTGAAGACAAGCCCGAACGGGCTTAGTAAATGGCAGCCGTTCTATTCCACAATCGTCGCTTCCTTATTTACTCGATTATTCTGTAGGTTACTGTTCGCTGGCTTTGTCCGGCGGACGCAAGGCATCCAATTGGCCTCGACGAGATAACTCTCGTTGCTGGAGAGGGAGCGGGTAGAACCCCTACTCGCTCCTGCCAGCGTAACGCAAGAGTTCGGGGGGCTGTAGCTCAGCTGGGAGAGCGCCTGATTTGCATTCAGGAGGTCGTCGGTTCGATCCCGATCAGCTCCACCAGCAAGAAACCTACACGGGCCTGTAGCTCAGGTGGCTAGAGCGCACCCCTGATAAGGGTGAGGTCGATAGTTCGAGTCTATCCAGGCCCACCATCACAGCCAAGACCGCGGAAAACAGTAAGAGAGAAGCGGCAAGAGAAGAGACCATAAGCCAGGATCGGAACTGCGAAAGCAGAGCCGGTGATGACTTCTGCGCTTTTCGAGCGAGGAACACGATCTTTGACAATTGAATACTGACGGGCATAATAAAGCACAAATTTATTTCCGTCTACCAGAGAGACCAGCGTCTACCTGAACCGCAAGGGGAAGGAAAAAAGCTGGAAGGTAGACGGGCCTGAGTAGCGTGAATGTGTGTAGAGTAAATTTTATGGTCAAGCTACTAAGGGCATGCGTGTGGATGCCTTGGCGCAAGAAGGCGATGAAGGACGTAGCTAGCTGCGATAAGCCTCGGGGAGATGCAAGCAATCTGTGATCCGGGGATTTCCGAATGGAGAAATCCAGGCTGTGAGAACACAGCTTATCATGCACTGAATACATAGGTGTATGAGGCAAACCCAGGGAAGTGAACCATCTTAGTACCTGGAGGAAGAGAAAACAACAGTGATTCCGATAGTAGTGGCGAGCGAACTCGGAATAGCCCAAACCGGACAATTCGAAAGGAGAGTCCGGGGTTGTAGGACCACAATAATCAAGTGGGAGCGCGGCGAGCAATTGTCGTGGACTCACTTGGTTAAACAAAGGATAGGAAAGCGTTAAAAGAACGGTCTGGAAAGGCCGGCCATAGAGGGTGACAGCCCCGTATTTGAAAATGCAATCCTCTTTTTAGTGGATCCTGAGTATCGCGGGACACGTGGAACCCAGCGAGAATCTACCGGGACCATCCGGTAAGGCTAAATACTCTCTTGCGACCGATAGTGAACTAGTACCGTGAGGGAAAGGTGAAAAGAACCCCTGCGAGGGGAGTGAAATAGTACCTGAAACCGCATGCCTACAAGCAGTGGGAGGACTATGCCGCGCAAGCGGAATGTCTGACCTCGTGCCTATTGAATAATGAGCTGGCTAGTTAATCTCAGTGGCAAGGTTAAGCGTAAGCGAGCCGAAGCGAAAGCGAGTCTGAATAGGGCGATTCAGTCGCTGGGATTAGACGCGAAGCGGGATGATCTATCCTTGGCCAGGATGAAGTCCGTGTAACAGCGGATGGAGGTCCGAACCAGTGTTGGTTGAAAACAGCTTGGATGAGCTGAGGATAGGGGTGAAAGGCTAATCAAATTCCGTGATAGCTCGTTCTCTCCGAAATAGCTTTAGGGCTAGCCTCGTATGATCCGTCCCGGTGGTAGAGAACTGAATGGACTAGGGGCCTTTCCAGGTTACCGAATCCAACCAAACTTCGAATGCCGGGAACGTGTAATACGGGAGTCAGACTGCGAGGGCTAAGCTTCGTAGTCGAAAGGGGAAGAGCCCAGACCGTCAACTAAGGCCCCCAAATCTATGCTAAGTGGTAAAGGAAGTCGGGAGGCAGAGACAGCCAGGAGGTTGGCTTAGAAGCAGCCATCCTTTAAAGAAAGCGTAATAGCTCACTGGTCGAGCACCCCGGTGCCGACAATCCAACGGGGCTCAAGCATAGTGCCGAAGTTACGGATGCAGCATCTATGGATGTTGCGTGGTAGGAGAGCATTCTCACAGCAGTGAAGGTCGACCGTGAGGACGGCTGGAGCGGTGAGAAGAGACTCTGCCAGCATAAGTAGCGATAAACCAGGTGAGAACCCTGGTCGCCGTAAGTCTAAGGTTTCCTGAGAAAGGTTAATCCGCTCAGGGTTAGTCAGTGCCTAAGGCGAGGCCGACAGGCGTAGCCGATGGACACACGGTTAATATTCCGTGACTACCAAAACTCGATCAAGACCGATGGGGGGACGCAGACCGTAAGCCTAGGGGCGAAATGGTTACAAACCTAGGTGAAGGGAGATCTGGAAAGGCAAATCCGCCAGATCGTCTGCCAGGAAAATCCTCTAAGGAGAGTTAGGTAACTGTACCACAAACGGACACACGTGGACGAGATGAGTATTCTCAGGCGCTCGGGTGATGAGTTGTTCAGGAACTAGGCAAATTAACCCCGTAACTTCGGGAGAAGGGGTGCCCACGCAAGTGGGCCGCAGTGAATAGCGTCAGGCGACTGTTTAACAAAAACACAGGTCTCTGCTAAGTCTAAAACGACGTATAGGGGCTGACGCCTGCCCGGTGCCGGAAGGTTAAAGGGAGTGGTTAGAGCAATCGAAGCTGCGAACTGAAGCCCCGGTGAACGGCGGCCGTAACTATAACGGTCCTAAGGTAGCGAAATTCCTTGTCGGGTAAGTTCCGACCTGCACGAATGGCGTAACGATCTGACGACTGTCTTAACAACTCGCCCGGCGAATTTGTGGTTCCGGTGAAGACGCCGGATGCCCGCCACAAGACGGAAAGACCCCGTGCACCTTTACTATACCCTATCAGTGAATTATGGGTTGAACTGCGCAGGATAGGTGGGAGGCTTTGATATCAGGTTTTTGGACTTGATGGAGCCAATGGTGAGATACCACCCTGTTCAATCTGTGATTCTAACCTGCTCCCCTCATCGGGGAGAGGGACACTGGTAGGCGGGTAGTTTGACTGGGGCGGTCGCCTCCTAAACTGTAACGGAGGCGCTCGAAGCTGCGTTCAGGTGGTTTGGAAATCCACCGACGAGTGCAAAGGCATAAACGCGGTTAACTGCGAGACCTACAAGTCAAGCAGGTGGGAAACCAGGACTTAGTGATCCGGTGGTTCTGTATGGAAGGGCCATCGCTCAACGGATAAAAGGTACGCCGGGGATAACAGGCTGATCGGAGTCAAGAGTTCACATCGACGCTCCGGTTTGGCACCTCGATGTCGGTTCATCGCATCCCGGGGGTGTAGAAGCTCCCAAGGGTTAGGCTGTTCGCCTATTAAAGCGGTACGTGAACTGGGTTCAGAACGTCGCGAGACAGTTCGGTCCCTATCTGTGGTGGGCGCAGGAAATTTGAGGGGGCTTGGCCTTAGTACGAGAGGACCGGGCTGAACGAACCTCTTGTGATACAGTTGTCACTCCAGTGGCACAGCTGTGTAGCGAAGTTCGGTTAGGATAAGCGCTGAATGCATATAAGTGCGAAACCTTCCCCAAGATGAGATTTCCCAACCGTAAGGTAATAAGGGCCGTGGAAGACTACCACGTTGATAGGACGGGTGTGTAAGCGTAGTAATACGTTGAGCTAACCGTTACTAATAGCCCGTTCGGCTTGACCATAAAATTTACTGTGCATACAGGCACGCTAATCAAACAATAATTCTTGTGGCTTTGTTCCCTGCCCGTCAGTATTCGTTCCTCCTTCAAAAGTTCTTCAACTTTTGGGTGATCCTAGCGAGAGGGCCCCACCCGTTCCCATCCCGAACACGGAAGTTAAGCCTCTCAGCCCCGATGGTACTGCACGCGCGAGTGTGTGGGAGAGTAGGAAGTCGCCCAAATTAATCTCTATAACCAAAACAAAACGCCTCAGCCTCGCTGAGGCATTTTGTTTTGGCCTCGACTCGTTTATTACGGCGCGGCTGCGGCAAACTGTATGCTTGTTGGGGAAGCCTAGATGAAAGAGCCAATTCCGTATCTTGCCGAAGAGACTGCGGCACTCCGCCGGCTCTATGCCGCTCTGAACCGGAATGATATTCCGGCAATGATGGAAGAGTTTGCTCCGGATGCCGAGTGGCTGGAGCCTGCCGACCTCCCGGGCGGCGGAGTCTACCGCGGGCGTCCGGCTGTTGCCGCGAATGCCGCAAGGGCGAGAGCAACTTGGGCGGAGGGCTCGTGTGACCCGGAGCAATTTATCACCGTGCCGGGAGATCGGATCGTTGTGTTCGATTCGGTGCACGTGCGGTTAAAGACCGAGACGGAGTGGCGCGACGGCGCTATTGCGGCCGTCTATACGTTTCGAGATGGGTTGGTGGTTCAGGGGCGTGTGTTCCTGGACCGCGACCAGGCGCTCGCGTGGGCCCGTACAGCCGCTCCTGTTGCGGAATAACCGGATTCCGGGCGAACTCACACGATTTGTCGCGCAGGCCGCGCTGTTCGCGGATTGCTTCCCAATCCTCCACATTGTGGTCTTCCGCGCCCAGTCGCCCCCGATGGCTAACAGTGCGAAGCGCGCCAGAACTCCGAAAATGCGGGAGAAGGGAGGCCGAATTGCGAGGTCCGTTGACGAGATCAGCAAGGCGCCCAAGTCGATTTCCCAGAAGAGGATGGAACCCGCAACCCGCAGAAGGAACCACTGATCTGCCCGGCCGGGCGCTATTTAGTTCCACTCGAGGGCGCTAACGAATGGGTGGCCCGCGATCGAGCGGCCGTCCAAAGCGTGGCGCCTAGTAGCGCGCCCTGGACCAGACGGCATCTCTAAACCAATATGTCCTTTACCAATTCTCCATGGACATCGGTCAGCCGGAAATGGCGGCCGCTATAGAAGTACGTCAATTTTGTGTGGTCGAGGCCCATGAGATGAAGCAGCGTGGCGTTCAAATCGTGATTGTGCACCTTCTTCTCCATGGCCCGGTAGCCGAACTCATCGGTAGCTCCATGGACATACCCGGCTTTCACGCCGCCGCCGGCGAGCAGAATGGAATAACCAGCCGAGTTGTGATCGCGCCCATTCTGCAATTTGACGAGAGACGAATTTTCAACGGCAGGAGTACGTCCGAACTCGGTTCCGAATACCACTAGCGTCTCATCGAGCAGTCCGCGGGCGGCAAGATCTTCGACCAACGCGGCCACGGCTGGGTCGGCACGTCGCGCGTTGGCTTTGTGGGCCTGGATATCCTCGTGGGAGTCCCAGGGTTGGGAGTTCCCGTAGTAAATCTGCACGACGCGCACACCTTTTTCCACCAGACGCAGCGCCATCAGGCAGCCGCGGCCGAAGTCGGAGTCGCCGTAGCGGGCTCGCGTGGCTTCTGTCTCCTTGGCTACATCGAAGACCTCAGGAACTTCCGTCTGCATGCGGAAGGCGGTCTCCATGGATTGGATGGCGGCTTCGAGATTGGAGTCGCCGGCCCGGGCGGAGAGGTGCTCCGTATTGAGTTCCTTCAAGAGATCCAGTTGGCGCCGCTGTGCTTCCGCGCCTTGGTTGCCGCGATCCAGGAACTGTACGAGCTTCTTGGGATCTTTTTCGGTGGCCTTGATGAATGTTCCCTGGAAAACGGCAGGCAGAAAAGCGGACTCCCATAGCGGCGGGCCGACGACAGGAGTACCTGGGCACAACACGACATAGCCGGGCAGGTTGCGGTTCTCCGTTCCAAGGCCGTAGGTGAGCCAGGAACCCAACGAGGGACGGCCGGGCTGAATGGCGCCGCAGTTCAACATGAACAGCGATGGCTCGTGATTGGGCACGTCGGTGTGCATGGACCGGATCACGGTAAATTTGTCGATGTTGCGAGCGATATTGGGGAAGATCTCACTGACTTCGATGCCGCTTTGGCCGTACTTCTTGAACTCGAACGGCGATCGCATGAGTGAGCCTGTGACCCGTTCGGTCTTTGGCTGATCGCCGGGCATTGCCTTGCCGTGATACTTCGTTAACGCGGGCTTAGGGTCGAAGGTATCGACCTGCGACATGCCGCCATTCATCACAAGATAAATGATGTGCGTGGCTTTGGGAGCGAAGTGGGGCGGTTTGGCAGCGAAGGGATCCCCCGCGGCACGGATGACGTCGGCCAAAGCGACGGCTCCGAGACCGCCGGCGAGACGAGAGAGAAAGCGGCGTCTATCAATCGACATAGAGAAACTCGTTGGAACTTAGGAGAACCTGGGCATATTGGGCCCAATCGGCTTTGGCGAGAAACGCCGCGGCGATGGTCTTTTCGTGTTCGGTCGGCGGACGATGAAAGAGTTGGCGATAGATGGACTGGATGCGGCTGGCGTCATCCGCCGAGGCGCACTCCAGGCGTTGGGACAGTGCTTCGGCGCGAAGGCGGAGGAAGCTGGAATTCAGGAAGAAGAGTTTTTGCAGCGGAACGTTGGTGACGCCGCGTTGTTCGACGTGGATGGAGGTGCTGGGGAAGTCGAATAGTGCAAGGGTTTCGTTCTGCTGGTACCGGCCGACGCGTACATAGACGGTGCGGCGGAGATTGGTATCGGAAAGATCGGCCGACTCGCCGCCGACACGGCGATCCAATTCTCCGCTGGCGGCGAGGATGGAGTCCCGGATGGTCTCGGCATCCAGGCGTTTGCGATTGGAGCGCCAGAAGAGCCGGTTATCCGGGTCCAGCCGGTTCCCCGCTTCGGCGGAAGCGCTGGAGGCGAGGTAGGTTTCCGAGAGGACGATTTCACGGATCAGTCCTTTCATGGAGAAGCCATTCTCTTTCAACCGCGCTGCCAAATATTCGATGAGCGGGCGGTTGGCGGGGCGTTCTCCCATGAGGCCAAAATTGGACGGCGTGCGGGATACCCCCGCTCCGAAGAGCCAGGCCCAGATGCGGTTGGCCATGACGCGGGCCGCCTGTGGATGGTTCGTAATGGCCTCGGCGAGTTGCAGCCGTCCGCTTCCGGATTGCAGCGTCGCGGGTTCCCCGGCAGACAGACACGTTAGGAAATGGCGCGGGACGATGTCACCGAGATCGGTAGGGCTGCCCCGTTTATTGAGCGCGAGATCGATGGGTTCTTCGTGCTCCATCAAGCCGTGAAAGTAGCCGTAGACTGGGGGCGACGACTTCTTGGCGCGGTCCAATTCCGCGCGCAGGTTGGAAAGGTGGCGCTTCCATTCGCCGGCTAGGCGTGCTTCCATTCCGTCGCCTTCGATCCGGAAAACGGCGTCGGCCCGGCCGATGAATTTCTGCCACAGTTGGTACCGTTCCCGGTCGAGCGATTTTACGGGTACGTCCGAACCGGGGTTGAAGTCGGCCTCTGAATCGTAGTTGAAGGGGAGAATGATCTTGCGGCGCTTGGCGGCAGGGTTGGAACCTCGGATTACGGCCCGGCGGTTCTCTTCATCCATGACCCGTTTCTGGTCGATTACGGCAAGCAGCGTTTCCTGGAAAGCGCGAGCGTTTTCCAGCGTTGGAGCGGCGTTCCACGCTTTGAGGAACGGGTGGTCCTCTTCCGGCTTTGCGAGGTACGTCTTAAGCTTTTTTACGACGATGGGGTCCAGGTCTTTGCCGCCCATGAGGTAGTCCGCGGCCTGCCGGGCGTATATCAACGTCAACTGGTCTCGTTGGTCGTTGACGAACCGCTCGATTTCCAACTCCAAGGCCTTGATCTTCTTCTGCGCGCTGTCGTAGGCGGCCACCTGGGCGGGTGTGGCGAGCGGGTACTCTTTGTATTCGCTGCTGGCGAACACACCGGCCAGCGCGTAGTAATCCTTCTGCGGGATGGGATCGTATTTGTGGTCGTGGCAGCGGGCGCAGGCAACGGTGAGACCGAGGAAGCCTCGGGTCACCATGTCTACGCGGTCATGGCGCTCATCGGCGCGAGCCTGCGGCGGTTGGGTGATGCCGTAGTACCACGGACCGAGACCGAACAGGCCGAGGCCGCCGACTAACTGCGTGTTGTCGCCGGGAAGCAAGTCGGCCGCGATCTGGGCTTTGACGAAGGTATTGTAGGGGAGGTCCTTATTGAACTGTTCGATAACCCAGTCCCGGTACCGCCAGGCGTTGGGATAGGGCTTGGGCTGGGTGCCGGTGAAGTCGTCCTCGCCGAAACGGGCCACGTCGAGCCAGTGGCGCCCCCAGCGTTCGCCAAATTGGGGGGACGCGAGAAGAGCGTCGACCAGGGCGGGCACGTTGGGGGCGGAGAGGAATGCCTCGGCTTGCGCGGGCGTGGCCGGCACGCCGGTAAGGTCGGCGTACAGGCGGCGAAGAAGAGTTCGATTATCCGCCCGGGGATTCGGCGGAATACCTTTGGCGACGAGCGCCGCGCGAACGTGAGAATCGATGCTGCCGGCCGCTGGTTGCAGCGGGTCCGCCCCCCAGAGACGCGTAGTGATTTTGGGGGCGGGCCGGTTGGCGGGCCACGCGGCGCCGTCGCGAATCCAGGTTTCGATGGCGGCGGATTCGGCGTCGGGCAGCGGCCCGTTGGGCGGCATGCGGAGGCTGGCGTGGGTTTGTTTGACGGCTTGCAGGAGCAGAGAAGCCGCGGCGTCGCCGGGGACGATTGCCGGGCCATGTTTGCCGCCGCGGAGAAGCGCTTCGCGTGAGTCGACACGCAGGCCGGACGCGGCGCGGTCTCCGTGGCAGTTGCCGCAGCGGTCGATCAGGAGCGGGCGGATTTTCGTTTCGAAGAACTCTTCGCCGGCGGCGCCATGCGCCACGACCGCGAACAGCAAATACAAGGCCGTTTTCACGATACAGATATCTTATCTGTTATCGTTCGGCGATCCATGCCAGGAACAACCCGTCGGGGTCCACATCTTCCCAATAACTGATGAGGCGGCTTTCGACGCGGCGGCAGTGTTGTTTCAGTTTGTCTTCCAGTTCGCGCTGGCCGAACCAACGCTCCCACTCCGGCGTTTGCAGGCGGCCCCAGTGATCCTTATTTTTGTCAATAATCACAATGCGTCCGCCCGGCTTGACCACGCGGCACAGCTCGGCGACGGCGCGGTCGATATCGACGGCGTGTTCCAGCGATTCGGTGGCGTAGAGCGCGTCGAAGGAGTTGGCGGCGTAGGGAAGAGAGGTGAGCGAACCGGCGCAGGGCGCCAGAGGGGCGTGGACATGCCTGAGCATGGCGAGCGCGATGTCCATGGCGTGAATACGCGCGGCGGGGTGCTCCTGTTGCAGGACGCGGGCGAACCGGCCCTTGCCGCAGCCGGCATCGAGAACACGTTTGCCTGTGAGATCACCGAACGTTTGGAGAATGACGCGGACGTGGAGGATGCGGGGATCGATGGTGGACGGGAAGTGCTCTTCGTCGGCCGCGGACTCTTCGAACGAACGGCGGATCCGCTGTTGCAGATCCGCCGTCAGTACCGCCGGCTTTTCGCCGAAGAGCTTTTGCAGCCAGGTCCTCACGTTTAAGGGTTGGTGAGGAAGATCGGCATGCCCGCCTTGCCCTGATAGTTGGGGCGGTAGCGGTCGGTGTTGTACATGGTTGCCACGTCCACGGTGCGTGGTCCGAGCTTCGGATCGGGGATTTCCACCATATGGTACCGGCCGTCGTTGATGGCCGCCATCAGGCCGCTTTTCCCTTCGAGAATGGCGTCGAAGGCCATGTTGCCGAAGGTGGTGGCGACGAGTTTGTCGGTGAAGTCGGGCGAACCGCCGCGGAGATCATAAGTCAGGTCGCTGACGATGCATTCCAGCTTTGCGCGCTTCTTTAGTTCGTCGGCCAGCGCTTCGCCCACGTTCATCTTCTTCCGGTGGCCGTAGTCGTCGGGTTCGCCGTACTCCTGCACGACGTAGCCTTCCCACGCCGCGCCTTCGCTGAGCACAACGAGGGCGTACTGCGAGGGGTTGTTGGCCTTGTCCGCAGCGATCAGTTCGGCCATTTTCTGGACGTCGAACTTATACTCGGGGATGCCGCAGCGGATGGAAGTGACGTAGGCGGTGTAGAGAGCCGTGTAGCCGGCATCCCGTCCGAAGACGCGGAAGACGCCTACGCGCTCATGGGAGCCGACCGTCGTGCGCTGGCGCTGGATGGCGTCGTGTGCGCGGGTAATGGCGGTGGAGAAGCCGATGCAATATTCGGTGTTGCGGACGTCGTTGTCCATCGTCTTCGGAACGCAGACGACCTTAAATCCCTGCGCGTGCAGTTTCTGCGCGTAGCTGAGCGTGTCGTCGCCGCCAATAGCCACCAGGGTGTCGACGCCGAGCGCTTCCAGGTTTTTGATGACGTGCTTGGAGACGTCCCAGGCCTGGTAGGTTTCGCCCTTCTTGGTGACGGATTCGCTGGGGAATTCGCTGGCGCTGAGGAAGGCGGGCAGTTTCCGCATACGGGCGGGATTGGTACGGCTGGAGTGGAGATACGTGCCGCCGGTGCGGTCAATGGTGCGAGTGTTCAGCCTGTCAAGCGGACGAAGATAGGCGGTCTTGGACGCTTCGTCTTCCAGGTTGAGGTGCGTCAACCCTTCCCAGCCGCGTCGAAAACCCATCACATCCATTCCTGCTTCGTAGGCGCGGTAGGTGACGCCTTTGATCACAGAGTTCAAACCCGGGACGTCGCCGCCGCCGGTAAGAATTCCAATACGCTTTTTAGCCATTTTTCTCGATTGTACCAGCCCGGACCGATGTCTTCCTCCCGGAAGCGTGGGGCTTCCGCGCAGGGCCGTGCTATTCTGCGATGGGCGTCCCGCCCGGCGAAAAGGAGAGTTGCACATGCCGGCCAAGTCAGGAGATCTCGTCCGTGTTCACTACAAGGGCACGTTATCGGATGGGACGGTGTTCGACTCGAGCGAGGGGCGTGACCCCCTGGAGTTTACGCT
The DNA here is from genome assembly GCA_035714175.1 of Bryobacteraceae bacterium. Lineage (GTDB taxonomy): Bacteria > Acidobacteriota > Terriglobia > Bryobacterales > Bryobacteraceae. Next base: position 11,888 of record DASTML010000008.1, on the reverse strand, counting down.
GGGCCAGGGCCAGGTCATTCCGGGATTTGACGCAGCCGTGACCGGGTTGGAAGTGGGCGGCAACGTGGTGCGTACCATTCCCGCTGCGGAAGCCTATGGGCCGATGCGGGAAGAGATGGTCATTAAGATCCCGAAAGACCAGTTCCCGGAAGATATGGAATTGGAACTGGGGCAGGAACTACAGTTGCAGGGGCCAGGCGGTTATCTGGTCGCGCAGGTGGTGGCGCTGGAAGAAGACGGCGTGACCTTGGACGCGAATCATCCGTTGGCGGGCGAAGATCTGACGTTTGCCATCACGCTGGAGTCCATCGGGTCAAAACTGATCATTCCGTAAGCGGGATGATTCACGCGAACGCGGCACTTGCGGAGCGGATTGAACGGGCCTCGGCCGCGCTTGGGCGCGACGCCGTGCAGGCACACCGTGCGCTGTTTGTGGATTCAGAGGCGGCGAGCCTGGATTGCGGAAGCGGCGTGGCCGTCTTCCTGAACGAAGATTCGCCGCTGACACAGGTGCGAGGCGCGGGCGGGGCAGAGTTTTCGCTGGATGAAGTGGAACAATTCTTCACAGAGCGGATGACGCCCGTGATATTCACGTTGACGCCTTTTGCGCAACCCGCCCTATGGACGCAACTGGCCGCGCGAGGCTATGAGTTCGGCACGTTTGAAAACGTAATGGTGCGGGCGGTCTCGCCCGCCGATGCCGCCGAGGCCGGGTTTGTACAGGAAGCGGCGGACCCGCTGGCGTGGAGCCGGACCTTGGCCGAAACGTTCTTTGGTTCGGTGACTCCGATGGGTCTGGACCTCTGCCGGACGCTATATGCGATTCCCAGTTGCCGCAACGTTTGCGTGCCGGGCGAAGAGGCTCCGGTGGCCGGCGCGCAGTTGGACGTGCGGGACGGGTTGGCCGTTTTTCAGTGCGACGGCACGGCGCCGGCTTGCCGTGGGATGGGGTTGCATACGGCGATGATACGCGCACGGTTAGCCATGGCCGCGGAGGCCGGCTGCGACCTGGCGACCGCCGATACGGCGCCGGGAAGCCAGTCCCAAAGAAACTATGAACGGGCCGGATTTCAGGTGGCGTATACGAAGGTGACGCTGGTTAAACCCTGCTTTTAAGCCGGGACGGCGCATTGTTTCGATAGCTCATTTTCAGGAGTTCAGCCACTTCTTCCCAGCCGGGTTTGACGTGCGGGAGTTTGAGCGTCACCCAGCCGTGCTGGCCAATGTACGGCGTCTTGAAGAACCGGGGATCTTGCAAGAAGATGCCTTGTTCCGTCTTACCGGCCTTAAAGCTGATGGTCCAGTGCCCTTCGTGAAAGCCGAACACGGAGACCATCTTGCCTTTCCCGCCGCCGATGCGAAACCAGGGGTGGCCGAAGGATTCGCTCTCGATGACTTCGGGGAGCGAAAAGGCAATCTGGCGGAAGCGGTCGAGATAGCGGCGGCCGCGGTCATCCAAGTCCAATGGCATTGTGGGACCTCCACCATAAATAGGCAACGCCGAGAAGGAAGCCGACCAGGGCCTGGTACTCTTCGTTGCGCAAATAGAGCGCCTTGGAAAAGGGGCGGGAGGAACCCGCGCCGGGGAAGCGGGGCAACAGGAGCGGCACGCGGTCGGCATACGAATTATAGGCGGGGAAGAGTTGGCGCAGATGCTGCTCTTCCAACTCCATGACCGGTAGGTAAACAAGAAGAAAAACCGCGGCAAAGACGCCACCGACCCACCAGGATTGCGCCGCCACGGCCAAGCCCATCGCGGTAAGCAAAGTACCGAGATAGAGCGGATTGCGGGTATGTGCGTACGGGCCGCTGTCGACCAGCCGTTGGTTTTTCTCCAAATGGCCGGCGGCCCAGGCGCGGAGCGCGAGCCCGGCGAGGGACAGCGGTACGCCGCGGAGCATACTTTCCTCTGACGGGCGGCTTAACCAGGCGAAGGCGATCAACAGCACGAACCCGGAGGGCACGCGCAGCCGGGCTACCGCGTCGGCGTAGGGTTTCGGGAAGCGGTAGTGAGGCATGTCTGCAGAGTCTCCAATACCATACGCGGGGTGAGAGCGCGCATGCAAGGCAAGATGTCGTTCATTCGTTTATATGTGGTGGGGGCGGACGGATCGCGAAGGACCGTGATCGTCCCGCCGTAGGGGCCATTGCGGGCTGGATCTGTGGGGCCGAACAACGCGACGCCGGGCTTGCCGATAGCGGCTGCCAGATGCAGGGGGCCGCTATCCAGGCCGACGACGGCCGTTGCGCGCCGCGTGGCGTCGAGCAGTCCCGCAAGGCCCGAAACATGCTGCCGCAGCTTCGAAGGGAACGGTCGCGCCACATTCAGTACCAGTTCCAGCCCCGCTTCCTGGCGCAATAGCCCGGCAAGTTCCTCGTAGTGTTCCAGGGGCCACTGCTTGGCCCCCCATCCGGCAAACGGGGCAGCCAGGACAAAGGGCGTTTCCGGTAGTTCGCCTTCGGGCCGGCCAGCGGGCAACGGGAAGTCGGCGATTCGTCCGCCTGCGCCGGCGGCCGCTGCCAGATCGAGATTCCATTCGACAACATGGGCGCCGGAGACTGGTATCTGTTCCGTGTAAAAGAGGCCGGCGGCCCGTTCCCGCAGATGGGGCGGCGCAAATCCGATTCGGCGCGGCGCGCGGCTGGCGCGGACCAGTGCCGCCGATTTCAGAAGTCCCTGGACATCGACGGCAATACGGACGGGATTGGAACGCAGGTAGCGCCAGGCGGCCCGGATGCTATCGCCCGATTTGCGGTTGACCGGAAGGACGTGATCCACATCGGGGTTGCCTTCCAGCAGCCATTGCCATTTCGGGTCAATCGCCCAGGTGATCCGGGCATGGGGAATCGACCGCTTGAGCGACGCGGCGGCAGGCAGGGCGTGCAGTACGTCACCGAAGGCGCCCAGACGGACTATGAGGATGTGCGGGCCGTCAGCCATTCTGCCGGCTGTGCACATGGCGCGACAGGGCGGTGCGGCGATCCAGGTCTCCCGCCCGCTCATCGAGGATCGAAGACGCCTGGGCCAGTGCCTCTTCGCCGATGACGACCCATTCCACGTCCCGGCATGCGGCGGCTAGTTCGGCGCGGGCCTGAGCGGGAAGCAATGGGTCCGGCGGGTTGCAGATACAAACGGCCAGCGGGCCGTGCTGAGACGCCAGCTCGCGCAGGCGTGCGGTGTGAGTAGACACCAAGGGGTCAAAGTAGGCCGCAACGAGCGGCCGTCCGGCGAGGCGCGCGAACGCTTCCCCGGCGGGGACAATCTTGGTTCGAGTGTCGAGCATCTCTTCCTATTTTCGCCCAAGTCAAGACTGCGAGAGGCGAATCAGTTCCAGCGCTTCCTTTACCACCCTGTCTGCGTCCACGGCTTTCATGCAGCGGTGATCGATCGGACACTCCCGGAGCAGGCACGGGCTGCATTCGACGGGTTCTCGAACGATACGGGCCAAGGGACCAGTAGGGCCGGTTGCAACGTGGTCCGTGGCTCCGAATACGGTTACGGTCGGGATGCCCAGCGCGGAGGCGATGTGCATGGCGCCGGAGTCATTCGTCAAGAACGCGAGGCAGGCCGCGGCGATCGCAATAAACTCCTCGAGTTTGGTCTCCCCGGCAAAGTTATGCCCTTGCACGCCGGCGGCGGCAATGGCCGCCAGTACGTCGTTGCAGAGCGGACGCTCATCGGCCGAGCCGAAAAGTGCGACGGAGGCGCCGGACTTCCGGGCAAGCGCAACGGCGGCTTCGGCGAAACGCTCGGGCAGCCAGCGCTTCGCCGTGCCATAGGCTGCCCCGGGACTGACGCCGATCCAATCGCCGTCCAGGTCGCGCTCACGAAGCAACTGGCGGCCCTGCTTGGCCAGATGCGAAATGCCGGGCAGACGGATGGCTTCCACTTCGGGTATGCGCTCGATCAGGCCGGCGCGCCGGAGCAGTTCCAAATAGTAATAGCGCTGATGGGCGTGGATTTCTCCCATTTTGGGAGGCGTGATGGGGTCGGAGAGCAGCAGGCCTCGGCCGTCCCGGTCGAACCCGATGCGAACGGGGATCCGGGCCGCCCAGACCAGCGCCGCGGATTCGAAGGAGTTCGGCAGCAGGATGGCGCAATCAAAGCGGAGCCGGTGCAGTTCCCTGGCCAAGCGCCACTTCGCCGGTAGGTCTTTCGCCCCGCGGGCCACGGTATACGGGATGACGTCATCCACCAGCGAACTGTCATATAAGCCAGCGACCCAGGGCCGGGCCAGGAGCGTAATGTGCGCGTCCGGAAAGCGGCGGCGCACCTCCATGATGGCGGGGATGCACATTACCGCGTCGCCAATCCAGTTCGTGGCGCGAATCAGGATCCGTTGAAAATCCATGCGTTACAATTTGGCCGTGACGGCAGAAGAGAAGCGTTTACTCCAGGAACAAGGGTACCTGATCGTACGCGGTTTGATGGACGGAGAATGGCTCTCGGAACTTTGTTCCGCCACGGGCCGGCTGCTGGATGAGGAGGGCGACGGCGCGGGCGGTGAGTTTCGGAAGGAGGCCGGATCGGATCGATTGGCGAATCTGGTCGACAAGGGCGCGACATTCCGCCGATTGGTCTCGCATCCCGTTCTATTGGAAGCGGCGGAGGCCGTGCTGGGTGCTGACTGGAAACTTTCAAGCCTCAACTACCGGGCGGCGTTGCCCGGTGACCAAGGGTTGCAGCCTCTGCATTGCGATATGGGTTTGACGGCTGATGCGATGGGGAATGCGGTCTTCAATTCCATCTGGATGTTGGACGATTTCACGGAGGAGAACGGCCCTACGCGCCTGGTGCCGGGTTCCCACCGTTCCGGGCAGCTTCCGCAAGACGCGCTTGCCGATCCCCGATTGCCGCATCCGGATGAGATCGTCTTACTGGGACGCGCGGGCGATGTGATCTTCATGAACTCACACCTTTGGCACGGCGGTACGGCAAACCGGACGGCTTTGCCGCGGCGTTCCCTGCACGGCTTTTTCGTTCGCGGCGATCAACCGCAGCAGCAGTATCAGAAACGCCTGCTGCGGCCAGAGACGCAGGCGGCTCTCTCTCCGTTGATGCGGCGTATATTGGCGTTGGACGATGCGCGCAACGACGCACTCTCTGCGGCGGGCAGCGGCAGGAGCGGCTTTTTGAAGTGATTGGTAGGCTGGATAGGTGAGCACATCCGCCGCCAATCCGCTTCTTTCCATCCCGTTTGCCATTCCGTTCGACCAGATCCGCGCCGAACACGTGGAACCGGGCATTCGCCAGTTGATTGCCGACGCGCGCGAGCGCATCGAAACAATTGCGGCGCAGGAAGGGCCGCGGACGTATGAAAACACGCTGGGGGCGCTGGACCACGCCACGGAACCGCTGGATGTGGCGTTCGGCATCGTGCGGCACCTGGAGTCGGTAGCCACCTATCCGGAACTTCGCACCGCCCATAACAACGTGCAGGGAGACGCCAGCGAATTCTATGCGAGCATCCGGTTGCACGACGGTCTATGGAAAGCATTGAAAGCCTATGCCGCTACCGGAGAGGCGCAGGCGCTAACCGGCGTCCGCGCCCGCCATTTGAAGAAGACGATGGAAGCCTTCCGGCTGTCGGGCGCCGACCTCGAACCGGCGGCGAAGAAACGTTCGGCGGAAATCGATGTGGCCCTGACGCAATTGACTACCCGCTTTTCCGAAAATGTGCTGGACGCCACCAACAGCTTTGAGCTGGTAATTACCGACGAGGCAAAACTGGCCGGCCTACCGCCCTCTGCCATTGCCGCGGCCCGGCACAGCGCAGCGCAGAAGAATTTGGACGGTTGGCGGTTTACCCTGCAGCAACCATCCTACGTGGCCGTTCTTACCTACATGGATGATCGCGCGACGCGCGAAGCCCTCTACCGCGCCTACGCTACCCGCGCGGCGGGCGGTTCCCAAGACAATCGGGAACTGGTGGTGCAGATTCTGGCGCTTCGCGCGGAAAAGGCCGCCTTGCTTGGCTTTTCGCAATTTGCCGACTTGGTGCTGGTGGACCGCATGGCAAAAACTGGCGCGGCGGCCGAACAGTTCCTCTCTGATCTGCAGGGAAAAACCCAATCCCACTTTGACGCAGAAAACGAGCAGTTGCGCGTTTTCGCCGGCGGCGTGGAACTGGAACCCTGGGACATCGGCTACTATGCCGAAAAACAGCGGTTGGCGCTCTATGACTTCGATGAAGAACAACTGCGGCCCTATTTCTCTCTCTCCAGCGCCATGGACGGTCTTTTTGCGTTGACCGGCAAGCTATTCGGCATTCGCGTCACAGAGCGGATGGGTATGCCGGCTTGGGACAAAGACGTCCGCTACTTTGACATCCACGACACGGCTACCTCCGAGCACTTGGCCAGCTTCTACGTGGATATGTATCCGCGCGAGAACAAGCGCGGCGGCGCATGGATGGATTCTTTTCTCACGGGAGGCCCCAGCGCCACCGGGTTCACCCCGCATCTGGGCCTGATGTGCGGAAATCTGACCCCGCCGATCGGTGATCAGCCTGCGCTGCTGACCCACCGCGACGTGGAAACCCTGTTCCACGAGTTCGGTCACCTGCTGCACCACTCCCTCACCCGCGTCCCGGTGCGCGACTTGGCTGGTACCAATGTTGCCTGGGATTTTGTCGAACTGCCTTCGCAAATCATGGAAAACTGGTGCTGGGAACGGCCCGCGCTGGACCTGTTCGCCCGCCACTTTGAAACCGGCAAACCCATTCCTCAAGAATTGTTTACAAAAATGAAGCGGGCCCGGACGTACAGGGCCGCCAACGGCCAGATGCGACAGTTGAGCTTTGCGTTTGTCGATCTCGCGCTGCATATGCGCTACAAGCCGGAATTGGACGGGGACGTCATCGCCTGGTCGCGAAACCTGCTGCAGGCGTTTTCGGCCGCCAAGTTGCCGCAAGAGCACGCCATGATCGCCAGCTTCACGCACCTGTTCGCAGGCCCTGTCGGCTACGCGGCAGGGTACTACTCGTATAAATGGGCCGAAGTACTAGACGCCGACGCGTTCAGCCGCTTTAGGGACGAGGGCGTTTTCAATGAAAAAACGGGCCGCGACTTTCGGGAAGCGATTCTTTCCAAAGGAGATAGCGAAGATCCTGCCGCGCTCTACCGCCAGTTCATGGGGCGGGATCCGGACCCCAACGCGCTTCTGGTCCGTAGCGGACTCATTAGCTAGCCGCAGGTGTTACACTTTTTCATAGAAATCCAGTGGGGAAATTCCGTATTCTGCAACCATCCTGGATTTTGCAGCGTCAAGAGAACAGGGATCAGGCAGTCCGATGACGACAACTCCGCCAACTACAACTGAGTCACGGCCGAATCCGCAGAATGTTGTGGACGATGCCGATTTGCACCTTGCGCGCTTGCTGGCTCCTGAGGTGCCCTGGCACCAGCAGTTCATCACCAACGTCAAGGAATTTTTCAGTCCGCCGGAACTTCCGCCGCTGGAGGTGACCTCCAAGCCTGTGGCAGTAAAGGATATCTGGGGCCAGTCCGGCGGCAATGAACGGACGGCGGGTTTGTCCTCATTGTTGGTGCATGGCGGCGTCATCGCGCTGTTGTTCCTGATTGGAACCAACGAGACCGTGCAGAAAGTGGCAAAAGAAGTCGTTCATTTAACGGCTCCCGTTGATTTGGCTCCCTATCAGCCCAAGGCGGCTCCCCAGAAGCAGACCATGGGCGGCGGCGGCGGTGGTGGTAATCTCTCTCCCCTGGACGCAAGCAAGGGAAAGCTGCCCAAGGTAGCAAAACAGTTCGTTCCGCCGAGCGCGGTCGTTCTGAATGAGAATCCGAAGCTGGTGATGGAGCCGTCGATTGAAGTGCAGCCGAATGCGGTCCTGCCGCAAGTGTCTCTCAACAATCTCGGCGATCCGATGGGTTTAGGCAAATTGCCCTCCAATGGCCCCGGATCAGGCGGCGGCATCGGTTCGGGCAAGGGCGGCGGCGTTGGATCGGGTTCCGGACGCGGCGTCGGTCCGGGTTCGGGCGGCGGAATCGGCGGCGGCGCCTACCGCATTGGCGGCGGCGTGTCGGCTCCTTCGGTCTTGTCCAAAGTGGAACCGGAGTATTCCGAAGAGGCCCGCAAGGCTAAATTTCAGGGCACGGTAATGCTCTATATTGAAGTGGACGAAAATGGCAAGCCCAAGAACCTGCGCGTCGTGCGCGGTGTTGGTCTCGGCCTGGATGAAAAGGCAATTGAAGCCGTCTCGCGCTGGAAGTTCCGGCCTGGTTTTAAAGACGGCAAACCGGTGACGGTCGCGGCGACGGTGGAAGTGAATTTCCGGTTGTTGTAAGTTATCCCTCCCGCACATGGCAAGAACCCCGGACGACGGTCCGGGGTTCTTGCTTTTTGTCCCCCCTGTCGCGCGCTGCCGATAGTAGAATATGGGTGTACTCATCCACAACTGCCTCACCGGGCAGGGAAGACAAACCCGCAAACAATGCTAAAACTCAAGGTTGAAACCCACGCAGATCTCGATCCGCAGGAAACTGGCGAATGGCTGGAAGCGCTGGATCAGATCATTGATCAAGCCGGCCCGGACAGAGCCAAGTATCTTCTGGAGGCGTTAGTACGAAAGGCGGCGATCAACGGCGTGGAACCGCCGATCACGACGGTGGGTCCGTACGTGAACACGATCGGCAAAGAAGAAGAGATCCCGTATCCTGGGGATCTTGCGATCGAGAAACGGCTGCGTGCGCTGGTGCGTTGGAACGCACTGGCGATGGTAGTACGCGCTAATAAGTACGACGCGGGCATTGGCGGCCATATTGCCACTTTCGCGTCCCAGGCGACGTTGATCGAAGTCGGGCAGAATCATTTTTACCGTGCTTCCATCAATGGACAGCCGGGCGACCTGGTCTATTTCCAGGGTCACGCCTCTCCGGGTCAGTATTCGCGCGCCTTTCTGGAAGGCCGCCTGAACGAGAAGTATTTGGAGAATTTCCGCCATGAGTTGCGGGAGCATCCGGGTCTGAGTTCGTATCCGCATCCGTGGCTGATGCAGGACTTCTGGCAGTTCCCGACCGTTTCGATGGGTTTGGGGCCGATCAACTCCATCTACCAGGCCCGCTTCATGCGTTACCTGGAGAATCGCGGTCTGCTGGCCAAGACCGACCGCCGCGTGTGGGCGTACCTGGGCGACGGCGAAATGGATGAACCGGAATCCTACGGTGCCATCCGTATTGCCACCAGTGAGAAACTCGACAATCTGGTTTGGATCATTAACTGTAACCTGCAACGGTTGGACGGTCCGGTTCGCGGCAACGGCAGCGTGGTTCGCGAATTGGAAGGGCTGTTCCGGGGAGCTGGCTGGAACGTCATCAAGTTGCTGTGGGGCTCGGAGTGGGATGCGCTGCTCGCCAAGGACAAGACGGGTCTGCTGGTGCAGCGCATGGAAGAGTGTGTGGACGGCGAATTCCAGAACTTCAAAGCGAAGGGCGGCGCCTATATCCGGCAGGAGTTCTTCGGTAAATATCCCGAACTGTTGGAACTCGTCAAGGATATGAGCGATGAAGAGCTCGGCCAACTGCGCCGCGGCGGCCATGATTCGCAGAAAATCTACAACGCCTACCATCGCGCTATTCAGGCCAACGGCCGGCCCACCGTCATTCTCGCCAAGACCATCAAAGGGTACGGAATGGGCGATGCCGGGGAAGCCCGCAACTTCACCCATCAGCAGAAAAAGCTGGACGAAAATCAGCTGATCTACGTGCGTAACCGGTTCAACGTGCCCATCACCGACGAACAGGCGATGAAGTGCACTTTCCTGAAACCGGCTGACGATACGCCGGAGATGCAATATCTGCACGCCCGCCGCCAGGACCTGGGCGGTTACCTGCCTGCCCGCCGTCCGGTACAGGCGACGTTCGCCGCTCCCGCGCTCGAGAATTTCAAGGACGCGCTGCAGGGCTCCAATGGCCGCGAACTGTCCACCACGATGGCGTTCGTTCGCATCCTGACGACCCTGTTAAAAGATCCGGAACTCGGCAAGTACGTTGTACCGATTATCCCTGACGAAGCCCGTACGTTCGGTATGGATTCGCTCTTCCGTCAGGTTGGCATCTACGCCAGCCAGGGCCAACTCTACAAGCCGGTAGATGCCGACATGTTCCTCTACTATCACGAATCGGTCAGCGGCCAGATTCTGGAAGAGGGGATCACGGAAGCTGGTTCCATGGGTTCGTTCACGGCGGCGGGTACGGCGTATGCCAATTACGGCCTGCCGATGATTCCGTTCTACACCTACTACTCGATGTTCGGCTTCCAGCGTGTGGGTGATATGGCCTGGGCGTTTGCCGACTCGCGCGGCAAAGGTTTCCTTCTCGGCGCCACGGCCGGCCGCACAACACTCTCCGGGGAAGGCTTGCAGCACCAGGACGGCCACTCGCTCGTCCTCTCCAGCACCGTTCCCACCTGCCGCTCCTATGACCCGGCGTTCGCCTACGAAATCGCGATCATCATTCAGGACGGCATCAAGCGGATGTACGAGTTGAATGAAGATGCGTTCTATTACCTCACCATCTGCAATGATGACTATGCTCATCCTGCCATGCCGGAGGGCGTAAACGAAGGCGTTCTCAAAGGTCTCTATAAGTATCGTGCCGCGGAAAGCGGCGACGTGCAGGCACTGTTATTCGGCAGCGGCGCGATCTTCAATGAAGCCGCCAAGGCGCAGGAGATTCTCCGCGACAAATACGGCGTTGCCACCGATCTGTACAGCGCTACCAGCTACAACGAACTGCGCCGGGACTGCCTGGAAGTGGAACGTTGGAACCGGTTGCACCCCACCGAAACGCCGCGCATGTCTTACCTCGATTGGATGCTCAATGGCTCTACGCTCCCGGTCATTGCCGCTACCGACTATATGAAGATCGTCCCGGATCAGATTGCGCCGTGGGTTCCCGGTCAGTTGGTATCTTTGGGCACCGATGGCTTTGGACGTAGCGACAACCGCGAGTATCTGCGGAAGCACTTTGAAGTCAACGCCGCGGCCATCGCGGCTGCCACGCTGTCGCAGTTGGCGAGGGAAGGGAAGTTCGACGCCGCTCGCGCCGCGGAAGCTATTCTGGAGCTCGGTCTCAGTCCGGAACGGCCCGATCCGGCCAAGGCGTAGTTCGCAATAAACTCCTTTGTTCTGTCTGTAAGCCCGGCGGTTGTGGTTCACACACCGCCGGGTTCTTTTTAGGAAGAAGCGAATAGATCCTGGGGCCATCCGGACGATCAGATGGTAGCTCCCTCGGCCGCCCGCTCCCGCGTATACTCAAATTGCAATGCGACGGCTGCTGAGTCTGATCGTGGCGATGGGGGCGCTGCACGGGGCCGCTGCGCCTTTGCGCGTGCTGTTTCTCGGCAATAGCTATACCTACTACCACCATCTGGCCGGCCTCGTCGAAGGCATGGCTCGCGCCGCGGGCGGCCGTCCCATCGAAGCCCGTTCTGTCACGTTGGGCGGCGCGACGCTGGAGGCTCTCTACCGGGAGACAGAGGCGCTAACGATCTTGCGCGGCGGCAAGTGGGACGTCGTCGTCCTCCAGGAGCAAAGCACGCTCGGCGTACATATTCACAACGGGGATGCCGTCATCAATCTGCCCGCCGCCTTCCACACCTGGGCGCGCGTATGGGATACGGAGATTCGTGCCCACGGCGCTCGCACCGCCTTCCTGCAAACCTGGGCGCGCCGCGGCCGCCCCGAACAGCAGCCCCACCTGAACTGGTCCTATGCCTCTATCGCCAAGGAACTCAACGCCGCCGTGATCCCGGCCGGCATGGCTTTTCAACTTGCCGATGGCATCGAACTCTATCAACCGGACGGTAGCCATCCTTCGGCGGCTGGTTCATATCTTGCCGCCTGCGTGGCCGTGCAAGTACTCGCCGG
>DASTML010000007.1:0-6524 GCA_035714175.1 Bryobacteraceae bacterium | reverse complement strand
GGTGGCAACCGCATTGACAAGCTCAGCAGAAGCTGAGGTCGAGAAATAGGTGTCCACAAACCGTTATGTGGACACTTCGCCGAAGAGATTGAGTCTCACTCCGTCGGTGCCGGATTAGCCTCTGTGAAAGAGACATTCCACGGGAGGAGTTCATCAATGCGATTGATCGGATGGTCGGCAATGTGCGTGAGCACGTGGCGGAGATACGCTTCCGGGTCTATCCCGCTCAGCTTCGCCGAGCCGATCAGGCTGTAGATTGCCGCCGCCCGTTCTCCGCCGGAATCGGAGCCGGCGAACAGGTAATTCTTGCGTCCGAGGGCTACGGCACGTAGCGCCCGTTCTGCGGCATTGTTATCGATCTCGATGCGTCCGTCGTCGCAATATCGCAGCAGTGCCGGCCATCGGCCGAGCGCATACCCAATCGCTGACGCCACTTCCGATTTCTTGCTCAGCTTGCCGAGCGTAGTCTGCAGCCACGCATACATCGAATCCAGCAACGGCCTGGCGCGTTCCTGCCTCACCGCCCGGCGGTCGTCCGGTATGCGGCCACGCACCTCGGTCTCGATCACATACAACGCCCCGATCCGTTTCAACGCCTCGGCCGCAATCGGAGAGGCATGCGCTTGCTGGAGGTCATAAAACTTCCGCCGCACATGCGCCCAGCAAGCCGCTTCCTGCACGCAGCCTTCTTCATAGATTTTGTTGAAGCCGGCGTATCCGTCGGCCTGCAAGATCCCATGAAAGTCGCGCAGATGCTGCTGCGGATGGTCTCCCTTTCGATTCGGCGAGTATGCGAACCACACGGCCGGCGGTCTTGTGTCTCCCGCCGGCCGGTCATCCCGCACATAGGTCCATAACCGGCCTGTATTCGTTTTGCCGTTGCCCGGCGCCAGCACCGGCACCGGCGTATCATCGCCGTGCAGTTTCTCCGCAGCCAGAACATGCTTCCGAATCGCTTCCACCAGCGGAGCCAGTGTGCGGCTGGCGCCCCCTACCCAATCGGCCAGCGTGGAGCGGCTCAGGTCGACACCCAACCGGCTGAAGATCTCAGCCTGCCGGTACAGCGGCAGATGGCTGGAATACTTGGAAACCAGTACGTTCGCTAGCAGGCCCGGGCCAGCAACGCCGCGATCAATCGCCCGGCTCGACGCCGGTTCCTGCACGATCCGCGAACAGCAGCCGCAGCTCATCTTCGGCCGTACTTCCCGGATCACTTTGAAGCTGGCCGGAACGTACTCGAGCACTTCCGTGACATCTTCGCCCAGCAGTCGCAATGCGCCGCCACAGTCGGGGCAGGCCTTCTGTTTCGGCTCGCGACGTTTGGTCTCGCGCGGCAGGCCTTCCGGCAGCGGACGGCGCGCGGGCTTGGCCTTCTTCTCGGCCTGCGGCACACTCTCCGGCTCGGCGGGCGTGGCCGCGGCCTGTGTCGCTTCGAGGTCTTCCAACTGCAGTTCCAACTGCTCAATCTGCCGGTCGAGCTTCTCCGACTTCCGTCCAAACTGCATCCGCTTCAGTTTGAGAATCAGCAGTTTCAGGTTCTCGATCTCGGTGTTGCGCGACTGCAATTGCGCGTGGAGCGAGAGCACCAGATCCTTCAGCGCATCGGTATCGAGAGTGCTGAGATCCGGTGTTTGTATGCCCACGGCAGACATGTTTCAAACATGCCACAACAGTGTTTCACCGTGATGACAAGTACCGGAAAACATCAATAAAACAGCTCTTTTTACACAGTAAGCTGCGGCTCCGCAGTGCGTGCCGGACGACGCCAATCGATGCCTTCGAGCAACATCGAAAGCTGTGCGCGGGTCAGTGCGACAGTACCGTTTTCGGCCCGCGGCCAAACGAATCTTCCGCGCTCCAGTCGCTTGGCGAACAGGCACAGACCGTCGCCGTCCCACCACAGGACTTTGATGAGATCGCCGCGCCGGCCACGGAAGACAAACAAATGACCGCCGTAGGGATTGTCGGCGAGCGCGGTTTGCACCAGCGCGCTCAGACCGGTCAATCCGCGCCGCATGTCGGTGATGCCGGCGGCGAGCCAGACCTGTGCCCCACTGGGAACGATAATCATCCGAGCAGGCACTCCAACACCGTGCGCAGAGTGGCCGGTTCCGGCGTGCCCTTGATGTGGACCCGCGCTTTGGCGAAGTCGATCTGAATCGCGCCCAGAGGGGGCTGTCGATTGCTTCGATTCACGGTGTCGGCGAGCGCGCCGGGTGCGCTGGCGTCGGTGATTCGCACGGGAACGAGCGCGGTCTGATTACCAGATGGGCCGAGAAGACCCTTTTCATAGAGCCGCCGCCAGGTATACACCTGGTTGGCGTTGACGCCGTGCGCCCGCGCGACCCGCGCGACCGAAACACCGGTTCCCATTGTTAGCTCCACGATCCGCCGGCGTTCCTGCTTGGAGCGGCGTACGCGCTTTTCCGCTATTCGCACCGGCACGATTCCAGCTGTCATCCCAACCAGATTCGCCCCACATCTCTGCCGCGTCTAGACGGCCGTCACCGTACGCTTACGCGTCAGCCGCAGCCATGATGGGCCGTCCTTGGAACGCAGCTTTGCGGCGTCACGGTTTGTCAATTCAGGGAGTGCACGGATGCACAGAGATTTCATGACCACGGGGCCGATGGCTGGACTAGGGTTCAGCCGGGCCGATATGCGTCGGTACAATTTTACCGACGAGGAACTGCGAGATAATTTTTCGCCCTTTATCGCATCTCAAATCGCAATGCGGCGGGATCAACTCATTTGTGAAAAGCTCGTATGGCGCACAACGAAAAGGTTTTGCATTGGCACGGTACTGACGGTTTTGGCGCTAGGGTGGTGGATGGTAGCTACCGAGGGCGAGTTTACCAACTTGCCTTTTTCCTCTGCTGCATCGTACAGCAGGTGATGTAATCGATCAACACAACGGGGGGGGAGGGAGTGAAAGCTCTCCTCCTGATTTTGCTCATCCATCGACTGCACTGCGCCACAGAGCGGCAGACGTGTATTCCTTTCCACCCACATTCGGTCTTCCACTGCTTCCGAATTGCGGCAATTAAAAGCGGAATCGGATGTTTCCCGACAGGACACGGCCCTATCCCACTTATTCCCATTCAATTCTCCGCATGGGACCAGAGCGCCCGCGTGAAGCGTCTCGGGGTGACGTAGCGCGTGTGGTACCGTTGCCAATCCGAAGCATGTTTCCTATAGACTGGGTCGTTTTCCAAGGGCAGGAGAGGGGCAGAGTAGCTTTCCATGCCGCGATGGGGCAGCGGCAGGACCGATTTCGATAGACGAAAGTTGTAGTCGCCTTCCTTGATCCAGCCATCGGTGATGAAAACGTAGTCCCGTTTCCAACCCGCGGCAGGCGAGGGCTGGGCGGCGAAACGAAGCCGCAATTCGTCGGCGGAATTCATCAGCACCACGCGGTCATCCGAGGAGTCCAGCAACTCCCGCACTTCGCCGTAGCGTGTATAGTAGCCCTCCAGATCTCTCCATTGGGGGGTGGTCCGGACGATAGTTCCGTACTCTGGGAGTTCCGGCGATAACGGGGAAGCCTGCGTAAGCCTTGAATAACCCCGGTACCGAAGTTCAGCCTGTGCAAGCGCGGAGGGCATGGTCTTTACTTCCGTGCCGGGAATACCTGGCGCCCACGAGAGACTGTCCCAGTAGATCTCCAGATTGGTCCGGAGCCGCAGGCGGCGCGGCGCGCCGGGGCGGAACCGCTGGCCGATCTCGAGGACGATGGACTTCAATCGGCCAGCGGGAATCCCCAGATCGTCCGATGCGGCTATCCAGCGGCCATTGGCGTCCTGCACCTCGATGTGAAGCGCTTGCGGAGAGGGCGCATTTCCCTGGCTGCGGGCCATGGTGATGGTTTCGTCCCACGGCCGGATGAAGCCGCTGCCCAGCAAGTAAAGCGGGCCTTGCCGCGGGGCCTCGGCGGGAAGTTCCAGTTCTACCCAGTGGTCCCGCGTGAGCCCCTGGTATTGACCAACACCGACGGCATTCAGATACCGGGCATCGTGCCGGTTGATCGTATCGCTGACGTCGCGTCCGGTATCGTCTTTTGCGCTTGCGAACGGTTGGGGTGCGCCAGTCACGTAGACCCGCAGGGGGGCCGGATGGTGGGCGACACGTTCGTCGACATGGACGTGGGAGCCCTCGGGGTGATCAACGGTGAGCAGGGAGTACCGATCGACGTAGTAGGTCTCCCAATACTCATTGGTGAGGCGGAGATCATAGTAGCCGTCGCGTGGGGCCAATTGATTCCCCTGGATGTGGAACCACTGTTCCGTTTGCTGGATGGACTCCAGTGCGGCTCCGTCCGCGTGCGCCCCGATGGCGGCCGACATGGGGCCGACATCCTTGAGAAACCGCAAGCCCTGGCCATCCCAGGAGAAGAGAAACGGGCAAGAGCCTTTGAGCCGCTGCTGGGCAAGCACGGACTGATCCGCCTTGAGTTCGAATTCGGCCTGGATGAGTCCGTTGGGCCAGACGATGCGGGCGAACTCGACTCCGCTGTGTTCGCCGAGCCCGAAATGAAGAAGCGGCGCATCGATCAGCTGCTTTTGGGTGAAGAGGCCCGAGCGGATTTCGATTTCGCCGCCTATGCCAAAGGGGTTGATGCGCTGATCCCCCATGACGGAGGCGGCGCGGGTACGAATGACCTGCCAACGATAGTTTTTTGCTCCGGTATTCGTGAGTTGGACCACCTTTTTCGCGCCGTCCAGGCCGAAGAGATCAAGGCGGCCGTCGGCATTCCGGTCCACGGCGGCGGAGACGGCGACGGGGAGCGCAGCGGGCAGGTCGGGAAACTGTTGGCCGTCACCGAGGAACACCTGGTTACCGGCGATGATGTCGAGAGCGCCGTTGTTGTCCAGATCCGCGAGGAGAAGGGACGAGGAAACGCCTTCGACGCGCGCCACGTCCTGCGCGTCCCAGCCGCCGCTTTCGCGATTGGAGAGGCGAACGATGCGGGAGTCCTGGCGGAGCAGAATGAAGTCCATTGCGCCGTCGATGTTGAGATCGCCGGCAGCGACGGCGACATTGCCGCTGGCGAGTGCGGGTGGAACGTCGAGAAGGCTGTAGGCGCCGAGCCGTTCATTTCTGAAGACGAAGAGGCGGCCGCCGTTATCGATGACGGCCACGTCCGGCGTGCCGTCGCCATCGATATCGGCGTTGGTGAAAGCCTTCAGTCCGTTGACGCCGGGGAAGGGGGAGATGGGCGTGAAGGTTCCATCTCCGTTGTTGCGGAGCACGGTGGGGGCGCCTTGGGCGGGTCCGAGGACGATGTCGAGATCGCCGTCGAGATCAAAATCGAGCGTCCACGCTCCCCAGTAGGCGCCGTTCTGAATCTCCAAGGGCAGCCTGGCTTGGGTGGTTACATCCTGGAAGCGCCTTTCGGCAGTTTGGCGAAAGATCCGCAGTCCGCTGGAAACGGCGATGACAATGTCGGTTTTGAAATCGTAGTTGAGATCCGCGGCAAGTATGGAATGGTCTGCAAGAGTGGCGCTACCGGGGCGAGGGAGGGGAAGCGGGCCGGCTCCTTCGACATAGAGCGCTTCGGCGTTGGCCCACGCCATGGCGATTTCGCCGCCGTCTCCAAGCGGGATGGCTCCGATCCAGGCGAGCCCGGCCAGAGCGGCGGGTTGGAACGATTGTGCGGTGAAGCGGAGGGCCGTATCGGGCGGCGCGGGTTCGGCGGAGGCCGCAGGGAGCCTCATCAGTTTTGTGATGGGTTCCCCAACGGCGGTATCGGGTGTTTTGAGCTGCTCAAGGCTTCGGCGGTAAGGCAACGTGCGGAGGAGCGTGTTGCGAAGGAACTGCGCCTCAATGGCGGCGGCGCGGGCATCGCCTGCCTCGGCGGCCTTTCGCAGGCCTGCGTAGCGGTCCTGGGACACTTCGGGCCAAGCGGCCTTGCCCTTTCCAAGGGCGGCGATGGCCTGCGGGAGGCGGCTGACATCGTTCTGCTTGGCGGAGAGGCGAATGATGTCGAGCAAGAGGGGTTCGCTATCGGGGCGAAACCGGCGGATGCGGTCGAGCAGGGCCAGGGCTTCGGTATCGCTGGAGGAGGTCCGTTCGCGCTCGGTTTCGGCGGCCCAGGCGTAGAGGGCACGGAGGTTGGCGGCGTCCGCGCTGACGGCTTTGCGATAGTGCTCCTTGGCCTGGGCAATGTTGCCGCGGCGGCTCTCGACCAGGCCGAGGAGACCTTCGATAGCGCTGTTTTGAGGGGCGATGGCGATGGCTTGCTGGAGGTTGCGGAGCGCCGCATCAAATTCCTGCTGGCGGGCATCGAGGAGGGCGAGGTTGACCCAGCCGGCCGGCTCGCCGGGAGCGATTTCGGTGGCGCGCTGCAAGCCTTTTCTGGCATTTACATCCTCGCCGGATTGGAGTGCGGCGAGTCCCAGGTAAAAGGCGGAGCAGAATTCCCGGTATGCAGGCGAACCGGGAGCGGGTAGGCCGGAGCGGCTGTTGCAACTGGAGAAGGCGAGCAACGAGAGGGCTGCGAACAGGCCGGAAACTTTACGGTGGTT
>DASTML010000006.1:0-41540 GCA_035714175.1 Bryobacteraceae bacterium | reverse complement strand
GGCAGTCCGCTGCCCACACGCGCCGTCTGGTTGCGCAGCATAACCGTCTGCTGCAGCCCGTCGTTGGTCGAAATCACATTGTTGTCCAGCGCGACCAACAACTGGTCATTCACGAAATGCACCGAATACCCGCCCCGGATTGACGTCTTTCCCTTCCCCGTTGGATCGAACGCAAATCCAAAATTCGGAGCAAAGTTGTTCAGATCTTTGTTGTACCAGGGCCTCCCCGCCATCGATCCCGCAAAGTCCAGCGTCGAATTAGTGAGCAGCGTGTCTATGGGCGACTGCCCGGCCGGAATCACTGGCAACAACGACAGCCCATTCCGCTCCTCCAGCCGTGTCCAATACTCATAACGAAGCCCCATTTGCAGTGTCAGCCGCCGGTTCACCCGCCACTGGTCCTGCAAATAGCCCGCCCAATTGTGATACCTGTAATCCACCTTTCGCGGCGTCCCCTGCGTAAATCCGCTCCGTGAATCTTCCGCATTGAACTTCTGGGTCCCGGTAACAACAAATCCGCCCAGCGTCGCCAGCAGCGTGTTGGCCGCCGCCAGGTCCGCCTGTCCAATGCCCGGTAAATCCGCCGCGCTCAGCGCCATCGGATTTCCCGGCGCAAAGCCAATCGTCCAGTTCGGCCGGATGCCATTGTCGGCCCGGGAAATCGTGTTCACGCTCTGTCCCTGGAAGCCGAGGCTTACCGTATGCCGGCCCCGTGTCCAGCTCAGGTTGTCCTGGTAGTTGAACGTCCGCGTCATTCGCGTCTCTGGCAGCATCAGTTGGTTCACGGGATTGCTGAATGTATACCCGCCCACCAGGAACGTGCCCAGGTCCTCGGTCGTGACAAAATTCACCGGCGCAAAGTTGAATCCGCCCCGCAATTCGTTGGTCACCGAAGGCCTTGGGTTCCAGCGCCACGTCACCGCCGTGAAATTCGTCTGGTTGTCATTCCGCGTCTTCGGCACGCGCGAATAGTCGTTGTGCGTATTCCCGTCCACGCGGTCCAGCAAATCGGAGTTCCAAAGATACGACCCGCTAATGTGGTTCCTTTCCGAATGTACGTAATCCAGCTTCCCCGTCGCGTTGTACCGGGTCCGGTTGTTCTGGGCCAGGAACGAATAGCCGCCTGTGTTCCGCACCAGCGTATCGCTCGAATCGCCCACGCGGAAATTGTTGATGTTCTCCGGCCCCGGCACACGGTCCAACACCCCCCGCACAAACGGGTCAATCGCCAACCCGCGCAGCCGCAGCAGATTCACCTGCTGCACGGCCCCGCCCGCGCCCCGGTATACGAAATCCCCCTGCCGAGCCGTCCCAGTCAGAATCGTTCGATTCACCGACGTCTGTTGCCGTAGCAGAAACGCCTCATAGTTCGCGTAGAAAAACAGCCGGTTGGGGACAATGGCGCCGCCCAGCGACCCGCCCGCCTGATTCTGGTTCAGAAACGCCCGGCCCAGCCGGTCGCGATTGTTGAACCACGGATTCGCCGCATACGCGTTGTTCCGGTTGTACCAGATCGCCGATCCATGGAACGCGTTCCCGCCCGATGGCGTCGTCAACGTCACCTGCGCGGCCCCCAAACCCGCCGCGGACCCCGTATTGGAAGTAGCCACCGTCATCTCCGCCACCTGGTCCAGCAGCAGCAGATTCGGCAGAAAGTCCAGCGTGCTGTTGCGTACCGTGTTGTCTTGGATGTTCACGCCGTCCAAGGTCACGTTCGTAAACGACACGCGCATGCCATTCACCGTCGTCGCGCCCCGCCCCAACGTAACCCCCGCCTGCGTGCGGATTAGGCTGATCGGGCTCCGGTCCAACACCGGCAGCCGCCGGATCTGCTCATTGGATACCGTGTTGGCAACTTCGGCATTCCCCGTCTGCACCGCGCTTGCCGGCGCCGTCACCTCGACGCTCTCCGTCACGGAGCCTACCGCCAGCGTCAAGGCCCCCACGCTTCGCTCGGTGCCCGTCTCCAGCCGGATGCCCCGCACCGTTTTCTTCTGGAATCCGCCCGCTTCCACCGTCAGGCGGTAGGTGCCCGGCCGCAGACCCGGCAAAAGAAATACGCCGTTTTCTCCCGAAAATGCCCGCGCCAATGGCTCGGCGCCGTCGTCGAAATAGAGAAGGATTTTCGCCCCTGCTACCGAGGCCCCGGACGAATCCATGGCCGTTCCCGTAAGGGTGGCGGAGTCCTGGGCCCACGCGGCCGCAACCGCAAGCATCGTGATGAGACGGATAAATATCTGATGGGAGGACACGGTAACCCCGAAATGATCTGAAATTGATGGAAGGAATTTACCTTCAGCCCCAACAGAGTTAAGGAAAGGATATCGAAGCGATTCCTGCAAAAACAACTAGGGGGCGGCCGTAGTCCACGTCCGCCCCCTACCTTACTCCCACTCTACGTATGATTACTTCACCCGGAACAGCACGCCCGGCTGGCTCGTGACGCCGCCGGCGCTCACCACCACCGGATGATCGCCGCCCTCGATCCCCGGGGGTACCCGGAAAACGCAGCGCATGTAGCCCTGGATCGTACCCGGCGGTGCGTAACAGGTGATCGTTTCCGCCACGAGTCCGGCAATCCGGATCTCCACCGGAGCCACCGCTCGCGGTCCGCCTTCATCCCGGATCAGGTCTCCGTCAATACCCGCCGGGTCCGTCACGCCCAGGCCCGTCATATCCAGCCAGGCTATGCTGCCCGGAGCCGACGGCGACTCGCTGTTCTTCGAACCGTCTTCGTGGAACGCCGCCGCAAATCCGCGCCCGGACCCACTCACGGTGAAGATCCCAGGAGCCGTATCCGCCACCCGCAGTTCCAGGTCCCGGCTCGTCAACGAATCCACCTCCACCCGTACCCGCGTCGAGGCCCGGCCAGCCAGCGCGAACGGAACGGCAACCGTCAACTGGCTTGCCTTCTGCTCCAGGAGCGCCGCGCGGTTGGAATCGAACCACACCCGCACCTCGCGGCCTTCAAAACCGCCGTAGAGCGTAACATGCTCGCCCGGAGCCACCGCCCCCGGCTGCGTGCTCGCCGCATTGGTCACCGAAAGGATCCAGGGAGCCTCCCGGTCCGACGGGGAGCCTTGTGGAGGAACGATAGTCAGCAACACCGGCACGCGCACGCCGCCCGCTTCGCTTTCAATCGCAATTTCACCTTCCATCCGGATCACCGAAGTGGTCGCTTGCGGCAGCCTGTCTTTTTTCACAACTGCTTCCATCCGGGCGGGCGTAAGGCCGGATGGCGGAGAAACGGTCAGCCACTCGGGCACGGACCGGACGGTATAGTTCACCTGCGCCGTCGAATCGAATCGGCCGACATCGAACAGTTGCGGAGCCACGTCCCGGCCGCTCTCCACCAGGAATACAAGAACCGCCGGATCGGCCCGCAGTGCCCCGGGTCCTCCAACCGTCAGTACCACCGTGACAATCGAGACCTCATCGGTACCTCGCCGGAAGCGGATTTCGCCACGGTAAGTACCTGCACCCAGGAACTGTGGACTCACCGTCACGTCCATCTCCGAGGGCGTGGTCCCCGAACTCTTCGAAAGATTCAGCCAGGACACCGTCGTTGACGCGTCCCAGTTTACCGGCTGGCCAGGGCTTGTCAGGAACAGGGTCTGGCCCCCTGGCAGCCCACCGCTTCCCTGCCTCCAGTCAAAGAACAGTAGGCTGCGGCTCGGCGTCAGTACGCCCGGGCCGGCCGATGCCGGATTGCCGACCGTCAAAACGACGTTCACGGCAATGCTCGCCCGGCCGCCCGCTTCGTCGGCGGACACCACCACCACGGCGCCCCGGTGGATGCCTGGCGGCAGTCCCGTCGCGTCCGCGGTCAGTGTGAAACCGGTCGGAGTCGTCCCGCCGGGGAACGATGTCTTCAACCAGCTCACCGTAGGGTTGTATTCCACGCGGTACTGCCGCCCCGTGCTGTCCACGTTCACGTTCCAACTCATCTTCGGGCTCTCGGGGGTCACATAGCCGTCTACTGCCTCCGGCCACACGCGGACATTCGGATTCACCGGCGGCAGCGTGCCGGTCAGCGTTACCGTAACAGGAACAACCGCCACCGCGTCTCCGCTCTGAAAGCGCACATTCGCCGTGTAGGTGCCGGCAGCAAGCCCGGCCGGGTAAACGCCAATGGACACATCCGATGGGGTTGTTCCCGTCAGCGCCGAAATAGCAACCCAAGGCTCGGTTGCCGTCGCGCTCCAGGAAACCGCGCTTCCTGTGTTCTCAATCCGTAGCGTCTGCCCGGAAATCGGCGTGTTTCCCACCTGGCTGGTAAAAAGCAGCGATGCGGGCGAGGCGGAAAAGCCGGTCGGCTGCACGGGTTGGTCCACGGCGAGATTCACAACCAGCGTTTTCCCCGAACCCACGGCCGGAATGCCGTTGCGGCTCGCCGAAACGCGGATCGTACCGGCGTAGTTACCGGGAGCTAGGCCCACCGGATTGAAAACGGCCGTCACATTCGCTGGGGTTTCCCCCATCACTGGCGTCATGGTCAGCCAGTTTCCGCCCATCGGAGTGAGCGCTTCCACTGTATAGGTCAGCTTCTCGTCCGAAGAGGTCACCGAAAATCCGCGAGTCACCGGCGGATCGTTCTGGCGCATGGAGACCGTCAGCGCAGTCTGGTCCACCAGCAATGTCGGCGGCGGATTCACAATCAGTTCCACCGGAATGCGCAGGCTGGAAGACGCGCCGTCAATGGCCGTTAACTCGAGGTAGCCCAAATACTGGCCCGGCGCATAGGTCTGCGGTTGAATATTCGGGTTAATCGAGAAGGGAGTGGTATATTCCCCCGCGGCGCCCTCAATGCGGAACCCAGGGTTGGAGGCCGTCACCCGGTATCGGTAGTTCCCTCCGTCCGATGCAGTGACATCCAGGCGCTGGGGCGGCGTTGGATTCTCGCCCAGCCTCGTCAGCACGCGCAGTGAACTCGGGTTCGGAATCAGTTGGGGAGCCGCTGTAATCGACACCACATACCGTCTGCTGGCGCTATACCCGCCCCCGCTCACCTGCAAAGTGAAGTCATAAGTTCCCGTCTGGCTGGGCGTGCCGGAAACAGTCCACTGGGCGCCGCTCCCCACCAGCGACAATCCCGGCGGCATGCTGCCGGACAGGAGGCTCGCGCTGGTCACTCCCAAAGGGATCGATCCCGCCAACAATCCAAGGGACTGCCCGTAGCCGCGTCCCACGGCCCCATTGCTCAGCGCGGCTGGGGAGACACCTAACTCTCCGCCCACCACGATGCGAAAACTGCCGGAGCCCGTACAACTCGCACCGTCGCTCATGTTGATCGAAAAATCATAGGTGCCCGCCGCCGTGGGTGTGCCGGCAAATCCCACCGTCGTACCGTTGTTTGACAAACTCAACCCCGGCGGCAAACTGCCTGTACCTACAGACTGGCTCCACGGCGCGGTTCCGCTACGTCCGATCGTACCCGGATAAGCCGCGCCAACGGCCGCCGTCGGCAGGTTTGGCGTCAGCGTCAAGGTGCACTGCGCCGCGCACGTCATGGCCGCCAGCGCCCAGGGCCCTAGAAGTCTAAACATTTATGCCTCGATTTGTTGAGTTGTTAACGCAATTTTATACCAGGATGCAACCATTGCCCATAGGGAAGTTTCCCGGTAGTCAATTCAAAACGCGTCAGATAGGGCGAAAACCGCACGTAGCTGTCCGAAAATGCCGTTCCCGCGGGAACAAAATCTATATTTGCCGCTAATACACGAACTTAGAAACTTGGCAACGAAGTTCATGTAGGCAAGGCAGGCAAATGGAAGAAGGGGGCCGTCCGGCAACTCCTGCCTCTGTCACAAACGGCGCCGGAAATACCCCGTCGGCGATAGAACCCAAGAACGTTGAAAGCAAAGGACTTTCCTTGGGCAAGGAACCCAAGGGGAACCCAGAAAATCGGGTCAATGGGCGCCCGAACCCAAAAGCCGCACAAAACAACAGGGTTACCCACAAACAGAACCCGGCCCTCACAATGCCGCCGAAGCGGTCACCAGACATTCAATTTCTATAAGAATAATATTTTCACATACTTACAAGCACTCATCGAGCGAACAGTTTGCCGCCCGCCCAGTACAATAGAATCTGGAGGAGAGAAGCGCCCGCCCACGCGGGCGCTTTTTCTATTTTCGGTGGCTAAACCAATTCGTATCCTTTCTATTGACGGCGGCGGAATCCGGGGGAGTCTTCCCGCCATGCTGCTCGCGTGGCTCGAGCGCAGGACCGGTCAACCCGTATCCCAACTCTTTGACATCGTCTCCGGTACATCCACCGGCGGCATCCTTGCCCTAGGTCTAGTTCGTCCGGACTCATCTGGGCGTCCCGCTTACTCCGCCGGAGATATGGCCGCGCTCTACGAGCGGGAAGGAGCTCGTATCTTCGACAGATCGTTCTGGCACAAATTGCGCTCGCTCGGAGCGCTTGGCGATCAGAAATATCTGTCCGCCGGCATTGATGGTGTTCTCCAGCAATACTTCGGAGAAACCCGCTTGAGTGAAGCGCTCACCAGTGTCCTCATACCCAGCTATGAAATTGAACGGCGCGTGCCGTTCTTCTTCAAAAGCGAAGCCGCGCGCGCCAAGGTCACCCACGACTTCCCCATGTGGCAAGTCGCCCGGGCTACCTCCGCCGCGCCAACCTATTTCGAGCCGGCCCGGCTCGAATCCACTCACTCCGGCGACTACTGGGCGCTCATCGACGGTGGTGTCTTCGCCAACAATCCCGCCGCCTGCGCTCTCGTCGAAGCCCGCACTCAATTCCCGAAGGCGCGGGACTTCCTTGTCTGCTCCATCGGCACCGGTATCCTCACCCGCCGCATCGCCTACAACGACGCCCGGAATTGGGGGGTAGCCCGCTGGGCGAAGCCAATCCTCGACATCGTTCTCGATTCCGCGTCGGAGACGGTCGACTATCAATGCAACCAGCTACTGCCCGGCGATCGCTATTTCCGCTTCCAGACATCGCTCGAACACGGCAGTGAGCGGATGGACGAAACCAGTCCTGCCCACCTCCGCCGCCTCCGTCTCATCGGAGAGAAAATGATCCGGGACAACGCCGCCGCTTTGGACGCTGTCGCCGGGGAACTCGTCGAGGAAAAACGGGCCGCCTAGGGCATCGAACAACCAATCGGCTGCCCGGGCGGCGCGGCCAGCGGTTTCGGGAGCGGGATCACTTTGGGGTCCCGCTCGAACCGCTCGATCAGCCCCGCGGCAAACCGGTACACCGCTACCCAAGCTGGATCGTTGGGCCGTCGGGCCGCCAGGTCTCGCCGGAGTTCGGCCAGCACCGCCGTGGCCTGTGCCCGTGCGCCTACTGCCGCCTGTTCATTGGCAGCCAACGCCATCAGATGATGCAGCACCGCCATGCCGACCGACTTTTGTATCTCTCCGCGCATCCCGCCTGCGGCAACCGCGGGCCAACCGGCTGATGCAGCCCGTCGCGCCACCGCGCCAAAGCCGGGCTGTGCGCCGTCACGCGCTCGCAACTGGTCCAGACGCGCCGCGCGTTCCGCATCCAGCAGAAGACCCAACGTGTGATTCGCCGCGCTCTCCGCCGCAGCCGCCGGGTCGAAGGTCCGGCCCGTCCGCCCCTGAAACCGCTCCCGCGTCTCTCCGTAGCCGAACGCCAGCGGAGGAATCAGTGCCAGAATCTTCTCCGGAATCTCCAACTCCCCGGCATCCAGCGTTTGGACCAGCGCATCCAGCGCGCGGCGCTGCTCCGCCGCGGGGACAATCTGTGGCGCAGCCTGTCCATCCCCGCGCAAGGAATAACTGTAGTCCACCCCACCCAAGGATTTCGCCGCTGCTTCCACCTGGTATCGATGCATCAGAAACACCGGTACAAGCGTGCTCGCCAACTCCGACATCGGCTGGCCCACCGGAATCGCATTCTCCGAGTAGCGGGCCAACGCGGCCCGCCGCACCGTCATCACCCGCTGCAACTCGTCCACCGCGTTTTTGCCGTTGTCCCAAAGGTGCGCCACCGGGCTCGGGCCGGATGGATCCCGCGCCTCTTCGTCGGATAGGAAACGCAACCCGCGCGCCGCCGCGCCGCGTAAAAACACGTCCAGCGCTTTCTTCTCATCCGTGCCTGGCGCAAAGTCCTGGTAACCATAGGTGATAGCCGCCTTGTCCCACTCCCCGATCCCCGTGGCATAGGCATTCGTCAGATCCACATTCCCATGCATGCCCTGCAACGCCAGCGGGTGCGGATAATCCATCACGGAGGCACGGTCGCTGATGCTCGCCGCAAAATTGTGTGCCAATCCCAGCGTATGTCCCACCTCGTGCGCGCTCAACTGCCGCAACCGGGCCAGCGCCATGTCCCGCATCGCCGGATTCACCGGACGGCCCTCTTCGTAAGGAGCCAGCAACCCCTCGACAATCATATAGTCCTGCCGTACTCGCAACGACCCCAGCGTCACATTTCCTTTCAAAATCTCGCCCGTCCGCGGGTCAATAATCGCCGCGCCGTACGACCAGCCCCGCGTCGCCCGGTGCACCCAATGAATCATGTTGTAGCGGACGTCCAGTGGATCGGCCCCCTCCGGCAGCAGTTCCACCCGGAACGCGTTCCGGTACCCCGCCGCCGTAAACGCCTGGTCCCACCACCGCGCACCTTCCAGCAGCGCGCTCCGGATCGGCTCCGGCGTGCCAGGGTCCAGGTAGTACACAATCGGCCGCACCGGATCGCTCACCGCCGCGCCCGGATCTTTCTTCCCCAGCCGGTGCCGCAAAATGAACCGCTTCACCATCGGCTCCCCCAGCGGCGCCGCATAATCGGCATACTGCATGTGCAGGTAGCTGGAGCGCGTGTCGAATGCGCGCGCTTTGTAGCCCGCATCCGGCAGGCGGACAAACGAATAGTGCTCACGCAGCGTAATCGCTTCGGCATCCGGCGATACCTCGCGCACATACCGGCCCGCCGGCTCACCGGCGAAGGTCAACGACACCTCCACCTCCGTATTGTCCGGAAACGCCTTCGTCCGGTCCAGGAATACCGCCGACCGCGACGCGTCCACCCGGTACGCCCCCTGCTTGGTTCCCTTCAGACGGTCCGCCGCCCCGTGTCCGTCGCGCAACACGAAGGGCGTCAGGTCCACCAACACACGTCCGCCGCTCTCCGCCGCCACCGGGAAGCCCCAGAGAGTCGATGCCGCGAAGGCATCCGCCACCGCCTGCCGCTCCGCCGCCGAGTCGGAGGTGGCCCGGAACTTCAGATTCCGCTCAATCAGCAGCACCTTGGGGCCTATCCGCTCAAACCGGACCACTCTCTCGTTCCCTACCTGCCCCCGGTCCAGCCCCACGTCGTTGGACCCCAATCCCGCCGCCAGAGAAGTATAGAAAAGAAACTCTTCGCCCAGCTTCTCGATTTCCAGAAACAGATTTCCGCCCTTTTCGTCCCAATAGAGTGGGTACAATCCGTTGAATTTCTTCATTCCCGCCGTTTTCTCGGCAATGGTGGCGCACGGGGCTACCACGGACAAACACAGCCAAATCAGAATAAGTCCGCGCATTCCTGCATTGTCGTATGTTTAGATGTGTAGAAGATCAGGGAATGGAATGAAGTGGGTAGCGACTCTGGCATTTGCGGCGGCCGTGGCCAGCGGACAAACCGTCTGCAATCCAACGCCGGCGTATTCTCCGTGCGAAATGGTGTTCGAATTGAACGCCGCGGAAAGCAAGGAACATCCGAATCCGTATTGGTCGGTCGAATTGCGCGCCGAGGTCCGATCCCCGCGCTTTAGGACCTTTCAGGCCTACGCCTTCCACGACGGCGGCAACCGCATAGTACTTCGCATCGCCCCGACCGATCCGGGCCAGTGGGACTTCCGCATTACCTCGAACCTGCCTCGTTTCAACGGGAAAGAAGGTAAGTTCGAGGCCACCGCCTCCGAACATCCCGGCTTCGTCCAGGTGAAGAATGTTCGCCACTTCGCCTACGAAGAGAGCAAAAAGCCCCACCTCTGGATGGGCGATACGCTTATGGACTTCGCCTCCATGGATCGAGCCGCCTTTGACGCCGCCATCGACGCGGCCGCCAAAGACAAGTTCAATCACATCCGCGGCCACCTCCTCGGCGCCGACCCGTCCAAGGCCTTCCCTGCCCCGGACCGTCCCAACATCGCCTTCTTCCAGGAACTCGACAAACGGATGCGGGCCATGAATGAGAAAGGCCTCACCGTGGACCTGGTCCTGGGGCACGCGCAGAACCAGCTCGCCCGCCTCCTGCCCGATCGCGCGCAGCGGGACCGCTTCGCGCGCTTTGTCGCCGCCCGCTACTCCGCCTACGGCGTGACCTGGCAGATGGTGGAGCAGTTTGAGACCTATGACAACGGCCGCGCCTTCTGCAAGGAACTCGGAACGGCCATCAAACGCTACGACCCCATGGCCCATCCTCGTTCCGCACACGCCGCGCAAACCGCCGCGCCGCTCGTCAACGACGGCTGGCTCGACTACATCGTCTACGACTCCGACAACGACAATCTGAACGCCGTCGAACGGCAGGTCTACGCCAAACCTTTCGTGAACGTCGGCTTCTCGGGGCGGCCGCCCGCCACCGGGGCCGAGTTTCGCCACCGGCTCTGGCGCGCCGCCATGAATGGCCAGTACCTCACCAGCCGCCGCGCCGGCGATTCGCCCGAAGACCGCAAGGCCATGACCGTCTGGTTTGACCTGCTCTCCAACACCCGCTACTGGGACAGCGAGCCCTATTTCGACGTAGATGGCGGCCGCGCCGTGGCCCTGGAAGGCATCGAATATATCGTTTACGTCGAAAAACCCTCCGGCCCCATCGAAGTCCTGGTAGAGAAGCACGGCTATGACGTCTACTGGGTGAACCCCGCCACCGGCGAAGCCTCCCGGCCCAAGGATAAAGACTGGAAGGGCGAGAAGTTCGTCGCCGAGCCCCCCTCCGCCACCCAGGACTGGATCCTTCTGCTCTCCCGAGACGGCAAGAAAGAAGGAATGCTCCGTTCTTACAAGTTTGAAGCGCGGCCGGTTCCGGTGCAGGACGTCGAAACGCTCGAAAAGTCAGTGCCGTTCGAATTGGCGGCCCCGAAAACCGATACGCTCTCACTCTCCAAACCCACACTGTTCGAGATCAAGCTGAAACGCCAGACCCGCGCCACCCGCGCCATGTCGTACCTCATCACCGGGGAGGTCACCACGAACGGTCAGGGTTTCCGCGTCCTAGCCACCGGGCCGAACGGCCAGTTAACCGTGCCGCCGGTCTTCGGATCCGCGGGCGGCTCCGTGATGCTGGTTCGCGTCACCGCCATCAATGCCAATGGAAAGGCCTACGCGGTGGACCGCGTCTTCCGTCTCGTCCCGTGAGTAGCCGACTGGTCTTAGCGATTGACACGACCGCCGAGTACGGCAGTCTCGCCCTCGCCGACGGCGAAACGTTGCTGGAGGTGATGCCGATGCACTCGCCGGATGGCTACGGGCACATTCTGTTCGAGCGGATCGACACGCTGCTGGCGGCGCATAACGCCAAACTGGCCGATATCGCGCTCTTTGCCGCGGCGGCGGGGCCGGGGTCATTTACCGGCGTACGCGTAGGCCTGACAGCGGCTAAGGGCCTGGCAGCGGCTACGGGCAAACCGGCCGCCGGCGTCAGCAACCTGCAAGCGCTGGCGCTGCTGGGCGAAGGGCCGTATCGTGCGGCCGTACTCGACGCGCGGCGCGGCGAGATCTTTGGCGGGCTGTTTGACGCGGAGGCTCATCCGCTCTCCCCGGAAGCGGTGGCTCCGTTTCCCGCATGGTTGGACGGCTTGCCCGCTGGCGCTGAACCATCCTTCGTGTTCCTGGACGAAGCGCCGTTCCTCCCCTCCCTCCTGACGAGCCGCTTCTCCGGTGCTCCCCGCGTATCGGTGGGCCGGTCGCTCGCGGGAGCCATCGCCAGGCTGGCATGGCGGCACGCGCAGAACCCCGCGCTGCTGGACGCGAACTACGTCCGCAAATCGGACGCCGAGCTCTTCTGGACGGACAAAGCATGATAGGCTCAACCTCCATGACGCGGCGGAGTTTGGTTGGCGGTTTGGGTGGCTTGACGATGTGGGCGAAGAGCGGCAAACCGACCGATATCCGGATCGAAAACGTCACGATTGCCTTTGAAGACATTCGCTACCGGGCCCCGTACAAGTTTGGCGGAACCGCGGTGGACCGCGCGACGTTGTTGAACGTACATTGCACGGTGCGCACGCGGGCGGGCAAAGAAGCGAAAGGGTTCGGCTCCATGCCGCTGGGCAATGTCTGGGCCTTCCCCTCCCGCACGTTGCCCTATGACGGCACGCTGCAGGCGATGAAGAAATTGGCGGAGAAACTGGCTCCGCTGACTGCTTCGTACAAAGAATACGGCCACCCCATCGAGATCAACACCGCGCTGGAGCCGGCTTACCTGCGCGAAGCGGCGGCGGTGAGCAAGGACCTGGCGCTCACGGCGCCGATTCCCAAGCTCTGCACGCTAGTAACGGCCAGCGCCATCGACGGCGCGATTCACGACGCCTTCGGCAAAGTCCATGGGCGGAACTGCTACGACACCTATGGCCCGGATCTGATGGGCCCCGATCTTTCGGCGTTTCTAGGCGCGGATTTCAAGGGCGAACGGCTGGACCGCTACCTGCTGCGCAAGCCGCGGCCGTCGGTGAACCTGTATCACTCCGTGGGCGGTTCGGACGCGTTGACCAAGGCCGATCTCACTAGGCCGGTGGGAGACGGGCTTCCCGAAACGCTGCCGGAGTGGATTCGTTTTAACGGGTTGCACCACATCAAAATCAAACTGCAGGGCGATACGCTCGACTGGGACGTGGAGCGAGTCGTAGGGATCGACCGGATAGCCCAGGAGACGCGGCCGGAGGTGGATTGGCGCTACTGCGTCGATTTCAACGAACGATGCCCGAACGTGGAATACCTGCTGGATTTTCTGCGCCGGGTGAAGGAAAAGACACCCAAAGGATTCGAACGGATCGAATATATTGAGCAGCCAACGGCGCGTGACCTGAAGGCCGACCGGCACAACGTGATGCACCAGGCAGCGAAACTGCGCCCGGTGGTGATCGACGAATCGCTGACCGACCTGGAGACCCTGTTGCTGGCCCGCGAGATGGGGTACACGGGTGTAGCCTTGAAGGCGTGCAAGGGCCAAAGCCAGGCGATGCTGATGGCGGCGGCCGGGCAAAAGTACAAGATGTTTCTGTGCGTGCAGGACCTCACCTGCCCCGGCGCGTCTTTGATCCATTCCGCGGGGATCGCCTCCCACGTACCGGGGGTATCCGGTATCGAGGCCAACTCCCGGCAATACTTGCCGGCCGCGAACGCTACGTGGGCCAAGACGCATCCAGGGCTCTTTGTGGTGAAAGACGGCACGTTGCGCACCGCCGAACTAACCGGCAAGGGTTTAAGCGCGGTCAGTTAACCACGGCGGGCTTAGCGAGGGCGCGGTACTGGTCATACAGATCAAGCATGACCATCGCCATCTCGTGATCACGCAGCAGGGACGGGATCACTTCGGACGGAAACTTTCTTTCCTCCAGGAAAGTTTCCATGGCGTATTCATCCAGGGTCGCGCCGCTGACGTGGAGAAGGATCAACGCGCTGGCCCAGTGGGCCATGTCATCCGGATGGCTGGCGCCCGCGGATTTGTTGACCGCCATCGCGAAGTAGTTGAGGGCTTCCTGCACCTTGAGAGGCAAGTCCGCTTCGGGACGAACGGACCTTGCGCGCGTGTAGATCCCCTGCAGACCGAATTCCTCGCAGGCCATTTTGAACCCGGACTTCCAAAC
The DNA here is from genome assembly GCA_035714175.1 of Bryobacteraceae bacterium. GTDB lineage: Bacteria > Acidobacteriota > Terriglobia > Bryobacterales > Bryobacteraceae. Next base: position 27,751 of record DASTML010000006.1, on the reverse strand, counting down.
CGACTCCACGATCCGGGAGTGATCCTCTTTGGAGAGAGTGGCACGGTCTCCCAAGGCATTGATCGTTTTCAACTCGCCGGCCTGATAGAGAAATACCAGTTCCCGGTGTGGCGGGGCGGTGCGCACGTAGTGTACGTATCGCACGCCCATACTTGCGACGAGGGCATTCGACTCCTGCTCCACAGCGGTATCGCGATTCCATTTGCCGACGGCAAATTGGGATAGTTTGTCTAAGAATCCGTTCAAAATATCGCCAGGAATCCGTACCGAAATACTTGCGTATTTGTGCATGGTTCCTTCACGATACCCTATTGCCCGGCGGCAAGTTCCAGTTGCAATTCCAGGGCCGTGAGGTCCAGTCGGCGCTCCAGCCAGCGGTCCCGGAGGGTGAGTTGGCGGACTTCGGCTTGCAGAAGTTCGGCACGGTCCGCGCGTCCGGCGGCGAGGGCGGCGCGAACATGGTCCAGCGCGCGGGCGGCGGGACCGGTGACCAAAGACTCCAGTTTTTCCACCTCCGTCATGGCGGCACGCCACTGCGCGGCGGCTTCTTCCACTTCCTGCTTTACGCGGCTGCGAGCGGCGCGTTCTTCCAGGCGGCAACGGGAGACTGCCGCCGAGGCTACGCGCTTTTCATACTGCGCCGGGGCGCGAAAGAGGGGCAATTCTATGCCAATCTGGACGCCCCAGGACCCGGTACGTCCGGAGTCGTTGCCCAGCCTCCGCGTGACCTGAGTGGAGCTAATCCATGGATAGAGGCCATTGGCGGCCAGCGAGACGGCGGCTTCCGCCTGGGCACAGGCTGCCCCGATTTGCCAGAGTTCAGGACGCGATTGCAGGGCGCGTTCCACCAGTTCCTTACCTTCCCAGCGTCCCGCGGGAGTGGTTTCCGGCGCCAAGGAGAAGCGGAGACGGCCCTCCGGGTCCAGGAGGCGGGTCAGCTTGCGATGTTCTGCGGCTGCGGCGGCGTTGGTTCGTTCGCGTATGGCAACGCCTTCCGCAAAGGCCAGTTCCGCGAGGTCCGTCTCTACGGCTTCTTTCAATCCATTTGCCACCTGCCGCCGCGTGACGGCCAGTACGTTCTCCCGGACCTGGACGGCCCGTTCGGCCAACTGCAGCCGCTCCTGCGCGATGGAGGCGCGGCGATACGCCATGCGGACGGCGGCCCCGACACGCTTTTCGGCGAGTTGGATTTCGGCCTCGTTCGCGCGGCGGCGCGCTTCGGCGGCGCGGGATTTGAGAGACAGTTCCCTGGGGCGCGGCGGAGACCATTTCCAGGCGATGCTGTTGCGGAGGTCCAGCCCCTCCGGGTCCATGGAGAAGTTGTTCATGTTGACGCGAAACTCAGGTACAGGGAGGGCACGGGCGGCCTGTACCTGAAAAAGCGCGACGGCGCGGGAGGCGCGAAGAGCGGCGAGATCCGGATGAGTCTCCAAGGCGCGGGCCACGGCCTCTTCGATGGTCAGTATCTGCGCCGGCGCCGGCGCCGCGAGCAACGCAGCGAGGAATAGGCGAACGATCAACGGATTCCTCCGGTGAGGAATTTCACGTCGACGGCTTCCCCGCCATCGAGTTGGCGCCCGTCCTTCAATTCGAGGAAAACTTCCCTGCCCCATTGCGGCATGGTGGGCAAGAGCCAGAAGCGGGGCGGGATCTGCACGACGGCGTCGGAAACGCGCTGGACCGTGGTGGGCAATTCCTCACGGAGCGGCGTACGGCGCCGCGCAACCGCAACAGCCCCCGCGGCCAGTTGGGCGCGTTCGTTGACGTAGGCGACGAGCAGGCGCGGGCCGGTTCCGTGCAGGACGACAAACGGAACTCCGGCGGTTGCCACGTCTCCGGTGCGGGCCAGGACAGAGACCACTTCCCCATCGGCGGGAGCGGCAATGTCCGCCGCCGCCAGACGGGCACGGAGCACGCGCAGGGCTTCCCGTTGCTCGGCAATACGGTCCAACAGCGGCTGTAACCGGGCTTCCCGAGATTCGTGGGCCGTGGACGCTTTGTGCTGGACACGCCACTCGGCCAGCCGCTTTGCGGCGGCGCTGTGGCGCTCCCGGAATGTCTCCAGGCGCGCAGGCCAGAGAGAAACGGTGTCCGCCAGACTGCGGACGCGGACTTCGAGCTCATCGACACGATCCGTGCGCGTCAGCCCATCCTTGACGAGACGGCGCTGGCGGGCGATCTCTTCGCGCTGCGCCGCGAGTTCCGCGGTCTGCTGCGCGTGCTCGGCGCGCGCAGCTTCCCATTGCGCCAAAGCCTGATCGAGATCGGCCTGAAAACTACGCTCGGAGGCGTACCCGTCCGAATTCATTGTGGCGGAGGAAGCGCCCGGCTCCGCACTGAGTTGGCGGAGGTGCGCTTCACCGACGGCAATTTCCCGAAGCAGAACGGAGGTATCGAGACGGGCGATCCGCTGCCCGGCACGCACGCGCTGGCCGGGCAGAGCGTCCAGTTCCACCAGCCGGGCCGTTTCGGCGGAGGCAATCCGGAACTCCTGGGGAAGTATCTGGGCGGGCGCATCGGCCACGCCGGCATCGACACGGGCCAGCCAGACGGCTCCGGCGCAGGCGGCGAGACACACAAGAACGCTGATCGATTGGCGTGGGAACATTCGCTATACCTCCACCCGGGTGTCTTCGACCAGGATTGCGACGCCGGAGAGACCCTGGACCGCGGCCAGGTCCCGCGCCAAGTGTTGACGCGACTCGTCCCGGCGGAAACGGACATGATAGACGTGCTCACTGGCCTCGCCCTGGCGGACTTCGCGGACGGTGGCCAGCACGGATTGGCGGCAGTGCCGTTGCAGGAGAGACGCCACCGAGTCATTGGCCGAGCCATCCCACGGGGCCGTATAGCGGAGGAGTCCGTCAAAGCTTTTGCGTGCGCCAAAGGGGACGTTGGCCAGATAAAACGCCACCAGCGAGAACGACAGCGTGCCCACTGCGCCGAGGCCGTAGGCCCGGGTGCCGGCGGCGATTCCACAGACGAGAGACGCGAAGACAAAAACCATGTCGCGCGGGTCCCGCAGATTGGTGCGGAAGCGGACAAGAGCCATCGCCCCGACCATGCCGATGCCCCAGACCAGATTGTTGCCAATGGTCAGCATCATGAGCGACGTAATCACGCTGCCCATGACGAGAGTCTGGACAAACGACTGCGAATACGAGAGGCCGCGGTGTGTCCAGATGTAGACGAGGGCGACGACATGGGACATGGCGAAGGACGCCAGCAGGACCGTAGACGCAATGCGCAGGTCCGCCAGCGCGGCGGGAGTGAAGAGCGACTCGATCATGCCACCCTCGCGCGCCAGTTGGGCTCCAGATCCCAGGCCGGGTCCCGATAGAGCAGGGCGCGTTGGATGGACTTTACGTATTTCGAGCCGCCACGGCGCTGGAGCCCGAAATAGAGGACCATATCGCGAAGCCATGCGGGCGGCGCGTCGAGGAATTTCACTTCGAGTATGTAGGTGGATTCGCTTTCACCGAAGCCGGTGGGGGCGTCTACGGAGAGCCAATGGCGCGGGTCGCCCGTGAGATCCCAACTGTTCATCGGCTGGCAGGCGACATTACGGTCAAATGTGACACGGACATAGTCATCGACAAAGCTGGAGAAAGCCTGGCGCTCGTAATAGACCAGCATTTTCGGCGTTGCGTGCATGCTTTCGGCAAGTTGCAGGAACTCCGCCATGGAGGGCTTGGACAGGGCATGAAAGCCGGGCAGGCCAAGCGGGGACGCTTCCCGCCATTGCGACTGCTGCGCAGTGGCGGATGTTTTGACGATGAGGTCCCGGACGCGCCGCTTCACTTCGAGCTTTATGCTGCCTTGCGCTTCGCCGTAGGCGCGGGCGCGCAGCTTGAGCCGGTAGGCAGCCTTCTGTTTTGCGTCCTGAAACATGCGAAATTCCGCATTGTCGAGGTAGAGGCTGCGGATGGCGTACCATTCGCCGCTGCGCGAGTTCTCATCGGGCGTGCAATAGCGGAGCAACCAATTCCGCAGCGCCGGCAACTCCGCGGCGCGGATGCGGTACTTATATTCGGAACGGGCCACCTGAATCATCTCCGCTTTCGAAGCGGCTGAACTGGACATTACATAGTGAAACCCGGATTGTGACGTTTGGGTTTCAAGGGCACTGCAAAGAAATGTTAACTCCCTTTAGTGCGGCGGGCGCGGTTCGAGCGGACGCACCCAGATATTGCGGAAACGGAGGAGCGTGTCCTTCACGTCCGGGTGGAAATGATCCTGCAGGAGAATGGGCCCGGCCTCGCAGACTCGCGCTTCGTCGCTACCGGGCGTATTTCCCTTAATGGGTACATGATCCTGGACGAGGACGCCGTTGTGAAGGAGGGTCAACGTGGCGGGCGTGTTCACCTTGCCGTCGCGGCCGCAGCGCGGGGCGTGGAAGATGAAGTCATAACTCTGCCACTGCTCCGGCGGGCGGGAAGCGTTGACGAGCGGCGGATGTTGGCCGTAGACGGCAGCAGCGGAGCCGTTGGGATAGGTGGGATTATTGTAGGAATCCAGCACCTGGACCTCATAGCGGCCCTGGATGTACACCCCGCTATTGCCGCGCGCCTGGCCATGGGCCTGCGGCATATTGGGGGTGGAAAATTCCAAGTGAATCTGCGCGCTGTTGAAGGTCCGCTTGGAGACGATGTCGCCGGTACCGCTTTTGCACAGCAAAACACCGTCCTGCACGGTCCATTCCGCAGGGCGGCCATCCTTATGCGTCCATTCAGAGTTGCTTCTGCCGTCGAACAACACGATGGCGTCTGAGGGGGCGTGGCCGGGCGAGCCGGGGTCCACGACGCGGGGCTGCGGCTCTTCGGCGTAGAGAGCGGCTACGAGAAGAAAACAGAGTCCGCCGTTTTTCCTACAATCCATTCTTTATCCTCCTTGCCGAGAAACGGCAGCCCTTCCCGGACGAGGGCAAGCGAGGCGGCATAGGTGTGACCGCCTTCGACTTGAAACGGGCAATCACTGGCCCACATGAGACGCCGGGGACCGTAGTCCTCAAAAACCCGGCGAATGAGGGGGGCGAGGTCGCGATAGGGCGCGGTTTTGCGGCCCAGAGCATAAAATGCGGACAGTTTCACGCGGACGCGGGGATGACGGGCGAGACCACAGAGCGCGCGCACATCGGCATCCTTGACTTGACCGCCAGCGCCGATGCGGGCCAGATGATCGATTACGACGTTGGTGTTCGGGAAACGGGCGCACAACTTATCGACGACAGGGAGAGATTCCGGGCCAATGAGCAGGCACATGGCTTGACCGGTTTCCGCCCCGGTGCTCCACATTTCCGCCATTCCGGCGGACTCCAGGCCATCGGCGGCGGTAATGCGGAAGCCGCGAACGCCTTGCGGGGCGAGCTTGCGCATGGCGGCTCCGGGAGCGGCGTTGACATCGACGAGGCCGACGCCGGAGAAGACGCCAGGATGGGCGCGCATGCTGTCGAGCATGTAGGAGTTGTCGAACTTGTAGAAGCTCATCTGAATGAGCACGACTTTCGTCACGCCCGCGGGACGAGAGTGGCGGAAGAGATCTTCGGGAGTGAAGCGCGCGGGAGAGTAGTCCTTCTCACCGGCAGCGCGGGGGTAGCGGACCTTGTCATCGGTCCAAACATGCACGTGAGCGTCAGTCATCGGCTGAAGGCAAGTATACTTTGCAGTATGTCTTTTCGCGGAGGGGCCGGGCTGCTGACGCTGCTCGTCCTCTCAGTTACCATCAACTACATTGATCGCGGCGCACTGTCCGTCGCGGCTCCGATTATCTCGAAAGAGCTGGATTTAACGACAGCACAGATGGGCCTGCTGCTGTCGGCCTTTTTCTGGACCTATGCGACGTCTCAATTGATTGTGGGTCCGCTGGTGGACCGGTACCCGGTGAAATGGGTGTATGCGATCGGGTACCTGGTGTGGTCCCTGGCAACGGCGGCAGTCGGGATGTTGTATTCGCTGCCGGCATTGCTGGCGGCGCGGTTCGTGCTCGGCCTGGGCGAAAGCGTGGCGTATCCGGCCTGTTCCAAGGTGATCGTGCAGACGTTTCCCGAGGGACGGCGAGGATTGGCAAATGCCATGGTGGATGCGGGGTCGAAGGTCGGGCCGGGGTTGAGCACGCTGCTGGGCGGGTTGGCGGTGGCGGCCTGGGGTTGGCGCGGCGTATTTATCGGCATCGGATTCGGAAGCCTGTTCTGGTTGATTCCGTGGCTGATGTCGGCTCCGTCCGAGGATACGGATACCGGAACAGCCGTGGCCGCGCCGGGCTGGAGTGAAATGCTGTCCAACCGGCAGGTTTGGGTGAGTTCGCTGGGGATGTTTACGTACGGGTATACGAACTATTTCCTGCTGACGTGGCTGCCGAGCTATCTGATCAAAGAACGTGGATTCAGCATGGAGGACATGGCGACGCTGGGTTCGATTCCCTTCTGGACGATGGCGGCGGCCTCACTCGCGGCCGGCGCGGCCAGCGATGCCCTGATCCGCGGCGGGCGGTCAGCGAGCGGCGTACGCAAGGCGTTTGCGGCAAGCGGGCTGGCGTTGTGCGGCGTGGGCATGTTGACGGCCCCGATGGTGCCGAGCGCGACGCATTCGCTGCTGCTGATCACATTCGCGAGCGCGGCGATTGGACTCTACAGCTCCAATGTGTGGGCGATCACGCAGACGCTGGCGGGACGGCCGGCGGCGGGCCGTTGGACGGGATTTCAGAACTTTTTCGGCAACCTGGGCGGCGTGATCGCGCCGCTGGCGACGGGGATGATCGTCAGCCAGACGGGCTCGTTTTTGCTGGCTTTTTGGACCGCGGCCGCTATTCTGGCGCTGGGCGTTTCCGCCTACACGATTTTCTTGCAACGCATTGAACCGGTGACATGGAAAACAACTTAGACGTATTGCAGATTCTTGCCGAACTGGTGGCTATTCCGAGCGTGAACCCTTCGTATGAAGGCGGCGTGCCGGAGGCCGCGGTAGGCGAATATGTGGAGCGATTCTGCGCCACGCACGGCATTGAAACATTCCGGCAGGATGTACTGCCGGGCCGGTTCAACGTGATTGCACGGCTGCCGGGGCAACGGCCGGAACGGCGCGTCGTACTGGAAGCGCACATGGACACGGTATCGGTAAACGGTATGACGATTCCGCCGTTTACGCCGGAGATTCGCGAAGGCAAATTGTATGGACGCGGGTCTTGCGACACGAAGGCCGGGTTGGCAGGCATGCTGCACGCGCTGGCGACCGTGAAGGCGTCCGGCGTTATGCCTCCCTGCGAAATCTGGCTGGCGGCGGTGGTGGACGAGGAGTACTCTTTTCGCGGCGTGGTGAAGCTCTGCGAGGGCTTGCAGGCGCACGCCGCGATTGTGGCCGAACCAACGGAGATGCGGCTGGTCACCGCTTCGAAAGGCGTTCTACGGTGGCGGATGCGCACGCGGGGCAAGGCCGCGCACAGCGCCAAACCGCACCTGGGCGTGAATGCCATCAGCCTGATGGCGGACGTGATCCAGGCGCTGGACCAACACACGAAAACACTGGCGGCGCGCAGCCATCCGCTGCTGGGTCCCGCAACGCTGAACATCGGCATGATTCATGGCGGAGAGCAAATCAATTTTGTGCCGGACGTGTGCGAGATTGCGATCGACCGGCGGTTGATCCCCGGAGAAGACGCCGAGACGGTGTGGGAAGAGTACGCACGGCTGGCCGCCGAGTTAGGCGCGGAAATCGACCGGCCGCTGCTGGCGGATGGCCCTTTGGAGACGCCGGTGGACAGCGACGCCGTCCACGCGGCGCAGCGGGTGATGGTGGGCCTGGGACGGCCGGTGGCCGCTGTCGGCGTACCGTTCGGCAGCGATGCGAGCAAGTTGGCGCGCCAGGGCGTTCCGAGCATTATTTTCGGGCCAGGGAGCATCGACCGCGCGCACGCGGCAGTGGAGTATGTGGAGTGCGACCAGGTACAAGAGGCGGCAACGTTCTTCCGCCAGTTCATTCTTGAGTTTGTCTAAGTTTCATGTTTAAACAGCTATTTCCAACGGCGGCAGGATCCGCTTATCTCGATACCGCGGCTGAGGGATTGCCGCCGGCCTGCGTCACGGAAGCGCTCGCGGAATACGAAAGGGAAAAAGGCCGCGGCACCCCAGGCCGCGACAGGCATTACGCCGTGCAGCACGAAGCGGAAGAGGCTGTGGCCACGCTGCTGGGAGCGAGTCCCGACGACGTCGTGCTGCTGAGCAACGCTTCCGACGCGTTGAATATCCTGGCCCATTCGATTGATTGGCGGCCAGGGGATGAGGTGCTGATCAACGACCAGGAATTTCCGTCCGGAGTAGTGACGTGGCTACGGTTGCACTCCTTGGGCGTGCGGCTGATTGTCGTTCCAACAACAAATGGCGAGACGCATCTGGCGGATTGGACGTCACGGCTGAATGAACGGACGCGCGTGGTGTGCGTAAGCCAGGTGAGCTACAAGACGGGCACGCAGATTTCGTTTTTGGAGGAACTGGCGGAGCAAACGCACCGGGCGGGCTCGGTGTTCTGCGTGGACGCCACGCAGGCGCTGGGCCGGGTGCCGGTGTCCGTGCGCGGGGTGGATTTCCTGACGGCCAGCAGCTACAAGTGGACGCTGGCGACGCATGGACTAGGCATTGTGTATGTGGCGCCGGCAATGCGGGAGCGGCTGCAGGAAGCGACAGCGGGCTGGTACTCCGTAGAGCAGGTGTTTCATCCGGAACGCTTTACCGCTTACGAGGCGAAGCGGACCGCTGGGCGGCTGCAAGCGGGAATGCCCAATTTTCCGGGCATTTATGCGATGAATGCGAGCGTGCGGTTTCTGCTTGGAATCGGCATTGGAACGATTGACGACGGGTTGCGGCCCGTTGTGGCGCGGCTGCGCGAAGGATTGGCGGCGCAGGGCCATACGCTATTGACGCCGGCAGGGGCAGAGTTCGCTTCCGGCATTGTGAGCTTTGCGCATGCGGAGCCCGAAGCGATAATGACGCAGTTGGCCGGGCGCGGCGTGACGGTGTGGGGCGGGGACGGACGTGTGCGCGCGTCGGTGCACCTGTATAACGACATGAGCGATGTGGAACGGATGCTGGCAGCGCTAGGCGAGTAGCTTGGTGGCCACGTTGCCGGCCACGTCCGTTAACCGGAACGGGCGGCCGCCGTACATGAAGGTGAGCTTGTCGTGCCGCAGGCCGAGCAGATGCAACATCGTGGCGTGCATGTCGTGGATGTGCATGCGATCCTCGACAGCATAGTAGCCGAACTCATCGGTGGCGCCGTAGGTGAAGCCCTTCTTTACGCCCGCGCCGGCCATCCAGATGCTGTAGCCGTAGGGGCTGTGGTCGCGGCCATCGCCGGCTTCGGCAACCGGGGTACGCCCGAATTCCCCGCCCCAGATGACCAGCGTTTCATCGAGTAAACCGCGCGCTTTCAGATCCGTGAGCAGGCCGGCGATTGGTTGGTCCACGGCCAGCGCGGTGCGGGTGTGGAGGCGAATCAACTCGCTGTGCGCATCCCAGCCAACTTCATTACCGGGGCCATATTCGTGGTTGATCTGGATGAACCGCACATTGCGTTCGGCAAGGCGGCGGGCCATGAGGCATTGCCAGCCGAAGTCGGCCGTTTCCGGCGTGTCCATACCGTAGAGTTTGCGCGTGGCGGCGGATTCCTTGCTGATGTCGAAGGCCTCGGGAGCTTCGGTTTGCATGCGGAAGGCGAGTTCGAAGCTCTGGATGCGGGCTTCGAGTTCGGGATCGTGATGGAGCCGCGCGGCGCCGGCGGCATTCATCTTTTGCAGCATGTCGAGCTCGTAGCGCTGCTGTTCCGGCGTGAGGCCGTAGTTCTTCAGGTGCTCGATGGGTTCGTTGATGTTTTCGATTGCCATGCCGCCGAGGCCGACGGCCGTGCCCTGGTAGGCGGCGGGCAGAAAACCGGAGCTCCATTTCTTGGCCCCGCCGTGGGAAAGGCCGGGCTTTAGCGTGATGTAAGCGGGCAGGTTGCGGTTCTCCGTGCCGAGGCCGTAGATGACCCAGGAGCCCATGCTGGGGCGGGTGAAGGTGTTGGACCCGGTGTGGAGCTGGAGCGTGGCGCCGCCATGGGCCACGCTATCGCCGACCATAGAGCGAATGACGCACAGATCGTCGGCGTGCCGGGCCAAGTGCGGAAACAACTCGCTGATTTCGAGACCGCTCTGACCGTGGCGGCGAAACTCCCACGGCGATTTGAGCAGGCCGCCGACATTGTTTTCCGCGAAGGTAAGCGGGCGTTTGAAGGGCAACGGCTTGCCGTGGTCCTTGATGAGGCGGGGCTTCGGATCAAACGTATCCAGGTGGGACGGGCCGCCGTGCATGAACAGGAAGATGACGCGTTTGGCCTTGGCCGGGAAGTGGGAGGGCTTGGGAGCGAGGGGGTCCGTCTGATCGGCGAACAGCGACGACAGGCCCATGAGCCCGAATCCACAGGCGGCGCGACGGAGAAGATAGCGGCGGGAGAGAGGCGTCATTGTACGTAGATGAACTCGTTGGAGGCGATGAGGGAGCGGCAGAGGCTGCTCCAGGCGGTGAGGCCCCCGTCATTGGCAGGCGGGTGGGGGAAGCCGCGGAGAAAGCTGAGCGCCCATTCGGATTCGCGAGGCTCCGGCGCGCGGCCCAAGACCATGGACCAAGCCTGCGACAGGCGCTCGCCGTCCGTGGGACTTTCTTTGATTACTCTTTCGGCCAGGGCGCGGGCGCGGGCGGTGACGAACTTGCTGTTCATCATGTACAGCGCCTGGGGAGCGACATTCGTTTGCTCGCGAATTTCGGTGGAGGTGGTGGCGTCACCGAAATCAAAGAGCGTCAGCAGCGTGGCGAGATTTGAGCGGCGCAGAGGGAGATAGACGGTGCGGCGCTTGGAGTCGTCCGGGTGCATGGACTTGCGGGCATCGCTGAATTCGTTGTCGGTACCGGTGCCGCTGGTGAGCGCGCCGCCCATGGTGAAGTCGAGCGAGTTGTCGAGAGCGAGCAGCGAGTCGCGCACCTCTTCTACGGTCTTGCGGCGCATCGAGAAACGGGAGAGGAGGCGGTTATCGGGGTCGAGTTCGCGGGCCTCTTCGGAAGCATCCACGGACATCTGATACGCACTGGTGGACATCAGCAATCGGTGCATCTGCTTGATGGAGGAGCCGCGCTTGACGAATTCGGCGGCGAGCCAGTCGAGGAGTTCAGGGTGACTGGGCCGTTCGCCGGCGACGCCGAAGTTGTTGGCGGTGCGGACGAGCCCCTGGCCAAAGTGGCCTTGCCAGATCCGGTTGACAATGACGCGGGCCGTGAGTGGATTCGCGGTATCGGCCAGCCATTCGGCGAGTTCCCTACGGCCACTGCCGGAACGGATGGGCGATTGGTCACTGCCCGCAAGAACAACGGGAAATTGCTTGGCGACCAGATCGCCTTTCGATTCCGGATTGCCGCGAACGAATACATGCTGATCGACCGATTTATCTTCGGCCACACCGCAGGCAAAGGGCGGTTCCTTGGGACCGGCGGCTTTGATGGCGGCGAGTTCCTCTCGCAATGTGGCCAGTTTGGCGCGGGCCTCTTCGGTGTACACCTTCTCCGGCTCTTTTTCGGGCAGGCCGAGCGTGCCCTTGGCTCCCGTGATTTCGGTATAGAACCGATTCGCTCCGGCCGGGAACTTCGGCGCGGGCTGCCCGGCGGCCTTGGCGTCCGCCTGCGCTTTTTCGCGCTTCGCAATTTCGGCGAAGTAGTTGGCCTGGTATTCGGCCGCGGCCGCTTCGGGATTGGCCGTGCTGTACCAGGCTTCGAGGTGCGGACGGCGCTCGCGGGTCGGTTTCAGATAGTCCGTCCACCGCTTCAGCACGGCCTGGTCCAAGGGGAAGGAGGCCGGTTCGGCTTTGTCCGCGTAGATGCGGCGAGCGGCAGACATGTACGCGGCGATGTGGGGGGCGAGTTGCTCCCGGTAGCGGCGGGCCTGTGCGGCGACTACGGCGTCGATCTCCTTCTGCTTGGCGGCTACGCGATCCTGATGGGCGGTGTAGCGGGCCGTCTCCTCCTTACCCGCGAGCGAGACATAGAAGAGCGTGGAAACCGTGCCTTCGATCTTTTCCAATTGGCGGGTGCTGGCGAAGATGGAAGCGAGCGAATAGTAATCCTTCGTGGTGACCGGATCGAACTTGTGGTCATGGCAGCGGGCGCAGGCAATGGAAAGGCCGAGGAAGGCCTTGCCAACAACGTCGATCTGCTCATCGACGATGTCATAGAACATTTTCACCTTGTCTTGTTCCGCAACGAGCTTCGGGCCGAGGGCGAGGAAACCGGTGGCGACAATGCCGCGCGTGTTGACGTCCTGGTTAGGCGGAGGGGGGAGGCGGTCGCCGGCGATCTGTTCGCGGATGAATTGGGGATAAGGAAGATCGCGGTTAAAAGCGTCGATGACGTAGTCGCGATAGCGCCAGGCGTGGGGATAGCGATAGTCTTCGTCGGCGCCGGTGGAATCGGCGTAGCGGGCCACGTCCATCCAGTGCCGTCCCCATTTTTCGCCATAGCGAGGCGATGCCAGCAGGCGATCGACGGCGTGGGCGAAGGCATCCGGGGATTTGTCCGCCAGGAAGAGGCGGGTATCGTCGGCAGTGGGCGGCAGGCCCGTCAGATCGAACGCCGCGCGGCGAAGGAGAACGAGGCGGGGAGCGGGCGGAGCGGGCTTCAGGCCACGTTCTTCGAGCTTGGCGAGCAAAAAGCGGTCAATGGGCGAACGAGGCCACGACGCGTCCTTCACAACGGGCGGTGGGGCATTGCGCAGCGGTTCAAACGCCCAGTGCTTGGCGGCCGTCTTGGCGGCAGCCTTCGTTTCGGGCCAGGCAGCGCCGGACTGAATCCACGAGGTGAGCGCCGCAATTTCCGCGTCGTTCAGCTTACCGCCGGGCGGCATCTTGATTTTGCCAGCGTAGCCGACAGCAGGGAGAAGCCGGTCCGCGCCGGAGCCTTTGCGGAAACCGGCGGCGGTGGTGAGATCGAGGCCCGCCATGGCCGATTTGGCGTTGTGGCAGGATTGGCATTTGGCGTCCAAAAGCGGGCGCACTTTTGTTTCGAATAGAGCGTCCGCACTCTCTCCGCGGACGATGGCAACCACTCCAAGAAGAACCAATCCAATGTTCCGCATGCCCGTAGTATGCAGTTTAAATGAAATTTTCGTAGGATGATGCGATGGAACGGAAGAAGAGTGCGGAGAATCGGCGGGCTCTATTGCGCGCCACGGTACTGGGCGGCGCCGGAGCAGGCGCGTTGCTGGCGCAGGGCAAAGGCGACTGGTCGCCCAAGAAGCAGTCGGCGGGCGGTCCCATCCGCTCGGGCCATCTGCTGTTTTTGAGCGGGATTGGCGGATGGTATCCGGAACGGAGGCCGAAGGCGGGCGATATCCGCGAACAGACGGCGGACGCGCTGACGATCATGAAGGAATCACTGGCGAAGGCCGGTTCCTCGTTGGAGAACGTGTTGAAGGTGCAAGTGGCGCTGGTGGACCCGGAGAAGAATTGGGACGCGATGAACGAGGTTTACAACACGTTCTTCCCGAAGGACCGGCCGGCGCGGTCCTACTTCGGGTCGACCGGATTCCGCCGGCCGGGTCAACTGTTGCAGATCGACTGTATCGCCTACGTGGATTAGCGGGACTATTTGAAGTTGCTGTAGGGGCCGGCGTCGCGCCAATGGGTGAGGCTGAGCCCCTCGGAGTCCCATGCCACGGCTCCGTTGCGCACGGTTAGTATGCAGCGCAGTTCTTTGTTGGCGGTCAGTTTGGCGTGGCCGGAATCGAGTAGGCCGAATTCGCCAGTGCGCAGTTCGAGCGCCGCGATATCGGCCGGCGCGCCTTCCTCCAGGGAACCGAGATCGGGACGGCGAATAGCGCGGGCGGCGTTGACCGTAGAGCGTTCAATGACCTGATCGAGCGTCAGCCCCATGGCGAGGAACTTCGACAGAACGTTGGTCATGTTGGCGCGCGGGAGCAGGAGGCTCTTGCGATCCATGGCCGTCGAGATGGTATCCGGCAGCAGCCCGGCGCGAATCGCAGGGACCGCCGTGCGGAAGTAAAAAGAGCTGGCTCCGTGGCCGACATCGAGCGTGACGCCTTTGCGGCGAGCGCTCGCGGGAAGCGGGGTAGGGCCGTAGATGTGCGTCAGGATCTCTCCTTCGCGCAGTTCCCCGCCCTTGGCGTCTGCAAAAGAGCGCGGGGCGGGAACATCGATGACAATATCCGTCTGCTTTCCCCGCGCGGCAGGCGGATTGGGTCCGTTCCAATAGGCAAGAACACGAGTCTTCGCGTGGGCGGCCACGTCGCGCTGAAAAGCCGCCAAGGATCCCGCATTGACGCTGACAGAATCGACCACGGTGGTGACGCCGGCGCGCAACGAATTGTGGTCCGGGTTCACGCCGCCAGAGGAGCCGAAGTTGCCGCTGATGTCGATGAGGCCGGGCGTGACGTAGAAACCGCCCAGTTCCACGACGCGGCGGGAATGCGCCGCAGGGATGGCAGAGCCGATCTTGCGAATCTTTCCGCCGCCGATGGCAATGTCCATAATGCCGTTGCGGCGATTCTTCGGATCGATGACGTGCGCCCCTTTCAAGAGAAGGTCGTAGACATCCTGCGCGGCCAACGGCGCGGCGGCGGCCAGGGCCAAGAGTTCCCGGCGAGTCATGGAATCACCTCGTATTTACCGGCTTTGGTCCATTCCGGAAAGCCGCGGCCATCCCGATCAAACACCTCTTCGCCATTGCGAATGGTGAGCACGCATTCGAGCTTCTGATTCCCCAGCGCCTTGTGGGACCACGCATCTTTGTAGGCGAAGACACCTTTGCGGAGCGCGAATACAGCCACGTCGGCCACGCTGCCTTCCGAGAGCGTTCCGTGTTCAGGGAAGTGGTGAATCGCCTTGGCGGGATTGACGGTAGAGCGCAAGATCGCTTCATAAAGCGGCATGCCGAGATTGAGCATTTTGGAGATGCAGTTGGGCATGTCGGATTCGGCCATCATGATGCTAGAGGAGTGGAGGTCCGTGCTGATGGTGTCAGGAAAAAAGCCCTGCTTCAACGCCTGGCTGGCAACGGGCCAAAGGAAGCTGCCGCCGCCGTGGCCGAGGTCGAAGAGCACGCCGCGCTCGCGAGCCTGCTGGACGTAGGGCTGGAGCTTGCCGGTGAAGCGGTCCACGACTTCCAGTTGGCGGTCGTTGAAGACGTGGGTGTGGAGGTCACCGGGGCGAAGTTTCGTCAGCAGCTTTTCTTTGCTGGTCCGCCCGGAGATGGTGAAGATTTTGTCGTCCACCATGACCGGTGTTTTCGAGAGGTTGCCCGCTTCAATGGCGCGATCCAACGCGACCCAACCGTAGCCGCCGAAATGCGCCACCTTGATGCCGACGATGCTGGCGCGGCGTTCGGCAATTTTCGCGGCAGTTTTGGCGGGGTCCATGTCCTCGACGTTATCTTCAAACGTCTGGCCCACCATGCCGTGGCCCACAATGTTTAGCAGCGAATAGACACGGGTGCGGGAAGGGCGGATGACGCGTTCCAACATGTCGTCAAAAGTGCGCCAACCGGCGCCGCCCGCGTCCACGATGGTGGTGGTGCCGGCCGGAAGCGCGGAGTCGTCCGGAAGAATCGAACCGCTGTAGCCATAGACGTGGGCGTGGAGATCAATGAGGCCGGGCGTGACGTAGAGGCCCTGCGCGTCAATGACTTTGCGGGCTTCGGCGGCGGGGATGGAGGCGGCCACGCGGGCCACCTTCCCGTTCGCAATGGCGACGTCCATGACGCCGTCGATTTTGTTGGCGGGGTCCATGACGTGACCCCGCTGAATGACGATATCGTAGCGCGGCTGGGCAAAAGCGGCCGCCGCGCACGCAAGCAACAGTGCCAGTCTCATGCGTGCCGTCTCGCGGTCCAGCGGGCATGGCCGTACTCGCCGAGTTCCACATCCCCGGACAGAAGGCCGGCGGAATAGCGGCCGGAGAAGGTATAGGACAGGGTTTGCCCGCCGGTGGGCAGCGTGGAGCGCATCGTGACTGACGCTCCGTCGGCGCGTCCGGTGATGGGGCCTTCGAGGGTTGTTCCCATGTGGGTTCCCGTGAGGTCATTGCCCTTGGCTTGCAGGAACAGCTTGTGCTGCGCGGACCCGGCGACATATTCGATCGTCACATCCCAGCGGCCGTTGAGATCGACCGCGGGCGGAGCGAGCGAAGCGGCTGCCTTGGGCGGGGGCGCGGCACGGAATATCTCTTCCAACCGAGCGGCGACCACCTTGTAATCGTCCGGACGCATGGCTACCGGCCGGATGGCAAATGAGTGGCTCGCGCCCGAGGCGTGGGACATGATGCGCGGCTCGCCTTCGGAGAGCTTGCGGCCCACTTCGCCGGCCGTGAGGCCAATAATGGCGGGGTCCCAGGAGACCTGGAGCGTCGGAAAGGGGCCGCCGCGCTGGGGAGGACGGCTCTGCGCCTTCACGCCACGCACTTTGGTGATGCGGTCCGCGATGTGGGCATACCAGGATTCCCATTCTTTGAACTCGGCTTCGAGGTTGCGCTTTTGGAGGAACGTCTCGACGGCAACAACCATGCCGACGATTTCCTCCTTGCTGACTTTCATGGCGCGGCCGAAGGCATGGTGCGGCGCACTGTTGGCCCAGGCGGCGCGGACGAGGTCCTTGCGGCCGACGAGCAGACCGGCGGTGGAGGGACCGCGCAGAATTTTTCCGCCGCTATAGGCGACTAGATCGGCGCCTTGCGCGATGTAGGGATTGGGAACGATGAGGTAATCGGCAGCGGCGTCGACCAGGATGGGGATGCCGGCCTTTTTGGCGATGGGAGCGACTTGTGCGAGGCCGAACTTGGCGCCGCCGAAGTGTTCGCCGAGAATTTGAATCATGGCCGTACGGGGGCCGATGGCGGATTCGAGTTCCGAGGCCGAGTTGACCTCGATGATCTCCACGCCGAGGGTGCGCGTGGCGTGGTCATAGACGTTGCGCGACTCCTTCGGCATAATGACCTGATTTTTCAGGCCGCGGAGGTCCGGGATCTGCTGCATCTTTTCCGGATCGGCGCCGGCGATACAGGCTGCGGTGGAGTGGGAAAGCGCCGCCGCCGCCCCAGCCGTGACAATACCCCATTCGACTTTGAGCAGTTCGGCGAGACGGGCGGAGGCTCCGTCCATCAGTTCGTCCATATTGACATGAAAATGGGACGCTTGTTCGATGGCGGCAATGACTTCGGGAAGTAGACGGGAACCGCCGTTGATGGTCAGGGTGGCGGTGGTATTAATGAAGGGCCGGACGCCGAGACGCCGATAGACGTCCGGGTTGGGAGTGGCGATGGGGGCGGCGGCAGCCGGGACAGCGCCGGCGGCGAGCAGAGCGGTGGATGCAGTGAAAATGTCGCGGCGGGGAACGCCGGATTTCCGGTTGTACTTCACGCGGGAACCCTCCTTACAACGGGAAAGGATAACAGGTGTTGCGTGGGAGGGTGAAAACTAGGCCGTTTTTGTGAGCACGGCGGTTAGCCGGTCGAGGTTCTGCTCATTGGCCGTTGCGGCGAGGGGACGAAACTGTTCGGCAACTTCGGAAGTTTCGAACCGTTGGGCCCAGGTGAGTTCGGTCCCGTTGTCCACGGCAGCGAGCGTGATGGTCAGGATGAACCAGGGCTGCAGGATGTGTTCGATGACGATGCGCGAATCCTGCTCTATCAGCCGGAAAATATTCTCGTTCTGGTAGTTGGCTCCGTTAGGCGCGTGCATTACAAACACCCAGCGGCCACCAGGGGTGAAGTCAAAATGGCTGAAGGTGTTGGTGAAGCCTTTTGGTCCCCACCATTGAGCCAACAGTTCCGGGTTTTGAAACGCGGCAAAGACTTGATGGGGAGTGCCCGGAATCGTCCGGGTGGTTGTTAACGTAGCGTTGTTATCCAACACGGGGGATCCTGGCGGAGGAAGTGAGATTCGAACTCACGGTAGAGTTTCCCCTACGACGGTTTTCAAGACCGGTGCCTTAAACCGCTCGGCCATTCCTCCGCTCCCTCTAGTTTAGCGGATCACTTCCCAGGCGAGGTGTTCTAATTCCGGGGCGAGCAAGCGATTCCATGCCAATTGCACGGCATTGGGCGAACCCGGCGTCGACACCACCAGTTTTCCCTTATATACGCCGGCTGTGGCCCGGGAAAGCATCGCCGCGGGCCCTACCACTTCAAAACTCAACATCCGGAAGATCTCGCCAAAGCCCGGCAACGTCTTTTCCAGCTTGCGGCTCAGCACGTCGAAGGTCGTATCGCGCGGTGCGATTCCCGTGCCCCCATTCCACAACAGAATCCGCGCCGGCGACGCCGATAGTTCCTCCAACGCGGCAGCCACTTGTCCCGGCTCGTCCTTGATCAACCGATAGGCTGTGACTTCGTGCCCCAAGGCTTCGATCTGCTCCCGCAGCCAGCGGCTATTGACGTCCGTTTCCGGCGTGCGCGTGTCGCTCACCGTGATTAGCGCGATGCCGATTTTTCCCACGGATTTTGCCTTTTCGCGGTGTTCGTTCGTGCTTTGCGATCCCGTGCTCATCCCTACAGCGTACGCGATATACTGCCAAACACTCATGCAAACAGTGACGCAGTTGTTCCGGCTGGATGGCCGCACGGCGCTGATTACGGGCGGGTCGCGGGGACTGGGCGAAGAGATCGCCCACGGGATGGCGGAGTCGGGAGCGAGCGTCTATATTGTGGCGCGGCGGGAAAAGTGGTTGACGCCGGCTATTGAGTCCTTGCGAGCAGCTGGCGCGCGGTGCGAAGGTTCTACCTGTGACGTGGCCGACCAGGAGCAGGTGCGACAGACCGTCCGCCGGGCGGCGGAGACGTTTGGGCCGATTGACATATTGGTTAACAACGCCGGAGCAACCTGGGGTGCGCCTGCCGAAGAGATGCCGCTGGATAAGTGGGAATCGGTGATAGCAACGAATCTGACGGGCGCGTTTCTGTTCAGCCAGGAGTGCGCGCAGGGGATGATCAAGCGGCGTTCGGGGCGAATTATCAACATCGCCTCCATCGCAGGTCTCCGCGGTTCCCTGCCCCGCGGCATTCACTGTTCGGGCTATGTGGCGGCCAAAGGCGGCCTGATCGCGTTGACGCGCGAACTGGCCTGCAAATGGGCCCAACATAACATCCGGGTGAACGCGATTGCGCCGGGATTCTTCCCGACCCGTATGACCGAAGGCATTCTGCCCGCCATGATGGATGACATCAAGCAGAACGTCCCTATGGCCAGGCCGGGACGCGACGGCGAAATCAAAGGTGTGGCCGTCTTTCTGGCCAGTGACGCCTCAGGATATATTACGGGCCAGACGCTTTCGGTGGATGGCGGGTCGACAGCGTCGGCGATCTAGTTCGCTTCAACGGCAGCGCGGAGGGCCCGCGCTTCCCGCAGGAGTTCGGCCGTGGCCGATTCCAACGAAGGCGAAGCGGACACAGGGTGAGGATCGTGCCCGTCGCCCAGGCCGGCATCCCGGTAGCGGCGCAACCGTTCGACAATCAGATCCCGGATCTGTCCGGCGTTGTCGACCCCGGCAAACCGGGCGCCGTGGGAGTGAACGGAAGCACCGTACGGTCCCGGTGCACCGCCTCCGCCGGCGCTACGGACCTCCAGGTCCGCTAGGCCCAGCAAGCTTTGGAGCGGACCTTCCGTGATGCGCAGATCCTGAATGTTGGCAAACGTCATGGTCAACTCTTGCACGGCCCAGATGCCGCTTCGAATCCGGAGGCTGCGGTCCGTGACGATGTACCAGCGAAGTTCGTAGTTCAGCTTCTGCATCCAAAACGTGAGCGGGATGATGGCAAGCAAGGAGGCGAGATAGAGAGCCTCGAACCCGGCAAGCAGATCGAAGACCAGCGGAGGTAACTTGTGCGCCTGCGACAGGACGACGAGCGGCACGAAGGCGAAGGCTATCAGCGCCACTTGGCTGACGGCCCAAACAACAATCCGCCAGCGAAAATAATTGCGGCCGGCGCGGAAGACAAGTATGGAATCCGGGGAGCCATCGGGCGGAGTGGGCTCGGGCGGCACGCGAAGGAGTCGAAGTAGCCAGCCGTTCATCGGTGGAACTCCTTGTTCCGGGATTCCAGGGCGAGGCGGACAGCACGCAGTTCTCCCGCGACTTCGTGGAGCGCAATGGCGAGGCCAGCGGGCGAATCGAGAGACGCCACCTGCTCGTGGTGCGTATCGGCTGCGCCGCGCATCCGCGAGTACAAAAAGTCCCGCATGCCCGGCGCATCGGCGATTCCTTCGAGCGTCATAACAGAGTTGCTGGAGCCACTGGCGGTCTGGATTTCGATGCGGGCCAAACCCAGGTAACGCTCAACGGCATTGGACTTCAAATGAATGTCCTGAATGCGGGCGTAGTTCAGCATCACCTCATTCCGGAAAATAATGCCCCAACTCATACGAATACCCTCGTTGCTGAACTGATAGCGCATTGTATGGTAGCGGAAGAAGAGAACAAGCAGGGTGATGGGGAAGGCCGGGAGAGTGGTGAGCGCCTGACAGACGTAGTAGGTCATGAGCGATTCAACCGGCCGGGTGATGCCTTCGAGTTTCGCTGGAATCGGAGTCATAGCGGAGTATAAGCCTGTTAACGATAGCCGGCGGCCTGGAGTTCAAAAAGTTCCGCGTAGCGCCCGGCCTTGGCCAGCAATTGCTCGTGGGTACCCTCTTCTTCGATACGCCCCCCATTGAGGACGAGAATCCGGTCGGCCATGCGGACTGTGGAAAACCTGTGGGAAATTAGGATCGCCATCTTGCCTCGGGTGAGGTCGGCAAAACGTTGAAAGACCTCGAATTCGGCGCGGGCGTCGAGGGAGGAGGTAGGCTCGTCCAGAACGAGAAGTTGGGCATCGCGCATGTAGGCGCGGCCGAGGGCGATTTTCTGCCACTGCCCCATGGAGAGGTCGGACCCTCCTTCGAAGCGGCGTCCGAGCATCTGGTCGTAGCCGTTGGGGAGTGCGGCGGCGACGGCGGCGGCCAGGGATTTGGCTGCGGCGGCTTCGACGCGGGCCTGATCCTGCACATTCTCTATACGCCCAACTCCAATGTTTTCTCGTAGAAGCATGTCGTACTTCACGTAATCCTGGAAGATAACCCCGATCTCTTTGCGGAGGTTCGAAGGAGAATATTCGCGGAGGTCGACGCCATCGAGAAGGATACGGCCAGCGGTTGGGTCATAAAGCCGGGAGATGAGCTTGATGAGGGTGGTTTTTCCGGCTCCATTTTCACCGATAAGTGCAATTCGTTCTTCTGGTTCCAAGCGAAAGCTCACGTTCTCTAATACAGGTTTTTGCGAGTTGTGGTAGGCGAAAGAGACACCTTGGAATTCAAAGCCCTGGCGGATGGGGCGCGGCGCGGGAAGGCGCACAATTTGGTCTTCTATGGTGGGTTTTGAGTCGAAAAACTGGAACAAATCGCGCACAAATAGCGCTTGTTCGGACACATTGGAGAGCGTGGAGAAGACATTTTCGAGGGCTGTACGGGAGCGGAGGAAGGCTCCGGAGAGGAAGGTGAGGTCGCCGAGGGAAAGGTCGCCGCGAGCGGTGCGGTAGAGGATTACGGCGTAGGCTCCGTAGTAGCCGGCCAGGGGAAGAATGTTCAGGGCCGCGTTCGTCACCGCTTTTTGGATGGCCAGCTTCCGGTTTTCCTGGAAGTAGCGGTGGAAGAGGGATTCGGTACGCTCGATGAGGAAGTTGCCCAGGCCGAAGAGCTTCACCTCTTTTGCTGTGGAGACGCTAGCACCCAGGAGGCGGAGATAGTCGAGTTCGCGTCGCTCCGGCGTCCAGCGGTATAGCAACGAATAAGCCAGCATGGCGAAGCGGGTTTCCCCCCAGAACACCGGAAGTAGAGCGAGGATCAATACAGGGATAAACCACCAGGAAAATGAGATGATTACAACAGAAACAGAAAGTAAAGATAGAACTGTTTGCAGCAGGCTGGCTATTTGAGAGAGCATGCCCAGGCGGGCGGCGGACTGCCGGCGAGCGCGTTCGAGTTTATCGTAGAAGACCGGGTCTTCGAAGCTGGCGAGATCGAGCGTTGAGGCGTGACGCATGAGGCGGACGCCGATGTGATGCGTGAAGCGGTCACCCAGGAGACTTTCGGCGAGGCCTGCGGCGCGCATGAGGAGGTCACCGGTGACCGCGAGGGCAAATTCGGCGCCAACAAGGGGCCAGAGACCCTCAGGAACGCCCGTTTTGGCGATTGCAGCGGCGGCTACGAGGTCCACAATGAGTTTGGCGACCCAGAGCATACCCACAGGGACCAAAGCCCAGAGAAGACGGCTGAGGAGGGCGGCAGAGGTGAGGAGCGGGCTGGTTTCCCAGACCATCACCAGAAGCGGCGGCAGATTTTTGAGGGCTTGCAGGCGGTCTCGCCAGGAGGCGGGAGGTTCCGGCTTGTGGAGGTGGGGGTTCAAGCTACTTCGAGTGTAGCCTTTAGACGACTACGGCGGGCATGAAGCCCGCCGGTCGATGTTTGGGAGAATCAGGCCTCGAGGCAATGACGCCCGCGATTCCTGTATGTGATTGTGATGTTATGGCGTATCGACGTTTTCGTCAAGAGCAAAGATGTGGATTCGCCAAACCGCCACAAACTGTTGAAATAAAGTCACTTACGTGCAGATCCGGAAGTTGAAACGATGTGGAAATCCTGTGGAAAGTACACGCAACAGAGTCGGCAAGTACAACAAATTGGGCGATTTATTTGCCTGGGGCGTCGTCGATGTGGAGGGCGATGACGGCTGCGTCTTCTCCCGGCTTTTGCCCTGAAAATTTTCTTCCGAGGACCCGGAAACCGGCAAAAACCCCTCCGGCGGCTAGGGCAAAGACGATCATGAGGCCAGAAAACTTGGAAATATTGACGACTAGTACACCGATATTGTCGCCTTTGGGGTCCGGCATCTGCTGATTGATCGTGATATTCACTTCCCAACGGACTTGGGAGAGAACCCGCTCGGCGGCGTCCGGGGACGGCGTTCTGGTAACGACGGCCAGGAGGGGACCGGAGCGCTTCACGATGAGCTGTTTTTGCTCCTGGAAGGCCGCTAGGCGGTCTTTGGCGATTTGAGGATTCGGATAGTTGAAGAGAACAAGAGTGACGTCGCCATCCTTGTCTTTGTAGCGCGCGAGTTGGCCCTCGGTTCCGTAGTGAAAAGCGACCAGGGAGGGCGGCATGCCAGGGACGAAGGCTTCCAGGGTAGAAGGGCCGAGGATAAAGCGCTCACTGGCGCCGTGGCGGGCGGCGGCGGGGAGAAAACCGGGCAGAGTAGGCAGTGAGCTATTGTCAAAGCGCGGAACATGGAGAACGAGCTGATTGAGAGTCTCTTCTTCTGGGCTAAACCCTTCAAACTGAAAGACATAGTTACCACGTTGCACAAGATTCGCCCCGGACGGCCGGGATGAGCGAAGCAACTGGAAAGCGGCAAGCGCGCTGGTGGGGTCCGCCAGTCGCCAAGCGGAGGCTGTGAAAGAGCCTTTCGCCCCTTGGTAGTTGGCCTTTTCAGCCTCTTGGAGACCATACTCGGCCCAGACCGGAGCAGGCTCCGGTTTTAGGGGCGTGACGGTCTTCCGGGAGTGCAGTTCCATGCCTTCCGGCAGGATGGCTGCCGGAAGGCTGAGCGCGAAGAGGGCGAAGATTACTCGTTGACACCGTGGCATTTTTTGTATTTCTTGCCGCTTCCACACCAACAGGCGTCGTTGCGGCCTGGTTTCTTAGACGCCAACACGGGGCCTTTCGGCGCCGCGGGTTCGCCGCCTAAGAACTGTAAATCAGCCAATTCGCGTTCTTTTTTCTTCTGAATGTTGCGGGTGAAGTCGTCGATGGGGGCGCGAGCAGCCTGGCGGTCCTCGGGAGAGGGTTCCGGTTCGACGGGAACGGGAACCCCGTTGCCGTCTTCGGGCTCGTCGTCGCCATATTCGGCTTCAAAGGGGACGTCGGGCCGGTTGTCGTCAGCGATCTGCAGGAAGAAGAGATACCGGATGGTCTCGTCTTCGATGCGGTCCATCATGTCCTGGAAGAGAGTGAAGGACTCTTTCTTGTACTCGAGAAGGGGATCTTTCTGGCCGTATCCGCGGAGGCCAATCCCTTCCTTGAGGTGATCCATGGACAACAGGTGGTCTTTCCACTGGTTGTCAATGACGTTGAGCATGATGACGCGTTCGGCTTCGCGCATGTACTCGGCGCCGATGAGAGATTCCTTCTCGTCATAGCGCTGCTTGATCTGAGCAAAGATGGTGTCTTCTACTTCATCCAGGGACGCGCCGCGCAGGTCATGGAGGCGGAGTTGGGCTCCGAAGCGCGTAAGGATATCGCTTTCGAGTCCGGTGATATCCCATTCTTCCGGATGCGCTTTTTCCTGGATGCGTTCCCCGACGACGGTGGCGATAATGCCCTGCGCCATTTCGAAGATCCGTTCCTTCTGGTCGGTACCTTCCAGCAGGTTGCGGCGCATGGTGTAGACGGCGCCGCGCTGCTTGTTCATGACGTCGTCATATTCCAGAACGTGTTTGCGGCTGGCGAAGTTCTGGGCTTCGACGGCCTTCTGGGCCGCGGCGATCCGCTTGGTAATGAGGCCGGAATCGATGGGTACATCTTCTTCCATGCCGAGCCGGAGCATCAGATTCTGCATACGCTCCCCGCCGAAGATGCGGAGGAGATCGTCCTGCAGGGAGAGGAAAAAGCGGGAGGAGCCGGGATCGCCCTGACGGCCGGAGCGGCCGCGCAACTGGTTATCGATACGGCGGGACTCATGGCGTTCCGTGCCGATGATGCAAAGACCGCCCGTCGCCACCACTTTTTCCCGCTCGGCGTCACAGGCCGCTTTATGCCGGCTGTGCATTTCCTGCCACGCTTCCAGAGGCACACGGTAGTGGTTATCGCCGCGCTCAAAGTAGTAAAACCGCTCATCCGCCACGAAACCGGCTTCGCTGTCACGCACCGATTCGGCGACGGCCCGTTTAATGGACTCTTCCTGCGAGAGAAAGTCCGGATTACCGCCCAACAAAATGTCGGTACCGCGGCCGGCCATGTTGGTTGAGACAGTTACGGCGGCATAGCGGCCCGCCTGGGCAATAATATAAGCTTCGCGCTCGTGATTCTTGGCGTTCAGCACTTCGTGTTCGACGCCCATTTTGGTGAGAATCGACGAAAGTTTTTCGCTCTTGGTGACCGAGATTGTGCCGACCAACACGGGCTGGCCCTTGGCGTTCCGCTCCTTGATCTCCTTGGCGGCGTTGCGGAATTTTTCTTCTTCGGTCCGGTAGACGATATCGTTGGCATCCTGCCGTTTTGCAACGCGATTGGGCGGGATAGGGGTGACATCGAGCTTATAGGTTTTGCCGAACTCGGCGGCTTCCGTATCGGCCGTACCGGTCATGCCGGCCAGCTTGGCATACATGCGGAAGTAGTTCTGGAAGGTAATTGTCGCCAGCGTCTGGTTTTCGCGCTGGATCTTGACGTTTTCCTTCGCTTCAATCGCCTGATGCAGACCATCGGACCAGCGGCGGCCCGGCATGAGGCGGCCAGTGAACTCGTCAACGATGATGACTTCCAGTTCTTCTTCGTCCCCGGGGCGAACGACGTAATCCTTATCTCGGGTGTACATCACGTGGGCTTTCAGCGCCTGTTGGACGTGATGATTAAATTCGATGTTTTGCGCTTCGTAAAGGTTGTTGAGGCCGAGGAGCCGCTCAACCTTGAGCACGCCTTCTTCGGTGAGCGCGACGGTGCGATGCTTTTCGTCCATCGTGTAGTCGCCCGTGAAGTACTTTTCGCCCGGCTCCTTGCCTTCGATGACTTCGCCGCGAACGAGACGCGGGATGATCTTATTGATCCGGTAGTACTTATCCGTGGATTCTTCGCTAGGGCCGGAGATAATGAGGGGCGTGCGCGCTTCGTCGATAAGAATACTGTCCACTTCGTCGACGATCGCGAAGAAATGGCCGCGCTGGACGCAGTCTTCCAGGCGAAACTTCATGTTGTCGCGCAGGTAGTCAAAGCCGAACTCGTTATTGGTGCCGTAGGTGATGTCGGCCTGATAGGCAGCGCGGCGGTCGCGGTCCGAGATGTCGTGCGTAATACAACCGACAGTGAGGCCGAGGAACTTGTAGATCCGGCCCATCCACTCGGCGTCGCGTTTGGCCAGATAATCATTGACCGTAACGACGTGGACGCCTTTGCCGGCCAGCGCGTTGAGATAGACGGGGAGCGTGGCGACGAGCGTTTTGCCTTCGCCGGTCTTCATTTCAGCAATACGGCCCTTGTGCAGT
This sequence comes from Bryobacteraceae bacterium, assembly GCA_035714175.1. Lineage (GTDB taxonomy): Bacteria > Acidobacteriota > Terriglobia > Bryobacterales > Bryobacteraceae. The sequence goes on along the minus strand of DASTML010000006.1, from coordinate 1,450 downwards.
TCCATGCCGCCGATGAGCTGCACATCGTAGTGCCGCATGTTGAGGATACGGCGGCCCGTTTCACGGACAACGGCAAAGGCTTCGGGCAGAATGTCATCGAGCGACGCACCCTGCTCCAGCTGCTGCTTAAACTCGGCCGTTTTGGCGGCCAGTTCCGCATCGGAAAGCGATTTGTAATGAGGCTCGCGACCATTAATGGCATCTTTGAGCGGTTGTAGGGCCTTGATCTCCCGGTCCGCTTTGGTACCGAAGATTTTCGCGAGTACGTTAGGAAACATAAGACAGGAAACGCCTCGTACCAGTCTAGCGTAGGTGCAAGGGGATCACCATGATTGACGGCTACTTACCGTCTCCGGTTGCCAGTCTATCCGGAGATACGAAATGACGCCGGCGCACTGAGCGAATTCCTGGCGGCTACACGAAGCGAGTATTCGCCGGCAGGAAGAGCCAGGGGGCCGATATCGACGCGGTAAACGCCCGGTCCGACCAGTGAGGTTTGCACTTTGCCGGGCTCGTCAATCACCGTGCCGCCCACCCAGACGCTAATCTCATGAATCCAGCGGCTGAATCCGGTGACATACGCCGCCAGCCGGCCATCGGTCCCTGGCCGCACCGACAGGATGGCCGGTGCGCACTCCGATATAACCAACTGCGTTTTCACGGATCCATGGGGAGCCTGCAACTCCACGGGAGCGACGGCCGGGGCCGACTCGGGAACGAGAAAGTTGACTTGAGAGGGGGAGACGTAGAGGAGTTGGGCCGGCTCTCCGTTGACGGTAAGGGTTAAATCGCCGAGTTCGCTAGGAAATGGCGCCGAGGCGGCGAACTCGCGGATGGCCAGATTGTTTCCGAATAGGACGGCCAGCGACCCGGGGGCCACCGCGGGGGTAAAATCCCCGCCATTCACTATCCCATTGGCTTTCAATTCCGGCTTCGGCGAGACCACAAAGCGGTCCAGCGTATTTCCCGACCCATCCAAAGCGCGGCCCGTAATGGAGTAGCCGTCCACGTCGAAACGCATGTAATGAAAGAGCGACAGCGTCACCGCGGTTTGCGGCAAGGCTCCCAACGCGTGCAACCCCGCGCCTCCCCCACCGGTGATGATGTAGGTGGTGGAAGGGCCCTCCTGCACGACCAAGCCGCCGCGCACGGTATGGCTGCGTTCGTACCCATGCTCATGCCCGCTGATGGAGAGTTGAACGCCGGCCGCTTCCAGAATGGGCAACACCTGCTCGCGCACAAGCCCGGCGACGGGATCGGCAATGTGGTGCCCGGTGGGGTAGGGCGGATGGTGGAAGTAGACGATTTTCCAGAATTTGCGCGTCCGGGCAAGGTCACGGCGCAGCCAATTCAACATCCGCTCGTTGGCGTCGGAGAACAAGAGGTTGGAATCGAGCGAGGTGAAGTGAGCGTCGCCCCAGTCGTAGGAGTAGTAACGGCCAGTGTCTTC
>DASTML010000005.1:0-43180 GCA_035714175.1 Bryobacteraceae bacterium | reverse complement strand
TAAGCCAAGCCCTTTTCGAACATGCGAATGAAGAACCACTGGTTCCACTTGTAGTACTCCGGCTCACAGGTAGAGACTTCGCGATTCCAGTCATAAGAAAAGCCCATGCGCCGGTGCTGGCGTTTCATTTGCTCGATATTGGAGTGCGTCCACTCCCTCGGATGGCGATTGTTCTTGATCGCTGCGTTTTCCGCGGGAAGGCCAAAGGCGTCCCAACCCATGGGATGCAGAACGTTAAAGCCGCGCATCCACTTGTAACGCGCCAGGGCGTCTCCGATCGAGTAGTTCCGCACATGCCCGATGTGTAGCGCCCCGGAAGGATAGGGAAGCATTTCGAGCACGTAGAATTTCGGCTTCGACGAGTTTTCTTCGGGCGCGAATAAAGTGGGATCGGCGGCCCAGCGGGCGCTCCACTTCGTTTCAATTTCCTGGTGGCTATAAACTTGTTCGGGCATGGGAAGAGTTATGAAATCAGTGACCAGAGGGCGTCGACGTTTCGCTGGTCGTCCCCTTCGTTATCGATGGGCGTTTCCAGAATAAAAGCCTTATCGCGCAACGCGCGGGCGTTCAGTATGCGTCGAAATGCCTCTATTCCAATATAGCCCTCGCCGATGTTCGCATGCCGGTCCAGATGCGAGCCCAAAGCGCCTTTCGAATCGTTGGCGTGGAAAACCGGCACATGCTCCAGGCCGAGCGTCGCCTCTGCCTCGTCCACAAAATGCTGCAAACCCGCCTCCGTGGTGATCTCGTAGCCGGCGGCGAAAGAATGGCATGTGTCCAGGCAATAGCCAATGGGAAAGGCTACGTGAGGGGCGGCCAGTTCTTTGATCGCCCGGATGTCGGAGAGTGCGCCTCCCAACAGGTTGCCGTGGCCCGCCGTATTTTCGATGAGAATGGCCAAATTTCCAGTGGCCAACCCCGCGGCAGCCTCGATCAGTCCCTCGGCAAATGCGGCAATGGCTCCGTCCCGGCTTTGGTGATCTTTGGCCGAGCCAGGATGCACTACCAGGTATTCGGCGTTGATCGTTACGGCCCGCTGCAACTCGCCGCGGAAGGCGGTTATGGATTTGGGGCGGTTAACCGCGTCGGAAGAACAGAGATTGATGAGGTAGTTGGCGTGTATGACGAGCGGCGTCAGATTGTATTGGGCCCGAAGCGTCGCCATGCGCAAACAAGCATCCGGTTTCGGGTCTGGCGCGGCCCAGGTGCGGGGGCTGCCGGAGAAAATTTGAAAACAGTTGGCGCCCAACTCGTGCGCTTTGATCGCAGCGTTATAAAGTGCCCCGGCGGTGGAAGTGTGTATGCCGATGCGTCTTGTTTTCTTCGAGGAAAGAGCGCGAGCCATTGTTGCAGGATAGCGCAGGGGCAGCGGCGCGCCATCTTGCGCCGCTGCCCCTGTCTTGGCGGAACCGGAATCAACGAACGGCGCGCCCGCCTACCGGGCTAGAGCCTGCGCGCCTTCTCCATAGAAGAACTCTTCACGGGTCACCAACCCGTTGACCACGGTATAGACGGCCACTTCAGAGTCTTTTACTCGCACGCCGGTAGCCTTCGGCGTCACTTCGAACGCAAAGATCACGGCAAAACGATCGAGCAGAACAAACGGACCCTCTGCCGTACCGCCATGAATCTCATGCGCGCCCGCCCACTCGGCGCTCTTCTGGATCACGGCCTCCTTGCCAGCCGTTTCAAAGCTGCCTGTCTTGCGGCGCACAGCTTCCACGCTGACGATGTTGTCGTCATAGAACTGATGCATCGCATCGAAGTTCTTTCCCTGCTTGCAAAGTGCTACGAATTGATTGGCCACTTCGGAGGTAGTCATGCACGAAGTATAACTTCGATCCGGCGGACCGGCGCTGGATTCACTAGAAATTTATCCCTCTACCAGAGTTGTGTTCGGAAAAGAGCCGATATAATCGCAGCGATGCGACGTCTTCTTTCCGCGTTGGTACTACTTGGATTTTCCCTGGCGGCACAGCCGGCCGGGTTTAACTACGATGAGTCCAAAGTACCGGCGTACACGTTGCCGGATCCGCTGGTAATGGCGGATGGTACGCCGGTGACCACTGCCGACATGTGGCGTAAGAAGCGGCGGCCGGAGATCCTTCAGCTCTTCGCAGAGCAGGTATATGGCGTTACGCCAACGAAGAAGATCAAACTGCGTACCGAAGTGTTGGAACTTGATAAAGCCGCCCACGGCGGCTTGGCCACGCGGAAACAGATTCGCGTATGGTTCGGCCAGGCGGCCAATACGCCGTCGATGGATCTATTGATCTACATTCCAAACGAACCGAAAGGGAAGGTACCTGCGCTACTGGGGCTGAATTTTGGCGGCAATCATACGGTACAGCCGGATAAGGAGATTTTCCTTACGAAAAGTTGGGTTCGTTCGGAAGAGAATAAGCACACGGCGTCAGAAAAAGAACGCGGGGCAGGGGCAAGCCGCTGGCCCGTGGACATGATTCTCCGCCGGGGCTACGCGCTCGTGACCGCCTACTACGGCGACATTGACCCGGATTTCGACGACGGATTTCAGAACGGCGTGCAGCCGCTATTCTATGAGCCCGGGCAGTCGAAACCTGGCGCCAATGAATGGGGCTCACTTGGCGCTTGGGCGTGGGGTTTGAGTCGCGCAATGGACATCGTGGAAAAGGAAAAGCGCATAGACAGCACGAAGGTGGTGCTGCACGGCCATTCCCGGCTGGGCAAGGCCACGCTTTGGGCTGGCGCGCAGGACGAACGGTTCGCGATTGTTGTTTCGAATGACTCCGGCGAAGGCGGCGCGGCGCTCGCCCGCCGCAAATTCGGCGAAACCACCGCGCGCATCAACACCTCATTTCCCCACTGGTTCGCGGGAAACTTCAAACAGTACAACGGCAAGGAAGACTCGTTGCCGTTGGATCAGCACATGCTGCTTGCCCTGATTGCGCCGCGGCCCTTATATGTGGACTCCGCTTTAGAGGACACGTGGGCGGATCCCAAAGGAGAGTTTTTGGGCGCACTGGGGGCTGATCCTGTGTACCGGCTGCTGGGAATGACAGGATTGCTCGTGAAAGAGCAACCACCGGTGGAAAAGCCAACACTCGATGGAACGATTGGCTATCACATCCGGAAAGGCAAACATGACGTGACCGACTACGATTGGACGCAGTGGATGAACTTCGCCGATTACCACTTCAAGCGGACTACGCGCTAGTCACTTTCGCTTTTTCCCCGTATCGGGCCGTGTGTCCCGCACGAAACCGTCCCGGTTCGGCATTTTCACTTTCGGTAAAGTCTGCGCATTCATCTCGTCCGTTTCTCCAATGATCCCGTTCATGTGCAGGATCAAGGCCACGACGGAGTACGTTTGATTGGCGTCCAGCAGCCCGGGATTGTCAAAAGGCATAGCGCGGTGAATGTAGTCGTAGATGGTTGTTGCGTACGGCCAATAGCTGCCCACCGTTTTGAGCGGTTTCGGAGAATGCAGAGTGCCCTTTCCGCCTACCAGCGGGGCCTCTTCGTCGCCTTGGCCCTGTGCGCCATGGCAGCGCGCACATCGGCGGCTGTAGATATCCCTGCCCGCGGCGGCAGTTCCCTTGCCTGCGGGTAGCCCTTTGCCATCTGGTGACACAAACTGGTCCGTTGTCTGAATCTGTTGCGGCGTGGCCGGGCGCCCCAATTTATACTTCGGGCCTTGCGCCGAAACGGCTGTCAGAAACAGCGCCCCAAGCAGCCATTTAGCCATTCTTCACGCTCCCATCCGCCGCAATTTTCCACGATTTCAATCCGTTGTAGTGGTACGCGGAGTTGATCCCACGAGCCTCCACAAGCTCTTCTCTTGTCGGTTGTACGTAGCCGGTTCCGTCTGTCGCCCGGGCGACAATCTCCGCCGGCTGTCCATCCCAGGTCCACGGTAGCCGGAACCGAGTAAACGCCTTCGGCAGGCGGGGCTCTTGCAAAATCGCCCGTTGCCAGGTTTTACCCGCGTCCGTGGACACCTCCACCCGTTCGATTACGCCGCGCCCGCTCCAGGCCAATCCTCGGATTTCCTGGAAACCCGGTCCGGAAAGCTTCTGGCCGCCGCTGGGAGTTGTAATGACGCTCTTAGCGTCCATCAGGAATGTGAATTGCCGGGAGGAGCCATCGGCCAGCAAATCGGTGTACTTGGAGGTTTCGTCTTTGGTTTGATTCGGTTGATCCACAACTTTGATCTGGCGAAGCCACTTCACATTGACGTTGCCTTCATAGCCCGGTACAACCAGACGCAGCGGGTATCCCTGTTCCGGCCGGATCGCCTCCCCATTCTGCGCATACGCAACCAGACAGTCATCCAAGGCCTTCTCTATGGGCAGGCTACGGCTCATTTTGCAGGCATCCGCGCCCTCAGCCACCAACCACTTGCCTTCCTTCTTGAGCCCCGCCTCCTCCAACAGAAGTTGCAATGGAACGCCGGTCCATTCACTGCAACTGGCCAAGCCGAAACCGGCCGCCGCTGTTGGACCGCCCGGCGCTTTCCATTCTCCCCCCGAATTGCCGGAACATTCGACGAAATAGATATGCGATGCCGATGGCAGCCGCTTCAATTCCGCTACCGAAAACACCAGGGGACGCTCTACCAGTCCATGAATCAGGAGTGTATGGGTCTCCGGATTCAGGTCCGGGACACCCGCATGATGACGCTCAAAATGCAGCGAAGATGGCGTAATAATGCCCTCTATTGCAGCTAAAGGTGTCCTTGTGGAGCCAATTTGTGGCCTTTTTAACTCCGGAACGACACGTTTTGCCGTCTCATGTTGGGAGCGCTCCCCATATGCGCTAATCGGTCTGCCCAACGCGCTGGGGAGCTTATCTTCATCACCCTGTGCGCCGGGCGGCGAACTGCACCCGGCCAGAGCGGCGATACCGGAAAGTTGGAGAAAGCTGCGGCGGCGTTTGTTCGGCACGCCAAAATTCTAGCTCGAAACAGCCGGCCACGGTGTGCCCGGCACAATGCCTCTATTTGAGAGCCGGCCCGCGGGAGTCGATGAACCGCCGATCGTAGAAGTAAAAAAAGCCGTCTTCGCCGCCGATCAGCAGGTCAAGCTTGCCGTCGCCGTTCCAATCGGCGGCGTTCGGAGTGGGATTATGACCGGCGATCGGTGCACGTGCCGCCAATCCGCGATTCGCCATAACCGGCTTCTCCGTGGTTCCAACGTTCTCATACCAGATCGGCCCCTGGTCCGAATCGGTCAGAAGGTCCAAATCGCCGTCGCCGTCCCAATCCACGAGATCCACCTTCCGGCGCCCGCTGGAGCCGGCGCGGCCATTGGCCAGGTTCAGGAAACGGCCAGATTCCAAGACGAAGATACGCTCCGGCGGACCCAGCACGAGTTTGCCATCCTTTTTTGCCCTCCGGAACAGGCAAAGATATCCCTGGTGATTCAGCATAACCAGATCGGGCAGCCCATCTTTATCCCAATCGACCACCTCAGGCGTGGTGCGCCATTGCGTCAACAGTTGTTTCCCTTGCGGCTCCCACCACACCCATTCGGGTTTCGGCGTTGCGCCCGGCCATTCCACTTCCAAATTCCGGGCCGGCTCCAGCTCCTGCCGATCACCGGTGCCGCGATACCAAACTACTTCGCCCCAGATATCGTTGACCAAAATATCGAGCTTGCCGTCCAGATCCCAATCAACGACGGTCGGGTTCGAATAGCCCCACTTGGCCTCGGCAGGTCCCTGGATCGATTTGTTCGCGCCGGCCACGCGCCGGATCGGTTTCCCGTGGACCCGGAAATAACCGCGCGCCGTAAAAACCGGTACTTCCCAGGTTCCTGTATTTTCCCACCACTCCAGATAGCCCGCCGAATTTCCGGCAACGAGATCCAGCTTTCCATCCCCATTCCAGTCGATGGCAACTGGACGCGACAATGAACCACTCTTCACATACGGGTCCACCTGTTCCAACTTGCGCGGTTCCGCCCACTTCGGTTCCTGTCCAAACGGCGCAAGATTTTCAACGAGGCTCAGCGTTCCACCTTCCTCGCCGACCAGAATCGAGGGCCGCGCATCCTTATGCCACTTCACAACGCGCGGTTCGATCATTTCGAGATCGAAGCGAAAGGGCAAGACTTTCGACTGGGTGAGGTCCGTCCGTTGGTGCAGGGTGACGTAATCCAAAAAGCTGCCGATCAAGAGGTCGGCCGGAGCATTCGCCTTCCAGGGAAAGAGTTGGGGAGACGGAGAGCCATAGGAATCAATTGGAAGTTGTACTGGCGCGTCATAGGCGGGTTCCGCGTTCGTTCCCGAATTCCGCCAGAGGTAGACATAACCGTGCAGGGGCCCGCGCAGCCATTCTCCTTTACTGTTAAAGGCGTCATCCCAACCGTACTCCCGCCAGTCGCTAACGCCGTTCAGGAGATCAATCTTGCCGTCGCCGTCCCAATCGACGGGAAGCCAGAGATCGTCCCGTCCCACATGATAGGTTCGTTTGAGATTGAACGGACGAGGATTGGTGAATCCGGCACGGCGAATGTCAGAGAACCAGCGGCCGCCCGCGGAAGTCGCATCGATGTTGCCGTCACCGTCCACATCGGCGAGCATCAGATTTTTCAGCGCGGGCGCTAGCCACACAGCCCGGTCAAACAGCGGTTCGGCCTGCGTTCCAATATTCCGAAACAGGTAAGTGCCATTGTACGGTCTGTCGGGAGAGGCGACAATCAGGTCCAACTTTCCGTCGTTATCCCAATCAATGGCGGCTGCGTGCGAATAAAGCCCCACCGCCAAGTTCCCGCGCACGCCGGCGCGGCCAAAAGTGACGCGGTCGCCGCTGCCAACCATGGCCGGTGCCGCGACTCTTTCGGTCTCTCCCTGCCCCGTCACATCCCACGTGGCGATGTACTTCTTGGCCCCAGTGGATTGAAAGTAAAGAATAGCCGAAGGGCGGCGGTACTCCACCTTAACGGGAATTGGCTTACGCCCGGCATCTTCATACAGTCGAAGCGAGTCCGCCGAAAAACCTCGGGCAACAGGAATCTCCAGCCGCACAGGAATGCCAGCGAGGGTTTCCACTTCCAGGGAATTCGACTGCCGGTTCCTGTCGGCGGCAAACAATAGACTGGCGCAGACGGACAAAAGCAAAAAACGCATTCTCACCAGCATACTTCCGCCGCCCCCGATTCCGTCTTTTCTGCTGGGGGTTTTCGGTGGATTCGTCTACTTTCCGTCGTAGCCGCGCAGCTTGCGCGCCCAAATGTTGCGGTATCTCACCGGTTCGCCATGATCCTGCAACAAAAGCGGCTCTTCGGCGGCATGGGCCTTGAATTGGGCGACCGTACGGTGCGCCATGGGCGCCACCACTTTCTGGTGATGATGCAGGAGCACACCGTTGTGTACCACCGTCACATAGGGATTCTTTACGAGCTTATCGCCCTCAAACTGGGGCGCCTCCCAGAAAATGTCGTAGTAATTCCAATCACCGCGCTTTTTGATGGCGTTGACCAGCGGCGCCCACTGCCCGTAGATAGCGCCGGCCTGGCCGTCCGCGTAGGTCGGATTCTCCCAACTATCAAGCACCTGAATTTCGTATCGGCTCATCAAGATCACGCCGCTATTCCCGCGCATCTGCGAGTTGCCAAGAATTTCCGCCGGGGAAGCCCATTCGATGTGCAGTTGCATATCACCGAACTTTTCCTTCGTAACTGCGTCTCCGGCTCCGCCGACGACCTGCATGTACCCGTTTTCGACCTTCCAAGACTTCTCCGCGCCCGGCCGTTTCGCTCGAAACTCCCACTGATCGGTATTTTTGCCGTCGAATAGAACAATGGCGTCCGACGGCGGATTCATGGGCAAAGCGCCGGGCGTCACCTGACGCGGCTTCGGGCGGTCAATATCGTGAACCTTCCAGGTCTGCCCAGGGATGACCGGAGTATCGGAGTAACCCACGGGCTGATTCCACCGATCCGAACCTCCCTTCTTTTTTTCCGCCTGCGCCATAACCAGCCAGGCCGCTGACGAGAGCACGCCAAGAACGAGGAGAATCCGCTTCATAAAAGGCTCACTCTATCACACCCCTCTATGATGGAAGAGGGCCATGGAAAACATCGAATTTGCTCGATTGCTGGCGGAGACTGCCGACTTGATGGAGATTGCGGCAGAGGATGGATTCCGCATCCGGTCCTACCGGAATGCGGCGTCCGCGGTCGAAGGATACCCGCAGCGGGTAGCGACCATCCTGCACGATCCATCGCGCAAGGTAACCGACATCCCCGGCATCGGCAAGGGCATCGCCTCCGTGCTGGAAGAGATGGAAGAGCGCGGGACCTTTGCGCGCCGGGAAGAGCTGCTGGAAAAGTATCCGCCCACGGCTCTGGAGATGCTCCGGATTCAGGGGCTGGGACCGAAAACTATCGCGCTGCTGATCCAGGAGTTCCGGATCTCCACGCTCGATGACTTGAAGCGGCTGGCAGAAGAGCAGAAGATCCGGACATTGCCAAGACTGGGCGCGAAACTGGAGGAAAAGGTCCTTCGCGGAATCGAACAATACCGGAAACTGGCTGGCCGGTTTCTGTTGAACTTCGCCCAGCAAACGGCCGACGAGTTGTCCGGCTTTCTTGGCGCGATTGAAGGAGTGGAACGCGTTACGCCGGCGGGTTCGTTCCGGCGATCGAAAGATACGGTCGGCGACCTGGACCTGTTGGTCACGGGCCCGGGAGCGGCAACGGCACTGGAGCGCTTCGCCGCGCACGGGAAGGTCCAGGAACTGCTGGCCAAGGGCGAAAACAAGGCCAGCGCCCGGTTCGGGATTGAAGGAATCCAGGTGGACGTTCGAGCCCTGCCACCCCAGCATTTCGGAGCGGCGCTGCAGTATTTTACCGGGTCCAAGGAACACAACGTCTCGCTGCGGCAACGGGCGCTACGCCAAGGCATGACCCTGAATGAGTACGGTCTCTACACGGTGGATAACAACCAATTAGTAGCGTCAGAAACCGAAGAAGAGATTTACGGGAAGTTGGGTCTGGCGTGGATTCCGCCGGAAATGCGGGAAAATCAGGGCGAAATCGACGCCGCCGAAAAAGGGGCTTTGCCGGCCCTCCTGACTGTAGCGGACATGCGGGGGGACCTGCACATGCACACCCGAGAGTCCGACGGACGAGCCACGCTGGAAGAAATGGCGGAGACGGCACGTGGGCACGGCTACGAATACATCGCCATCACGGACCACTCCAAGGCCCTGGCGATGGCCAACGGATTGAACGAGGAACGGACGATTGCGTTTGCGCAGCGCGTAAAGGCGATGGACCAATCCGCCTTGGGCATCCGGGTATTGAGCGGCATTGAATGCGACATTCTGAAAGACGGGCGCATGGATCTGGCGGACGAGGCGTTGTCGCAACTGGATCTGGTCATCGCCAGCGTTCACAGCTACATGAATCTATCGTCCGATGAGATGACGGACCGTTATTTACGGTGTCTGGAGAATCCCTATGTGAAGATCATCGGCCATCCCACCGGCCGGGTTCTACTGCACCGGGACGCCTTCGTCTACAACTTCGAACGCATCGCCGCAGAAGCGGGCAAGCGCGGCGTGGCGATGGAAATCAATGCCAGCCCAGAGCGCCTCGATTTGCACGCGGCGCTGATCCGAATCGCCAAGTCCAAAGGCTGCCGCTTCACGATTTCAACAGACGCCCACCATCCCAAGCATATGGCCAACATGCAATACGGCGTGCGGATGGCGCGGCGCGGATGGCTGACCCGCAACGATGTTCTCAATGCGTTGCCCTATGAGGAGTTCCGGAACGGACTACGAAAATCATGATGAAAATTGTCAAAAGCGAAGAACTGCTGCGTACGCCCATCTTCTGGGTGACGATGGACCAGGCTGTGGACCCGGAGGGCTTTGTCATCAACCGGGCCATCGTTCAACATGGAGGCAGCGCCGTAATCCTCCCCATTGATGAAAAGGGGCGCGTCTTGCTGGCGAGGCAGTATCGTCTGCCAGCGCAAGACTACCTGTGGGAGATCCCGGCCGGCCGCATGGACGAAGGGGAAACCCCGCTGCAAGCAGCAAAACGGGAGCTAAAAGAAGAAACTGGACTGTCCGCAAAGAAATGGACCAAGCTCTTCGGGTTGTATATGAGCCCTGGTTTCCTGGCCGAAAAAATGCACATTTATGCGGCTCAGGATCTAAAACAGGGTAAGACGAAATTTATGGAGGATGAGCGCATCCAGTCCCAGTGGTTCACGCCGAAGCAGATGAACGAGATGATTCAAACCGGAAAGATTATCGACGGCAAGACCATCGCGGCCTGGTTGGCATGGCGCAACCTGTTCCGATCGAAGTAGGATCGCAGAATGAAACTTTTCCTGTTCGGGATCTGGATGGCGGCCGTCGCGCTGGCCGCCGACCTGCCGCCTGTGCTGATCATCGGCGATTCGATTTCCATCGGCTATACGGATGGCGTCACGGCGCGGTTGGCCGGCAAGGCCATGGTGAAACACCACGAGGGCAACGCCGCCCACACGAACAATGGCGTGGAAAAGCTGGACAGTTGGCTGGGCACGGAAAAGTGGAAGGTCATCACTTTTAACTTCGGGCTTCATGACTTGAAAATCATGGAAAACGGACAGCACCAAGTCTCGCTTGCTGGCTACGAAAAGAACATGGATACCATTACCGCCCGGCTGCGGAAAACGGGCGCCCGGCTAATTTTCGTGACGACAACGCCTGTGCCCGAAGGCAAGCTGAATCCGCTTCGCAAACCGGGCGACGAAGTTCAATTCAACGAGGCCGCCTTGCGCGTCATGGCGAAGTACAAAGTACGGGTGTTGGACCTCTATGCCTACGCCAAGCCGCGTCTCGCAAACATCCAAGGGAAAGAAAACGTACACTTCACCAAAGAGGGACGGGACGAATTGGCTGGCGTTGTGGCAAAAGCCATTGAGGAGGAGCTTCAAAAATGAAACTCGTTTCCCTGCCCGGCACAGATTTGACCGTATCCCGTCTCTGCCTTGGCACCATGACATTCGGTTCGCAGGTCGATGAGGCCGGCTCTCTGGCCATGGTGGACACCGCGCTCGACGCCGGCATCAATTTCTTCGATACAGCGAACGTCTATAACGCGGGCCGTTCCGAAGAGATCATGGCAAAGGCCATGGCTGGCCGGCGCGACAAGTTCGTGCTGGCGACCAAGGTGCGCGGCCGGATGGGCGACGGTCCCGACGAACAGGGCCTGTCGAAGGCCGCAATCCTTAAACAGTGCGAAGCCTCCCTACAGCGCTTGAAGACGGACTATATCGACGTCTACTACATGCACATGCAGGACCATGCCGTACCGATCGAAGAATCTCTGGAAGCTATTGACTCCCTGGTAAAAGCGGGAAAAGTGCGGCATCCGGCGGTCTCTAATTTTGGAGCTTGGCAGATTCTAGAAATGCAGTACTTGGCGGCGACCAACGGATGGAAACCAGTTCATATCTGCCAACCGATGTATAACCTGCTAGCGCGCAATATCGAAGCGGAACTTCTCCCCATGGCGGCCAAACATAAGGTCTCCACGTTTGTGTACAACCCGTTGGCGGGCGGTTTGCTCAGCGGTAAACACAAGCCGGAAGAGGCTATCAAAGGAAGCCGTTTCGACGGCAACAAGATGTATCGGGACCGCTACTGGTATGACGAACAGTTTGACGCCGTCACGGAGCTTTCTTTCGCCGCCGGCGAGGCGCACCGAAGCCTGGTCAGCATCGCGCTCAACTGGGTATTGCATCACACCACGGCCACAGGGCTAATCCTGGGAGCCTCCCAGATGCGGCACCTGACTGCCAACATTGCAGCGTGCCAGGAAGGCCCGTTGGACGAGTCGACGCTGACCGTGTGCGAGTCGGTATGGAAACGTCTTCGCGGCGTTACTCCTGAGTACATTCGATAGCGGCCAAAACGAACCGGGCCGGACCGCTGGTCGCGGTCCGGCCCGGTTTCCGTTTGTGGCGTATCGCTAGAACTCCAACCGCAAGGAAACCTGTCCGGTGCGGCCGCCGCCAAAATCGACGCCGCCGCGTGCGCTGGTAATCCGGCCAAAATTGCTATTGGCAATATCCATTACAGGGTCGCCCAGATTGGTCCAATTGGGCGCGTTGGTAAAGCTGCCCTCGGCCCGGAGCCGGACGCGATCGGCCAACACGAACTTCTTGCTAATCGCCGCATTGAGCCCGAAAGTCCCTGGACCGGTGACAATGCCGACGCCGGCATTGCCGAAACGGCCGATCGGAGCAGGATCCCTGCCAGCGACTACGCCAACCTGGCAATTGAACTGCTGATCGCCCACTGTGCGGCCAGGGCAAACAAACGCGTTCCGATCCAGCCACAGATCGCGAGTCGGATTATCCAACGCGCCATTGCCGACACGGTCCGGACGCGAAGAACCACGGCTGGAAGCGTTCGTACCCGAAGGATCGCCTCCGCTGAAAACAGGCGTCAGAAATGGGCCAGACTGGAGCGTCAGAATGCTGGAGAGTTGCCATCCGCCCAGGACCAGATCCGCTGCGCGGTTGGCGTGACTCATGTACCGCCGATTCTTCCCAAAAGGCAGTTCATAGACCATCGTGCTGACAAAACGGTGCCGCCGTACCGCGTAAACGTCGCCGCGGTCCGAGCGGCGGTCCAGCGAATTCGTCAGACGGCCACCGCCGGTTTCTCCCGCAAAACCCGAAGGAGCTGGGCCCGCGTTGTCTGCCAAATTCTTGGCCATCGTGTAGGCCGTGGTGAAGCTGAATCCGTTCGTAAACCGGCGGTTCAGTTCGATCTGCAGCGAGTTATAAAGCGAATTGGCTCCGGCATCGCGGCTAAAGATCAGGCCCCAGTTGGGGAACGGCCGCTCCAGGCTGGTTCGCTGCGCGTAATAGCGAGTGGACGGCTGCATCTGATTGATATCGGGCGCCCACGGGAGGTTCGTCGACTTGTTGCCGATGTAGGAAACACGGAGACCCATGTTCCTTGCCAACTCCCTGTCAATCGAGAACTGCCACTGATTCATGTAGGGCGGCTTCAAGTCGATCTGGTTCGCGGTGCGGAACTCGAACGTACCCTGCGCGCCGGCGCGCACGCCGCTGCCAGGCGTCCTCGTATCCGGAAGGGCGAAAATCGGCTTACCGTCTGAACTTACGTTATTGAAGTTGCGGACGTCGCTCTGCACGGTGCCGGTAAGGGAGAAGAAAATCGAACCGAGCAGGATCATGTTGTACATGCCGTAGCTGGTCCGAATGGTCGTTTTATCATTTAACCGGTAGGCGAAGCCTAAGCGCGGCAGGAACTGCGTTTTATACGTGTTGCGCAGCGATTCAGGCAATCCGGCCTCCTGCGCCGTCACGATCGGTGTACAAGGTACGCCGTTAATAGGCGTACCGGGGCAGGCGTTGAAAGAAAGCAGCGCGCCAGGGGCCAGAAACTCCTTGGCTTTGGGATCGGACATGATCACCACACGGCCCGTTACGGGCACGGTGCGGTCGAAATTGCCGATGTTCAAACCGTTATCGGCATAACCGGGATGCAATTCGTAGCGAACGCCGATGTCCATGGTAAGCCGCTTCGTCACGCGCATCGTGTCCTGTATATAGGTCTTGTAGTGCTTTGCCCGGCCATCGTTGTCTCTCGAAACCACGGCAATGGAACTGGAGGTTGGGACACCCAACAATAGGTCAGCAAACGGGTCACCCGTGAAGTTACCGGTGAAATTGAAGTCCCCGTAGTTGTTGCCTGTCGTGAAACCCAACGCAGACTGCCCGATCAGGCGGCGAAAATCAATACCCGCCTTGAATGTGTGGCGTCCCTTGATCCAGGTGACGTTGTCAATAATCTGGATATTGGAGGAAACGCTGAAGCCTGGGCGGCCTTTGCTGAGCGCCGTGTAGTTGGTGACGTTGAACGCCGGCAACCCGTTAAAGAAGATGTCCTTTTGAATGTCCGTCAGGTTCAGGCCGTTGGTAAAGGAACGGCCATCAAAGTTGAAGATACTCGCTTCATCCGAGTTGACCGCGCCAAACCGGAATTCGTTCAAAAGCGTGGGGCGTATGGTCCAGGTCCAGGACGCGGCCCCCTGGTAATACTTCGCGCTGTTCGTGTCGCTGGGGAGCAATAGATTGTTGGCGCTCAACTGCGGGTTTGACTTCGTATTGAACCGCGCAAACATGGAGTGTTTGTTGTTAAACGTGTGGTCCACACGGGCTTCGTACTGATCGGAGTTGATGTCGGTAGCCACATTATTCCGGTAGTTGCTGTTCGACCGCCGGTCCGTCGCTCCAAAGTTGATAGCCGGATACAGGGGCAGGATGGCCTTGGCGACGGCATTGATGCGGCTGGCCGGGATTACGTTTCCAGGGAAGGAAGCACCCGTATACGGATCGACAATATTCACGCCCTCCCGGCTGAAATCACCATTCCGGACGAAGGAAGTCGGCACTGTATTCTGCACAGTTGCCTGCCGCGGATACCGCATCGACTCCCACGTGAAGTAGAAGAATGTCTTGTTCTTGCCGTTATAGATTTTGGGCAGAACGATTGGCCCGCCGATGGTGCCGCCGAACGTGTTCCCGATTTTCGTAGGCAGCACCGATTGGCCAAAGCTGCGCGCATCCAGCGCCCTGTTCTGGTGATACCAAAAGAGTGCGCCATGTATTTCGTTCGTGCCGCTCTTTGAGGTAACGGTGATATCGCCAGGTTGGCCGAATTCAGCCGTATTTCCTACGCCCTGGACACGAATTTCGCCGATAGATTCCACGGAAAGAAACTGATTGCGCGCCGCGCTATTACCCGTCAGTTGCGTGATAGCCACGCCATCCACCGTGGTCTCCGATTGCGCCGGCAATCCGCCCTGAATGGAGAAACCATTCCCATTGTCGGATTGCACGCCAGGTAGCGCCTGCAGCATCACATAAGGACTTGTGCTGCCGGAGCCGCGCACATTGGACGGGAGATTCAATACCTTTTCCGGCGTCAACGTTGACGAAATAGCGGGGTTGTCCGTGGCGATCACGCCGGCAGTCGTGGTGACTTCCACCACCTGTGTCACATCGCCCAGTTGCAGCGTGGCGTCGACGCGCAACGTCTGCCGGGCGACAAGGGGAAGCCCTTGCGCCGTGAACGTGCGAAAGCCGTTGGCGCTTACACTGACCGAGTAGGGCCCGGCCTTCACATTTTGAAACTCATATACGCCGTTGGCATCGGTGAGGCCTTCGCGGGTTGTGTTTTCTGCCGTATTTGTGAGACGGACACGGGCATCGCGGATAATCGCGCCAGTTCCGTCCTTGACGTCTCCAAGCACCACGCCGAATGTCGATTGCGCGTAGCTGCTTGTGGCCAATGTCATGAGTAGCACAGCCGTGCTAAGTGGACGAGACATAGTTAACAAAGAGGCTAGCACGCGCAGATTAACAGAAAGTTACATTTCCGCTATACGATGCACCATGTTGACAAGCTTCCGATACCCAATGTTTTCGGGGGTTCCAAAGCTCAACCACTCTCCGTCACGCCACGAAGAATAAAACCAACGGGCCAATAGCGCGAGATGTTCCGCACGTTCGGTCTGCGTGACAGTTGGGGCCGTCAATGACTGCACGACCTCCCGTAGCCGCCGGTCAAGCGACACTGGACGTCCGTCCTCGGCTTGCAGCGGAAACGGAACCGGCGCCAGCCAACCGCCCTGCAGCAGGAAGAGCAAGGTAACCGTGCCCGCCTGCAGCGAACGCAGCACCGCAACCCCATTCCTGTGTTCCGCGTTCTCCGCCAACTCATCCCGCAAGCGCCAGACGTTTTGAATTTTCTCCAGCCGGCGGTGTTGCCGCGCGGCTTGTTCAAACTCCATCTCGGCGCTGAACTGATCCCGCATCCGCTCCACGGTATCGGTCAATGAACGCCCTTCCGATTCCAAAAACTCCGTCAGCCGCTTCACTTCGCTCCGGTACTCGTCCCGGCTCACCGCTTCCTGACAAGGCCGCAAACACTGGGACATTTCTCCATAGATACATCCGGGATGGTCCGGGTTCGGAGACAGGTCCTCCTGGCATCGCCGGACTTGGAAGAGGTCCAACGAGGCTTTTTCGAACTCTTCGGCGCTAGCACGGGAGCGGAACGGGCCGAAGGCCAGGCCGCCCGCGGTCAGGCGAGCGGAGACCTGCGTACGCGGAAAATCGTTGCGCAGCAAAACACGCACATAGGAGGGCATGCGCAAGTTGCAAAGCTTCAGGTATGAGTCTCTGTAGTAGTGGCGCGCCAGCCGGTAAAAGAGGATTGCGGATTCCAATCGCGACGCGGCGGGCCAATAGTCAAGCCGTTCCACAAGTCCACGCAGATTCAGAGCGGCCCGGCGACGGTCGTCCGCCTGCAGCAAACGCCGGACACGTCGCCCCAGTAACGCGGATTTGGATAGATAGGGCTGGCCCCCGGTAGCCGTCAAGAGAAACACAGCCGGCACATCGGGTATTGCGTTCAGCAGTTCGTCCAGTTCCGGGCCGGGCGGCGGAAGAGTGAGCGAGACCCGATCATCGGCCATAAATCGCGTAGTAATCCTGTTCGGAAAGTGGCGCGACTTCCTTGATCGCGAGGTTTTCGGCGACGTGGGCTGCGTCGCTCATTCCCACCAGCGATACGGCGATGCCGGGCGTCGAACGCGAAAACTGGATGGAGCGCTGCGCATCTGTCTGTAGGGCGGGAAGCCGCGCCGTCAACTTTTCTGGGAGTCCTTTGGTCAAGCGCCCCTGCAATACAGTCGCGCTCCCAACTACGGTCACCCCGCATTCCGCGGCGGCGCGAAGGAGAGTCATTCCGCCCTCCTGATTCCGTTGATTGAAGGCTTCCAGCATGGCAAGATTGAACGGCAACTGGACAAAGCGGAACCGGTGCCGTGGTCCGGCAATCTCTTTTGCAATCGAAGTGAGCCGGTGCAGGCTGACCGCGCCCTGCTCCTTGCGGAAAGCATCCCACGTGGCTACGCCGTAGAACCGCAGCCATCCACTGGCCGCCAGTTGCTCACAGCAGGCAAACGCACTCCGGATCTGACCGTAAAATGCTTCGCTCCCCTGCTCCAATTGCGTTTCGGGATTGTGCAGGTAGAAAACATCCACTTGCGTCACGCCCAGATTTCCAAGGCTGGCTTTCAAATTCTCTCCAAGAAACCCGGGCTCCAGGCTGTGGCCACGGCCATTGACCACATAGCCGGCCTTTGTACACAGAACCAATTCGTCCCGGTTGACGCCGGCAATCGCACGACCGATAGCGCGCTCGGACCGCTCTCCCCGGTAGTTTCTCGAAGTGTCAATTACGTTGATCCCGCCGGCGATCGCAGTCCGCAATGCGGACTCGTAGCGGGCATCGGCGGCATCATCGCAATCTCCCAGATACGTTCCGATGCCCAGGGAACTCAATCGCATCCCCTGGGCCAGCCGGTAGAAACCCGTATTCATCGGTTACTCGATGTAGCCGAGTTGCCGGAGCGTGGCCTCGGGCTCGGTATCGTCAAAGCGCTGCAGGCCGGTTTTCATTCGCCCGTGCTCCAGCACAACGCCATAGGGCGGATCACCGAACGGGAAAATCGCCTTGAGCGAGGCGTGATCCGGAGAGTTCTTGCCATTCAGTCCGGTGGACTCCATAAAATATTGTCCGAACTGCGGTACGCGGGTCGGCAATCCGACAATCTTTACGTCCTTCCAAACCATTTTGCCCATTCGCTTGGCGGCATCGTTGCAGTGGGAACATTCAGGGTCATAAAAATAGAGCAGAATGCGGCCTTGCTGTAAAGAGAATGGTTGGCCATCCACGGTGATGGATGCAGGCGCGGGCGTACCGGACTGTTTCGACTCCGTGATGCCGTATGTGATTCCCGCCAAAGCCAATACGCCAGCGAAGAGAACGGCAGCCTGCTTATAGCCGGAACTACCGCGCGCCCACCAACCCGCCGCGCCAGCCATAACAATCATCGCTCCGTCCGTCCAGAAAAACGCGGGGCCCACGGCCCGCTTCAACCAGGGAAAACAGGTACAGTCCATGCCCTGCAGGGCCGCATAATTCCAACCCATGTAGACCATGAACGCCACCAACATTCCGCCACATAATAGGGCTCCCCAACGGCGGAACTTCGGCAACAGGAGCAACAAGCCTCCGAATACTTCAAATACGCCGAAGAAAAGCGCCGTGAATACGCTCAGCCCCGCCGGCACCAACATCTGCGACATTCGGGTCGCCGCGCCCAGGTGGTCGGTTAGCTTCCATAGCCCCGCGCCTAGAAAAAAAACACCTACAAAAACCGCGCAAATCCAGACCACAGCGGTCTTCCAGGCCGGAAGAGCGGGAAAGTCAGCCATGGGAGAACCCTGTGCCATACTGTCTTGCATGCTCCCCATTTTAGCGATGCTCGGCATGGTCGTGGCGGGGCAATCTGCGGACTTGGTGGTTCAAAATGCGGTGATTTATACCGCGAATCCGGCGCAACCGAGCGCGACGTCGATGGCGATCCGCCACGGGCGCATCATTGCTATAGGCAACGGCGCCACAGGCACTGGCGCTATAGGCACTGGCGTTCAGACGCACATCGGCCCAGGAACCCGCGTCCTTGATCTCGGCGGCGCACCGGTGATCCCGGGTCTGATTGACAGCCATGTCCACATGGAAGGGCTTGGCATGCAACTGGAGACCTTCGATTTGCGGCACATGAAGTCGGTCGCCGGGGCGGCGGAAATGGTACGCGGCCGCGCGGCACAGTTGCCGAAAGGAACCTGGGTCCGGGGGCGAGGCTGGGACCAAACGAATTGGGGTGGTGAGTTTCCAACGCATATTGCATTGACGCAGGCCGCCCCGGAACATCCCGTAATTTTGTATCGCATTGATGGGCATGCGGCGTGGGTCAATCGGCGTGCGTTGGAACTTGCTGGCATTGACGACAAGACCCCGGACCCAATGGGCGGAAAGATTATTCGGGACGCAACGGGCCAAGCGACCGGCGTGCTGATCGATCGCGCGCAGACGTTAGTGGCGGAAAAGATACCGCCCCCCACCGATCATGAGGTCATGCACCGGATTCGGATGGCCGCCCGGGAGTGCGCACGTCTGGGCTTGACCACCGTGCACGATGCCGGTATCGATGAGCAGGATTTGCGCGCCTACCGTAAGTTGTTAGCCGCGGACCAACTCCCGGTGCGTGTTTACGCCATGATCGGCGGCGCGGGACCGATGTGGGAACGGTTTTTGCAATCCGGGCCGGAGGTCAATGAGCGGTTGACTATTCGTAGTATCAAGCTGATGGCGGACGGAGCGATGGGGTCGCGCGGCGCGGCATTTTGGCAGCCTTACGCGGATGAACCTGGCAATACAGGTCTGCTTCTGCTCAAACCGGAAACGGTGGAGCGCATAACGCGGCAAGCCGTGGAGCACGGTTTCCAAGTCAACACGCATGCGATTGGCGACCGGGCGAACCGGATGGTTCTGGATGCCTACGGCAAAGTACTGGGAGAGAATAACCGCAAACGCTTTCGCGTGGAACATGCGCAGGTCGTTTCCCTGCCCGACATCGACCTGTTTACGAGATACGGCGTCATCGCCTCCATGCAATCTGCCCACGCAACATCCGATATGCGCTGGGCCTTGGCCCGGTTAGGGCCAGACCGCACCACTGGCGCATATGCGCAAAAACGAATGACGAAGGCAGCCGTAGTCGTCGCCAATGGAAGCGACTTCCCGGTGGAAGATCCCAACCCGTTGCTTGGCTTTCACGCCGCTGTCAGCCGACAGGATCTAAGCGGCTCTCCCGCGGCAGGATGGCGGCCGGAAGAACGGCTGACTCGCGAAGAAGCGTTGCGAAGTTGGACATGGGCCGGCGCCTACGCGGCTTTCGAGGAAGATTGGAAGGGCACGTTGGAGGTGGGCAAGATCGCCGATTTCTTAGTGCTCTCCGGCGACATCATGCAACTACCGTTTTCGGAACTGCCGAAGGTGAGAGTCCGGACCACTTATTTGGCCGGGAAAGCGGTATACAGCGATCGATGAAGGCGTCCGCACTTATATTTTTGCTGGCTCTTGATTGCCTGCCCGCAGAACAACAGCAAGTGGTGCTGGTCCAGGAATTGGTTCGTTTGGAAGCGATGGAGAAAAAGACCATCGTTCGATTCCCTTTGGCGCAGCAGAACGCGCAATTGTTAGTCCGGTTTAGCTCCAAACGCGGAGGAGAGGGTGTACGCGCGGCCGTCTATATGCGGGGAAACGCCGCGGCGCTTGCCGAATCAGCTTACGAACTATCCGAAACGATAACGTTGCCGCTCCAACGCGAACGCGAATACCGCGTGGAACTCGAGAACCTTCGGCAGCGCTTGGGACATGCGCTAGTCGACGTAGAGGTGAAGTTGATATTCAGCCCGCGCCGTACAACGGCCCAGCCGGAGCACCCACGCACGTTGGACCCGGAGCGGAAGGCGTACACGATTGCCGCGAGCCTATTCTTCTTCTTAGGTATCCTGGCCTATTGCGCAGCCCGGCTGTCGCCGCCCGTTCTGGCACGATGGAAAGGAGAACGATAGCCGCCATGGAAATTCGAGACTACACGCCTAACGATGAGGCTGGCTGCCTGGCCATCTGCCGCTCGCTGGACATTAAACCGGACGTGGGTGCATTCGCGTCGTATCTGGCGCAGCCGCCGGATTTTTATTACGTAGCCGAACACGACGGCGTCATAGTCGCCTGCGGCGGTTTTGGGCTGGATAGAAGCGGAGCGGAGTTGCAGTGGGGGATGGTTGGCAAGCAGTGGCAGCGGCAAGGACTAGGCAGATTCCTTTTGTTCCACCGGCTTCGTGAGATCGGGAAGAAATCGAACGTAGAAATGGTGCGCTTGCGTGCGCCGGTCTCCGAGTCTGCTTTTTTCGCCAAACAGGGATTTCGTGAGACGGCAAGCCAGGGAGCGGAGGTGGACATGGTCAAAAGACTCGCCGTCTGCTCGTAGACTGATAGACTGCTCGAGTCGCTATGACTCGCCTGCTTCTCTTCCTCCCGCTCCTGCTCCCAGCGGCCGACATTCATGACGCGCTGACGCCTGTGAAACCGGCCATACCGCCCGGTCCGCGCTACGCGGCGGCAACGCGCCGTTTCCAAGGCATCCCGGGCCTGGAACGCGCATCGAATGGACGGTTATGGGCCGTCTGGTACGCCGGGGGACCGGACGAGCCTACGGAAGGCCCCGGCAACTACGTGGTGTTAGTTACCAGCAAGAATGACGGTAAAACATGGTCCGAGCCAAAACTTGTCGTTGATCCTCCGGGCGATGTACGCGCCTACGACGCAACGCTCTGGCATGATCCACAGGGCCGCCTCTGGTTGTTTTGGGCGCAATCCAGCCATAAGTGGGACGGCCGCTCGGGCGTCTGGGAAATGCACACGGACAACTCTCGCGATGAGAATCCCCGCTGGACGGAACCGCACCGTCTCTGTGACGGGATCATGATGAACAAACCCACAGCCCTAAAAAATGGCGACTGGCTTTATCCTGTTTCCGTCTGGGCGCAGAAAGCCGGCGACGGGACCCGTCCAGAACATCGCAAAGACCTCGGAGACTTGGTGGGAGCCAACGCATTTGCCTCCCACGACCGCGGCGGCGCTGTTACTCACCTCGGGCAGACTCGAGCCAGCGACAGTATCTTTGATGAACATTCCATTCTGGAGCGGAAAGACGGAAGCCTGTGGATGCTCCTGCGAACCAAGTCCGGGATCGCCGAAAGCACCTCGCACGACGGCGGCAGAACGTGGACGGCTGCCACGCCTTCAAAAACGCCGCACGTAAACTCCCGCTTTTTTATCCGGCGGCTACGGTCCGGCGCCCTGCTGCTGGTACGGCACAACCCGCCGGACCAAAAGACACGGTCGCACCTGACGGCTTACATCAGCGACGACGAAGGCACAAGCTGGACCGGCGGCCTAATGCTGGATGAACGGGTAGGCGTCTCCTACCCGGATGGCGTACAGGATGAGTCCGGTCTAATTCGCGTCATCTACGACTTTGAACGCACCAAATCGAAACAGATACTCATGGCCGCGTTTACCGAAGCCGATGTCCGGCGAGGCGCTGCCTCGGCAAAGACTCGTCTGCGCGTCCTGGTAAATCGTGCCTCCCAATAACCACCTATTCGTATCGAAGCGCTTCGATGACATCAATTTCGGCAGCCTTCATCGCCGGGTAGATCCCGAACAAAACGCCAATGGAGACGGAAACGCCGAACGCAATCAATACACTCGGCGTAGTCACAATCGTCTTCCACTCGGCGGCCTGGGCAATCACCCATGAAATCCCGATTCCGCAAGCAACGCCCAAAATGCCGCCGGCGACCGAGATCAGGATGGACTCCGTAAGGAATTGCCGGACAATGTCGCCGCGACGGGCGCCCACGGCCCGGCGGATGCCTATTTCCCGCGTCCGCTCCATGACCGTCGCCAGTACGATGTTCATGATGCCGATACCGCCCACCAACAGGGAAATCGCCGCAATGGCCACCATGACATAGGTAAAGATGGTCTGTGTTCGTTTCTGCTGAGCCAGTAGGGCAGCGGGAATCGTGACCGTGTAGTCTTCCGCGCCGCGATGCGTAGAGCCCAGCACTGCGGAAACTACCTTGGCGGCCGCCACGCTATCGGTATTGGGCTTCATCCGCACGTCGACGCCGTCCAATTCATCCTTCAAAAAACGGCTGCTGTCCCAGAATCGGAACCGGAAGGTATTGAGTGGGGTAAATACGGCGTTGCCGCGATCCAATGACTTTACGCCTAGCCCTCCGTCAGAGACTTGGTCGGCCAACACGCCTACCACCAGCAGCCATGTATCGTTCACTTTCACCTGTTTGCCCACGCCTGGGCCGAAGCCTAGCATGGCCTGCTTCGCTGCTTGGCCAAGAACACAGACGGCAACGCTTCCCGCATTCTCCGTATCGGTGAAAAAGCGCCCCTCCTGCATCGCCAGGCTATGAATCCTGGCATACGCGGGCCGTACGCCATGCAGATCCGGAATGGAGCCGGTGGGCTTCGGCAGGACCTTGGCCGGGTGCAGGGAGCGGCGGGGAGAGATCATCTCGAAATCTTCCAGGTTCGCTTCCAGTATCCGGACATCCCGCTCCGTCAATCCCGGCGACACCCTCCTGCGCTGCTGCATTTCCTCAGCGCTCGTCGCCGGCCGGGAATCTACCAAGACATTCCGTACACCCAGATTTTCAATAAACTGCAGCGACTCCTCTCTCGCCCCAGCGCCAATCGAAAGCATCCCGATCACGGAACCCACTCCAAAGACAATCCCTAGCGCCGTCAACATCGTACGCATCTTCTGCGCATAGAGATTGATGAACGCGTCCTTAATGTCCCCGCCCAGATTGCCGATTTTCATTTTGCAATCGCTTTCGCCGCGCCGCCGGCCGTCTTGGAAGCCGCCGTATTCTGAATCGGATTCGCCAATGCCACCACATCGCCTTCCTGAAGACCATCAACAATCACCTGGCTCTCCCCCCGGCGTACCATGCGGATGTCTTTTGTGGAAAACCCGCCTGGCCCTTCCAAATAGACGAACTTGCGGCCATCGCTCTCGTACATGGCTTGCGCGGGTATCCAAAGTACGCTTTTTGCCTGATGCGTAGCAATCACGATCCGCGCCGACATGCCCGGACGAACGTCCGGCGTCGCCGCTTTCACGCTCAACTTGCACTCAAAACGTCTGTTCCAGGGCGGTCCCGTGGTCCCTCCCATGTTAGAAACCACTCCCTGGAGCCGCACCGCCGGCAACGCCACCAATTCAATCGTCGCCGTCTGCCCCAGCGCGATCTGCCCCCGGTCGTCTTCACCAATTTCCGCAGAAGCTTCCCATGACGACATGTCGGGAATCTGCACCACCGGCATACCCGGCCGAACCGTGTCCCCCACCTGCAACAGCGGGAGTTGCATACCTTGGTACCAGATATTGCTGTTCTGATTTCGCTCTACGCTGACGTAGCCAGCCATAGGAGCCCGAAGCGTCATCATGTCGATATTCCGGCGCGCAGTCGCCGCCATCATCTTGGCCTTCTCCCGGGCCGCAATTTGAATGGCAGTGGATGCCACAGCCGCGGCCTTCCGCGCGGGAAAGTCACGTTCCAACTTCTCCACCCGCTCTTTGGCCGACTCGCGCACGATATCGTTCTGCTTCGCCGCCAGAACAGCGATGAGCGGATTGCGAGTACATTCAATCTCGGCCACCTGCAAATCCCCGCGCGCTTTAATGATCTCGTAGTTCAACTCCTCTTCCCGCGCCTTCGCCTCGAACTCGGACTGCTTCACCTGCATCTCCGCCTCGCCCAGGTCCGCCTCCGCCTCGCGCAGTTTGTAGGTCTCTTCCGTCGTATCAAACTCCGCGACTACTTCCCCCTTGTCCACCGCCACGCCCGGCTGACGCAGCATGGTGACGGTCAATTCCCTGCTGCCGGTCATTGGAGCCGTCAGCACTTGCGATTTGCCGCCCTGCAACGCTCCCTGTGCCGTCACATGAAAAACCACGTCGCCGCGCTTCACCTTCGTGGCGGGAACGGTCATGCCGCCGTCCTGCCGGAGTTCCTCGTAGACGTGATTGCCGCCCCATCCAGCCACGAGCAACACGCCAGCCACCAAAAGCAGCACTACGATTTTTCGTGTCATGACGCGCCTCTCTTCTTCTTGCTTCCCGATTCGTCGATCAGGGCGACTCGCACCCCTCCCTCGATCCCCCGCACGGCCACCTCGTCCGGGTTCCGCGCAATGACCTCCACGGAAACGGCGCGGGAACCCTCCCTGCTGATGGTCAACACGAACGGCTTGCCATCCCGGGAGAACACAGCCTTCGCCGGTACGCTCACCGCGTCCGGAATCCGCTCCACCACCACATCCGTGCGCCCGTTCATTCCGGGCCGCAGCCGTCCGTCTACCGACTGAAACGACGCGAACACACGAAAACTCCGCGACGGCGGCCATTCGTAGGACTGTTCCGTCAACGGAGAAATGGCTGCCACTTCGCCAGGAAAAGGCGTCTCCGGAAACGAGTCCAGATAGATCCGCGCTGGTTGCTTTCCCTGTACGCGCGCTCTCTCAATCTCCTCTAACTTCCCCTTGAAACGCAGACTCTGGAGATCAGGTATCTCTGCCACCGAACTGCCGGGCCACACATTGTCGCCCACCTTGAACGGCTTGGCGTTCATCCACCCCTGCGAGAAGTTCATCAGGAAACTAAGCACGCCCGCCGACGGAGCAGTCACTTCCATCCGCGAAATTCGTTTCTTGGTTATCTCCACCTCTGCCCGTGCCTTGTCCGCCACTGCGCGCAGCGAGGCAACTTTGGAGGCATTGGAAGCTTTGTTCAGCGCCAGCGTAGCAGCCTGGACTGTTAGCTTGCTCCTCGCCAGATCCAGTTCAATCTTGCTCTGTTCCGCCTGCAACTTGCTGACAATCTCCTGCTTGGAGACCTCAATCTCGGCGCGCTTCACCGCATGCGCCAGGGTCGCTAACTCTAATTTGTCCTGTTCCTCCGCAGTAGAGGCATTCGAAATCGCTTGATCCAGCGATGCCTCAGCTTGTTTCAATGCCGCCGATTTCTCCTGGAGTTGCCGGTTTGCGCCGCTGATGTCGAACTTGAGAATGATGTCGCCCTCTTTCACGGCCGATCCCGGCGGGGCCGTCCAAGTCAATTGCAGATTGGGTACATTCAAGGGGGCATTCACAAGAACCGAGCGGTCCGCCACCAGTTCTCCGCGCGACGATACGATCACGAGAAACTCGCCCTTGCGCGAGGTTGCCGTCGGCTGGGAAAACTCCGCAACCGCCCGCCCGTACTTGTAGTAGGCCCACCCGCCAGAGCCAGCCGCGAGAAGCAGAACAACGCCGGATACCCACGTACCTCGCTTCATTTTGCGCTTTCCCTTGGAATTTCCAGTGATGCCGAGAGATCCGGGAGCAGCCGCGGATCACGCCCGTTCAGTCGGAATCGTGCCGCGAACGTCCGGATCGGGCTGTCCAACGCGGCCGTCGCCACCGGACTGGCCGCCTCCAACTTGGCCGCAAATACCGTGCCCGGATAGGCATCCAGGTACACCCGCGCTGTCGCCTCCCTCGGAATGGCGGCGACATCCGCCTCACTTACTGTCGCCGAGACCACCATGTCCCCCGGATCAAAAATACGCAATACAGGTTGGCCCGGCGACAGCATATCGCCTTCCTGCGGAGGCCCCGTCGTGCCATTACGCCAGATACTCTCCAACGCCACCATCCCGCCATGCGGCGCTTTGATCACTAGCTTTTCCAGGTTGGATTTAATTCGTTCCAACTGAACGGATAACCTTTCTTTCTTTTTCTCCAGCACGCCGATAGCCGCCAGATCTTCGGAGTCCCGCAGACCATTGGATTTCAGCAGACTCGCCACCCGTGCCCGGGCGCTTTCCGCCAACGTTTCGTTTTTCCGCCTGTCAATATCATTTAGGACGGCTGCCTTTTTCAATTGAATGAGGGCCTTGGCCAGGTCCGCCTCCGCCTCGGTCAATTGCGCTCCGCGTTTGGATGCGTCGCTCCGCGCCTTGGCCTGCCGCTCTTCCAGTTGAAAGGAGGCTTCGCTCAACTTAGCCACCACTTCCCGCTCCTCGTCGAGGACAGTCGTCTGGTCAAACTCGGCCAGTGTGTCTCCGGCGGACACAGTGGATCCGTTGGGAATCAGTCCCGAAAGTGTGACGCGTCCATTTTGTGCAGAGATCTGCGGCACGCGCATTGCCAGAGCTTTTACGGCCTGCACGGTTCCGGTCACGCGTACAAACTGGCCCGCGGCAACAGATTCACCGTCTATTTTCAACTGCGTAGCAGTATCCGCTGCCGCATTGTCCTGTTTGCCGCAGGAAAAAAGCAGCGGAAATAGAGAAAGCATGAGGAAGAAAACCAGGCGCACGGCCACCGTTCTCCTTGCTAAAAGAGGATTCTGTGTAACTTGGACGCCGCTGCATGTATTTTCGTTTAGGTTTGGATCAAATTATTTTTGCAGCCCTGCGCGAAGCGCCTCACTTTTACGATTCCGGTCCCAGAAGAATGTATGCTCAGACATAATCAACCTATGCGCCGCCGCTCCTTCTTCCCTCTCGCACTGTCCCCCTTCCTCTCCGCCGAAGAATACAAGTACGGCCCAGACTCGGAACGCCATCCGGGCGTCCCTACTGGCAAGGTATCGAAGTTCCAGTGGACAACCAGCGCCATTTATCCGGGAACGACCCATGACTATTGGATCTACGTTCCGGCGCAATATGATTCAGCGAAGCCCGCCGCTGTCATGGTATTCCAGGACGGTTCAACTTTCGTCAATGAGACCGGAGCCTTCCGCGTTCCCATCGTCTTCGACAATTTAATCCATAAAGGCGAAATGCCGGTCACCATCGGCCTATTCATCAGCCCCGGCGTTCTCCCCGCGCGCAATCCCAATGAACAGGGCCGCTTCTACCGGAGCTACCAATACGACGCGGTCACGGATCGATACGCGCGCTTCCTCGGCGAGGAGATGTTGCCAGAGATCGCCAAGACCTATACGATTTCTCCCGACCCAAATCTCCATGCCATCTCCGGCTCCTCTTCCGGCGGCAACTGCTCACTGATCGTAGCCTGGCACCGGCCGGAGTATTTCCGCCGCGTGGTTAGTTTCATCGGCGGTTTCACCCATCAGCGCGGTGCGCTCATTCTTCCTTCCCAGGTGCGCAAGTTTGAAGGCAAGCCCATTCGCGTTTTTCTGCAGGATGGCAAAGCCGACCAGAACATCGAGAGCAATTACGACATGATGGCCGCTCTCAAAATCGGTGGCTATGACGCCAATCTCGTGGTCGGAACGGAAGGTCATAACTCCAAACACGGCGGCCCCCTCCTGCCCGACGCTCTCCGTTGGGTCTGGCGAGACTGGTCCAAGCCGATTGCCAAGCCACTAACTTCCTTTGCCTCACGCTTCGTCGATCAAACCGTGGAATGGGAACTCGTGTCAAGCGGCCATAAGTTCACCGAAGGTCCCGCCGTGGACCCCAACGGCGACGTTTACTTCTCTGATATCCCTAACAACCGGATACACAAAATCTCGCACGCCACGGGAAAGGTGACCCTTTTCAAGCAGGATACCGGAGGAGTCAATGGACTCATGTTCGGTCCTGATGGAAAGCTCTACGGTTGCCAGAACGGCCGGAAGCGCATTGTGTCATACGACGCGGTGGGATCGGAATCGATAGTAGCCGATGAGGTCGGATCCAATGACATAGCCATCAATGCGGCGGGAGGGATTTACTTTACTGAACCTGGCGCCAAACGAGTCTGGTATATCAATCCCAAGGGCGAAAAGCGCATTGTGCACGAGGGAATTTCTTTTCCAAACGGAGTCCGGCTATCGCCGGACCAATCGCTTCTTTACGTAGCGGATATGCTCACCCGCTCGATCTGGTCCTTTCAAACGCAGGCCGACGGAAGCCTGAAGTTTGGAATCGCGTTCCATCGTTTGGAGATGGAAGATGAGTACGGAGACACGGGCCAGATGCGCTCGGGCGCAGACGGATTCACTGTGGATACCGAAGGGTTTTTGTACGTAGCCACCCGCCTCGGTCTGCAGATCAACGACCCCGCCGGCCGTACCGCGGCCGTTCTCTTGAAGCCCGGCAACAAGGGGATTTCAAACGCAGTTTTCGCCGGTCCCGGACTCGACACGTTGTACGTTACGGCAACAGACCAAGTCTACCGTCGCAAAACCAAACGCCAGGGCGTATTTCCCTGGAAAGCCGTTAAGCCGCCTATCCCGCGGCTTTAAGCGCTGCGGAAAGCGCGCGCTTTGCAGGTAGAGGAGGTTTGGAGCGGGAGACCAGGATCGAACTGGCGACCAACAGCTTGGAAGGCTGAGACTCTACCACTGAGTTACTCCCGCTCAGGAGTGTTTTCAACGACTTACGAAGTGTCCTGATGTACATTTTGTGCACGAATGGAGCCGGATGGAGCCACTTTGCACAAAATTTTGCACAAAATTCTGGGGTTCGACCAGAATGCACAAAATTTCCGTTGTGCATCCGAGAGCCTTTGAATTGAGTGCGTTCGTCATGGGTTTAATTCACTTCGCTTTTACGTTGACCAACGTTTCTAATTCTACTACAGCTTTCGCAGTCTCGGGGCTGACGTGCTGCATGTAGATGTTTCGTGTCGTCTCTGCCTTTGAGTGCCGTAGCTGTCCTTGAATGGGTTTATCCGCCACGTTGTTGTGGTGCTGTAATGTAGCGTGAGAGCGTCGGAACCAATGGAGCGAAACCTCCGGTAGCCCTATCTTTTCCCCGGCTGGCTTGAGGACATCCTCGATCCAATTCGTGGGGATCAGGCACGTTCCGTTACGGGTCGGAAAGATAAACGCTTCCGGGTCGCTACCGTCCGAGTCACCGAACTGTCGCCAGCCATTGAGTTCGACGACAAGACCGGGAGGCAAGGCGACGACGGCGACGGCTGACCCGCCAGCCTGCTTCCCTGCCCACTCCTTGATTTTGTGGGTGCGTGAACAGAACGACCGCTCGATTTTGAGGATGTCTATGTCACCCTCTTTCGTCAGGTCCTTCCATTTCAGCGGGAAGACCTCGCTTCGACGCAGCGCACAAAGGAAGAGGAGATTGGCAATCATCCGGTCTCTCGGTTTGGCGATGGCGGCTCGGAGTGAGACGAACTGCTCAATCGTCAAGGTCGGCTTCACCTTGCTCTTCTTGACGCCTTTGGGGATGCGACGATTCTTCGGAATGAGACGAGCGGCATTGCCTCGTGTGATGCCGAGGTCCCGAGCCGTGTCGAGAATTGCCTTCACATATGTGAAGCATTTCTTTGCGACCCATTCCGAGAATTCACGAGTCGCAATGGAGGACATGAACTGCCGAATGGCGTCCTCGTTGTTCATCTGGGAGATGGTGTACGTGCCAAAAAACGGCAGCAGGAAGGAATCTCGGTAGTACTCCCAGTTCTTGAGCGAGTTCTCTTCAAGGCCGTCGTTGCGCCGGGACTCGTACATGAGCGTGATGAAGTCCTTCACACTCATCTGCTCGGACGCTTCAATGGCTTGATCAGAAATGGACGGATTGGTGACCGGATGGTGCTCTTGAAACACCGACCAGTACACCTTGTCCCACTCTTTTTGAGCGTCCTTGAGACTCTTTAAGCCCGATCCATGCGAGACCTTTGGTCCAATCTCGTAAGGACCACAGGTCACCTTCTTCCGCTCACCGTCCTTCATTACGAAGGCGTTCCAACGGGCGACGAAGCGAGTTCCCTTCTTTGTCGTGACTTCTTTTACGAACCCCTTACCTACCGGGCCGAGGTTGAGTTCCTTTGTCATGTGAGCAGTCTATCACGACACTCACACCTGTTTTTCACATCATGCTGCCTTTTCAGTTCGTTCCCAAGAAGGCCGTGTCTCTTGTTGCGCCATGATCCACGCTTGAATAGCTTTTCTCGAATAGCGAATCTCTCGACCAATCTTGATGTGCGGGACGATTGGCAACACCCTCGTCGTGTGATCCCGGAGCCACTGCTTTTTGACCTTGAGGATCGCCATCACGTCGGCGTCGGTGAGGAGTTCGTCTTCGTCAATTGTTGGCGTCGGCGTTGGCGTTAGAACTGGAACGTTCTCAACGGCAACGGGCTTAGTCTCAGCGACAGGTCGGAACAATCCGCCTTTTCTGGTGTTCTGTAGTCTCATTTCGGTGCATCGTCTTTCGAGTTCTTGTGGCTTCATGGCAGTGTCCGTAGCCAAGAGAGCGGTCTTTTACGGCCACCCTCTTGGCGCTGTCAGTTCCTCTCCTATGCCGCCTCAGCCAGTACGACGGATTTCGGGCGCAACACCACTTCCACGGACTTGATGCCGTTGTCGTGAAGCAGCCGCAAGATCGCTCTCTTCACCTGCATCCGCTTGTAAGCCTCTTGGAAGGTGATCTGGATTTGGATGTCGTTTTCGTCGCCGTAGTCCACATCCTCATCCATGTTCTCGACGCTGGACGGCACAGGCTGAATCACCGTCAGATTTTCCGTTACAGGCTTTTGGTTTTGTACCTCTTCACCTGAATTTGCCTGGACCGGGCCTGCGACAACCTTCCCGAGCAATTTGTTGATATGGCTCGTCATCGCCTCGACAGTCGGGAAACGGCCTTCATCGTTGGCGGTGTTGAGCATCGTAAGCGCCGTTTTGAAGTGGTCGGTGGCGATCTCGACGCTGAATCCTTCATGGCGAACGATGCGGCTCAACTGGTAGAGCATCGTGAAGTTCGGCGGCAACTGAGCCTGGATTTCCGGCTTCTTGAAGAGTTCGCAGTCGCCAATGGAGCGAAACTTCGATACCTTGGCCTCATCCATTCGGTTTTGCAGCAGCCACGTCTTATAGGCGGCATGGGGCAGGCCATCCTTCGCACGCCGCAGAATGTCAGCCAGCAGCAGCACATTCTTGATGGTTTTTCCAACGGCGGCTGTCCACTCCTTGGTCAGCTTCATCGAGAGATTCTTGTCGTTGCTGGCTTCGTTCTTGACGGTGGTCGGGTTCGCTTCCACAGCGTTCGTGGCGGCGTTGATTTCGAGATTGTTTTTGGTATTCATGAGAGTTTTTCCTCTATTTGTGGGGCTTTTGTCGCCCTCAACACTCTCAGGATGGAGCCGAAAACTGGGACAAATGGTACAAACCGAAAATAGTTGGTACATCTGGTACATCTACTGAAAATCGCTTCGGCGGTCGATTAGTGAAGGGTGACCAGCACGAGCCAGCAACCGGAAATCGACGACCTCGGACGTATCGTCACGATGGACCTGAGCGAAGCGCTGAGGGTTGTGTTCGGTGATGACTCGGAGGACTCGGATTGGCTGGCCGATAGTTTTCACGCTTCCTATGGACCACTTGCCTCGGCGATTCTCGATGCTGGCGGCGAACACTCAGAGCATGTGCTGATGACCGTTATCCCAAGAGCGATCCAGCAGTTGTCGGACGGCTGGCTGCGGAACAATCTCGACAAGCAGGTGGAAGACGTTCAGGCTGACATCGACGACTATGAGGATGCCGATGCCTCCTACCGCAGGCCGTGGCGGGTATCAGACGAATACAGAAAAGCATTCCTTCGCCTTCTGCCTTTGGGAAACTACCTCGACACGTTCCCAGTTGACGACGACGCTCCCATCGCCACCGAATGGAAAAGGCCAACCCCGAAGGAGCTAATCGAGGGCTTTGTTGGGACCCGTCGTCGTCCAAACAAGTCATGGGTCTCCCGGCAAATGGCCATGACGCAAGGTTACGCCTACACGGAAGACGCCTCTCGGCAATTTGTGAAGTTGCGCTGCGTGGAACCCAAGATCAAGCGCAGCCAAGTCTATACCCTGCGAGGACTTCAACAGGCTGAGGTATTGACCCGGCTCTTCAAGAAAGAAGACGCTGTGAAATACGTCAAGCTGACTCCTCAGAGCTTCTTCTGGACTGCCATTTAGCTTTCATTATTGAAAGTTCGACGGGGCATATTTCGTCTGCTGCCGGAAGACATCTATCGTGCGGAAGTGGCAACGTGGCGAAACGGACGGCGTAGATCAGTCAGACCTTCCTTACGAAGAAGGTCTTCATCACACTGTCGAAAACGCACATCGGCACCCGATACTCAGTTCTAATCTTCAAGACGCCATCGGCCTTCATGAAAATCTGTCGAATCGTTTCCTTAGAGAGTCCCGTCTTGGAAGCGATTTGCTTGAACGTCAGAAGATGTCCATCTCGGACATCCTGCAAACATCGTTGATGCCATGCGTCAGATACTAGCTTGGGCGGTTCAGCAATCGGGAATGACGGTGCTGTTCGTCGTTCCTTCTTCTGGGTCATGCGTTGTCGCATCTCGGCGGATCGGCGCTCAAACGTCTCTCGGGTCACGGTCACATTCGTATCACTTCTCAGCGCACAAAATCTCGAAGGTGAAATCCTCGATCCGGCCAGCCGTCGTGGAGACCCGGCAGGTGATCGGATAAACCGCCTTTGCCGATCCACCTGACAACCAAACCGTCGCCGTACTGTCCGTGTTGTTCTGCGTGGTCTTCGTGATGCCAACCGGAACCATCCAGGTCACGGCGCTAATCATGTCGCCGTCGAGCCATGCCGTCCAGTCCACTACAAAATCCAGGGTTGCGTTCGGGTCTTTCGTCTTTCTCGTCATTCAAATCTCCGTGGAACTCTCAGCGTCCGTTCTTCTTTCCCTTCCACCAACATCACCCGCCGATCTCTGGCAACCCGTATCACTCGCTCGTCAGCCGGGACACGCAGGATTCTATTTTTCTGAGGCGACGAAATCTGTCCGGTCACCCAAGTCAGCACAGCCGAAAACCCGGTCAACACCGCATTGAGGCCGTGAGAGAAGCCCTTTCCCGCCGATCCGATCATGGAAGCCGTCGTCGCAGACAGTTTGCGGCGGATTGCTTTCGATACAACCCCGGCCAACGCATCGGAAACGGCCTGTAGACGCTTCATCGTGCTTCGGGTTGCCTGACCTGCCATCGAGTTCGTCGAGGCAGTCTCGTTGTGGGTGGTGAGCTTGTTGGCTGTTGCTGACATTGCCGACATCGCAGCGGTGAAGGCTTGTTCAATCAACAATCCGAGGCGATACCCGGTCAGGGTCGCTGTCAGTGCATCCAAAGTAGCCGTGAGTTGGTTGCCGACCATGCGGGTCAGTGTGGCGGTGAAACTGGCTGTGATGGCCGACAAAGGCTTGCTTGTCGCTTTAGATGCCGTGCCTGAAAACGAAGAGTTCGTCGCCGTTTCGTTGTGACTGATGCGCTTATTGACCGTCGCCGACAGGGAGGACATCGTGGCTGTCAGTGCTGTCATCGACGATGCCCCGGAAACCGAATACCAACTCGACGGAGAGTTCTGATTGCCGTATTCTGCTGCGATCCATGCGGCAGACCTCGTGACAGACGCAATTCTGACCTCATCCAGTGTCCCGGCGAAATACTCTGTGTTGTAGTTCGTGCTGCCAAGATGGATCATGTCCGGTGAGCCGCTATTCACCGAATTCGTATTGTTTGTGACCTCTGTTCCATCCACGTATAGGCGATTGGTCGTTCCGTCGTAGGTGTAGACGACGTGATGCCATGTCCCGGATGACGGCGCTGACGGAGATTGCAGGATCGTGTTGCCGCCGCTCTTCTCTACTCTGAGGGCCGAACTGCGGAACGACATCTGTATCGCAGCGGCTCCACCGTCGCCGATGCACACCATTTGTTGGGTCATTGACGGGACCGAAGACTGGAGATACCAGAGCGATACCGTTTGACTTGCGTTGAGAACCGGAAGGTTAACTCCGCTCTCTCTGTCAGCGTTGTTATTTGAGAAGGTCTGACCACCGCCGATGATCGCTGCTGCTGGAGACGGAGCAGAGGATGAAACCTTCGTCAATGAATTCGACCCTACTGCGTCGGATAGGGTTGTGCCGCTCGATTCTCCTAGGTGCCAGACCGCAGAAAAACTCGAACTCCATGTTCCCGATCTATTTTGCTGCGATGTGGTGACCGAACTGTCGCCGTACCAGAGGTAGATGACAGTATCCACCGAAGAGGAGACTGTCGGTACTTTGACCCACATTGCGACGGCTCCGGTATTGGCGCTGTATGATTCGATCTCGTGGGCGAGTTGCGTCATACCCGCCGAGTCGGACGTGAAGATGATGTCGTGGCCGTTGGTGCTGGTGACCTGACCGCCGTTTCCGATACTTTTGAGGTACGCATAGGTGCCAGCGATCAACACAGGGAAATCGGTCAGTGAAGACGAGACTTTCGTGTGGTCGATGGTGACGGTGCGACGGTATGCGTAGGACACGTTCAGTATTTAGAGGGAAAAGCAAAGGCCCTCCCAGAAAAACCTTGGTCACAGTGAATGTCGAAGGCTTACGATCCACCAGCCGGGACGGTCAGGCTGTAAGTGAATTGGATCGAATCTCCTGACGCAACGTTGATCGCCGAGAACACACGACGGTCCCAAAGAATTCCTGATGTCGAAGCGCTGAACAAACCCCATTCCGTGATTGCCAACGTCGAAGAGAAGTTCAGAGTCGCCACGCTTCGATAGGTCCCACTCGAAGGATTGCTCTGTGTCCCGGAAACTCTCGAAACTCCGCTGTCAGTTTGCAATGTCGTGTCGCTGGTCGTGGCCGAGGTCGTTCCGGTTCCGGCTGCGTGATAGTTGAAAGCGTTGATGCGGGTGCCAGCGCCGGATACAAAATCTGCTGCGAGAACACCAACTCCCGCCGTCGTTACCAGGGCCATTTGCGCCGGGGTTGCATCACCGCTCAAGACAGCCGCAGCAAACCCGGCGACAGTCAGGCCGATTGGGATCAGGTTGTGTTGGCGTGCGGTGAAGAAGGCTCGTTCCCAGAACTTCATCGGCTCTTTGATCTTGGAAATTGCGGCTTTCCAGTTGATCCGGTCGGTGGAAAGAGTCTCAATGTCACGGTGGGAGCCATCTTTGCGGGTCACTGTTGCGGCGAGATGGGAATTCAGGTCGAGGTTTTGGTGGAACATGCTACTCCTGCCTGAATAGGTCAGGCTCGGATATTTAGAACACCAAAAGGAAAATCGGCGCTATGGCTACGCCCGATACTGGGCGAATTTATCGCATATGATACACTCCGCCCAATGCCGCCCGATATTCCTTACCAATCTCGGTCAAATAGCCCCGACAGGAAGTCTAGCTCCGCCCGAAACCGCAGTGAGTTTCTGCGAAACACCGATTGGAGAGTGGCTGCTCGTCGAAATGCTGTTAGGGAAGTGGAGAATGAAGTAGCACTACGTACTCTAGTTGCACGAGAGGGTATTCTTTCGGTTCGACGGCTGTATCCATCTCTAATCGTCATGTTTGTTGTTAGTGCGTTGTTTGCCTATTTAGCATTCAAAGCACCAATTAACCCAGAGCGACGACGACTTCAGCAGTCGATTGAAGACGCTAGTGCTCGGCTCTCCGTTTTACAAGAAGAGAATAAGCGTTTAAAAGAATCGTTTGCGGAACTACAGCGAAAATTGGACGCAGCCGCAGCGACGAACAAGGCAACGGCTGTCGCCGTTGAGCGAATGGCAGTCCATGAAAAACGCCTCACGACCATCGAAGACGCAATTTCTTCCGACCCGAACCGTGCAGTATCGCTACCGCTTCTGAGGAAAGATGTGGAGTTCCTGCAAGAACGGCTAAAAGCTGAAATCTCTCTGGTTCGAGACGAGACGGGTCGATTGTACTCTGTTGGACAGTGGGTAGTCGCTACTCTCATATCCGCCTTTTTTGGCGTTACGGCGCTCATCTATAACACCTTTAAGACAAAGGCCGACATTGACGCCAAATCCGACAAGAAGCATCCGTCAGACAAGCCGAAACAATAAGACCCGGCGCTATGGCGAACGCCGGGTCTGTAGGAGAGGACCACATGAAAGCCCTACTGCCCTCCGATGAAGCGTCAGGGAGCAGTGAGTGTATTTAGTAAGCTATCCCCATGTCCACCCGCTTTCTGTTGTTCCTCGCCCTAACGCTACTCGTATGCGCTCAGACGCCGCCTGAGCCTCAGCAGAAGGGAGTTCAGTCGATCACGATCCCGCAACCATTCGTGATGAAGAGCGACGGTGGCCCTCAGCCTTCGCCGTGGACCACATGGGGGCCGTTCGTTGCGTCAGGAGTGTCAGTTATCGTGTCGCTCGGGGCCGTCTGGCTGACGCAACGAAACAATCAATGGGTTCTTGAACAACAAAACGCTCACACATTGAAATTGTCCGAGCAAGAACGTGCTCACGACTACATTCAGGCAAAACGGACTAGAAGAGCCGAATGGAAGCGGGAAACGTATTCTCACATAGCAGAAACGTTGACTGGACTCATGGTGGACGTTGATCGTATTAGCAGGGCGGCTGGAAGGTTATTCGCTAACGATGTCGAGTCTCCGGGCGACGATGAAGACAGAAAGCTGTGCAAGGAAATGCTCGAATCTATCGAGAAGCGAACAGAAAAACTTTCGGGTCTTGAGTTAACGTCGTGCGGGTTGGTTTGTGACAAGACGAATGATACGCTTTCGGCATTCATCGAGAGTTGGAGCGAACTAAGCTCTGATTTTTTCCATGCCGATTGCAAGGAGCCAGATGCTATCCGCCGCCTTATAGTTTATACGCTTGCGGATTTAAGGCAGCATGTACGCACTGATCTTGACTGAACTTGGTCGAACCAAATCACACTCCTGAACGCCCCATCTTGACACGTTCCATTTTGGCCATACAATATCAGATGCAGCAGCAAGGGGAGCTATAAGTTATAAAAGTATTCTCTAGGGTAACTCCTTTGAGACAATGTGACCAAGCGTAGCTGCCGTAGGCCATTTGAAAAATCCTTGTTCCTATTGCAATTTTACGAAAGGTCCGCTACCCCAACCCCCACCCGACCTCAAGAAATGCGTTGACGGGCCTCTAATGCGAAAGTAGGGGCATTCTGGCAGGGGTGACGGCGTGGCCGAGTGACGGTTTGCCAGCCTGTAGGACGGGACGCCATCTATTGCCTGTTTAATTCTTGTCCGCTATCAGTGGGCCTCTAATGCGTCAATAGAGGCATTCTGGCAGGCGCAGCGGCGAGGCCGGGTGAAGGTCAGCCAGTCTCGAATCCAGATCAGGAGAAGCGACGGCACTCCGTTAGGTGCAGATTTCCAACTTTGGAGGACCCAAGGTCGGCATTCCATCTAGGGGCGTGAAGATCGTCGTCCACGAGGTAGTGAATATCGACATCCTTTCACCCCCATCGATGGGTCACCAATAAGGCTGGTCTAGCCGAGCCGAGCGTAGCGAAGGCGATGGCGACGACCGGGCGTAGCCCCACGTTTCCAACTTCTGCAAAATGAGGGTATGAGTATTCGACATCTTAAAGAATC
The DNA here is from genome assembly GCA_035714175.1 of Bryobacteraceae bacterium. Classification (GTDB taxonomy): domain Bacteria; phylum Acidobacteriota; class Terriglobia; order Bryobacterales; family Bryobacteraceae. The sequence goes on along the minus strand of DASTML010000005.1, from coordinate 5,287 downwards.
TCTATAGTATTCTCATACCCCCAGAATGCAGAAGTTTCCAACACAGAAATGCAGAAACGTCCTACATACTCCCTGCTGGAAACGTTTCCAACACGCAGAATACAGAAGTTGAAGCCGTTTCCAGCATGAAAAACGCAGAAATCGCCCGTTTCCAACATCGAGTACAGAAGTTTCCAACACAATAAACGCAGAAGTTAGGCCGTTTCCAACACAGCGAATGTAGAATTTCACCGCTTCCAACAGGCCAAATGCAGAAGTTCAGTGTTTCCAGCACTTAGAACGCAGAAATCACGTGCAGAAACTATCTGTATAAATAACCTCTGTAGACGAAAAGAGCACCACGGCTGGAACCATGATGCTCGGGAGAAACAGATGTTGTCGAACGTGGATATTTATAACCCGCTCCGGGAGACTGTCAGAAATGCCACTCACGAGCCGGAATTCAGTCTGTCGCAGAGACCGGACTTTTTGCAGTTCGTATTGGCGGTGCAAGAAGTCAACGAAGAGTACTATGGATGCCTCATCGACGCAACCAAGCTGAAAAACTTGTGGTACGGCGCACGGTATTTCAGCGACCACTGGCAAAAGCCGACAAAACGGGCTGACAGATCGATGCTGTGGTCTGCATTCATGTTTGGGCTAAGCAGAGAAGCCGGAATCGCAATCTACCTCGCCTGGACGACAAAGCATGGGCGAACAATCACGCAGGCGGAATACGACAAATGGAAAGCCCAAGTGCTGGAACCAACCTGGAAAGAGGCGCAACCACGCATCAAGGAACACACGGAGAAGATCATGAAAGAGAAGGCCGAGAAGACCGCAAAGAAATTGAAGACGAGAATTCTGGAAGCGCTGAAAGAAGGCCGCTCCACGACCGACGCACTGGCAAAGCAGCTTGGCGTCTCATCGAAGGCCATCGACGGCCACCTGTATAGAATGGCGGGTTCAGCGGACGGCACCAAGGCGGGTACAGGGGAAGTAAACCGTGTCGGGTGGGGTCTTTACGAGATCGTCCAATAGGCAAAAGCGAATCCGGCGAAGGAGCGTCACGTAGGATGAAACCTCGATTCTTCTCTCTCTTCCTGTGCTGAGGCGTCCGTGAAGATCGCAGCGACAGCCAGGATGACGGCACGGACCATTGGGTTACGATGGGACTTCTGTGTTATCGCAATCGCCAAACCCAAAACCTCGATGGTTGAGAGAAATTGTAGTCGTATACGCTATCAGTTCGGCGACCTCGTTTCTTGCTTATTATTCGATGGGTCCAATAACGTCGGTAAAGGCGTTTGCGCTGATCCTTCTGGCCGTGTTTTCGGCCCTTTGTGTCTCGGCCTTGTGGCGTGGGCAGCGGTGGGTCAGGGTTGTGTCACTCGTGGGGATCGGTCTTTGGCTGATTGATCCATTGTGGCCTTCGGGTTCATCCGGCCTTGTGATCGGGAACCACATATTTGCAGGGTCGGTGAACCTATTCTTCGTGTATTGGCTATTCCGTCCAGATGTCCGAGAGTACTTCCGGCCAACGCCGAAGCGAGAGGCGGAATCCGTGGCTGAGACCCAATGATCACGGACTCGGCAATTGACGTGCCACGATTTGCATATACGGTTTGGTTCTCCGATCTGACTATTGACCCATGCGATCAGTGCCAGGAATGGGTCGCCGTGTTCCTCGTCGAGGCAAAGACAGCAAGAATGGCGCAATCATGGGGCGACCATTTAGCCAATTCCTATTCAGACCGTAGCGGTGAAGAAGCCGTTTTTCAGCGGTCAGAAGTCACGACTTTGGACGATCCAGTGTGGAGCCGTGGTAGAGCACCGTGGAGTCCTCCTTTGTCGTGGAACGATACTCCTGTCGTTCGTTACGGCCACGAGGCCAGTGACGACGAGATCGGCTGGTGACGGACGCAGACGCACGCTAAATTGACGTGTGCCCTTCATCCTCACCGCTGCCGACGCCGACCGAACACTCGCTGACGCCCTGGCCGAACTTTCCGAACTACATCGTGACATTCTGGCCAGCCACTTCTTCATCAGTCGCTCCAAGAACGAGACTCGGAAGAAGCACGGCCTGACCCGCAGAACCATACTTGGACGGGTCCATGATCCCTATGATGACGCCCTGGCCGAGGCCCTTGTTCTGCTGCGTCAAGCGATGAGACGACGAGGAGTTTTCGAGCGGTCTGATTTACCGGGAATGTGAACAGGTGGGCTGAACATCAAAACATTGGGGAATAGACGACACCTTTGCGAGGCACGATCAGGCAGTCAGATTCCTTGCTGATGTTCACGTTTTTCGATACTTTCCTGCCGATTTGAGCGCCGACGATTATTAGGTCTCTGGAACCAGACACCGCTTCATTCAAAGTAATGGTGGCTGTTGGCACCTTGACGTTCAGGAGCTTTGCGGTAGTGGCGCTCACCTTGTCCAGGAACTTCCCTGAAGACAGGGCCTCGACGAGATCACAGGCCGAGCCAAGGCAGGAAATAGTATTTTCCAATCTGGCAGGCGGAATGTGGGTAGTCACAACGGCCACAGGTTTGCCGACGACGAATTTAAGCCGAAGATACGTTGCGGCGATACGAAAATTTGCTCGATGCACGACGGCCACGGTGAAGTTGGCCTCTTCCGGCACTTCGAGCCGCTTCGCATCAGGTCCCGCTGCTTTCACAATCCTCTCGAAGCCGCTCTTCAGGTCGGCTTCAACGAATGCCAGCCTCTCATGCAGCGATTTCTGACTGTGCCTTGAAAGTGTCCGGGCCGTCATACCGTTGACATCCAAGACCGCATTCCCTAATTCATATCCAGTACGTCCCGCAGCAGTTACCACGACATCTTGGCCGACTGCCGTGATCTTCGTCTTCCGGTCATACGGCTTCCCGTTCTCTAACTCTCTTCGGTCTGCACAGACGCACAACCCATCTCGATAGGGCGAAAAGAAGATGATTGTCGAGTATGCAGACACTCCGAGCAACGGCAACGTTAAGCACAATCGAGGCAGGAACATTGGAAAGATACCCGATTCTACTACGTCGTCGCTAGGAATTGGGGAGGCGAGTTCATTGCCTCCATCTGTGTCTACATATTGCCAATCCCACCCTCGCACCGTCTCTCAGCGAGGGTCTCTCCCTGGCGGCTCAGCATTCTCACTGAGCCGCCATTTCTTTTGCACAACACTGCTCTATAAGTCCGGTAACAACACCTGTCCGTATAAATTCTCAAAATTCTCCTTTCGCTAAATAGATGTATCTGACCGTGTGAGAAGCGGCAGATGGGAGAAGTTATATGAGAAACACTGTAAAGCTCAGTGATGACGGGCAGACTGCCTATATTCTTTGCGACAAGGCAGACGGAACACAAGTGCCAGTAAAGGTCGATATTGCAGACCTTCCAAAGCTGGCGGTACTCGATTATCGCTGGTCAGTTGCTCAGACGAATTGCAGCACGACTTACTGCTCGACGCTGGCTGTAACCGGGAAGACAAAGAAACGAATCTATCTTCACCGCTTGCTGATGGATTTCCCGGCAAACGGAATGGTGGTTGATCACAAAGATGGCGACGGGCTGAATTGCAAGCGAAACAATCTGCAAGTCGTCACACAGCAGGAGAACGTCGCCAAAATGCGCATCACCTGCAAACCACGCCGCCACAATCGCCTCGGAGTGAAGGGCGTCAGCAGAGGTCGTTCAGGCCGCTACCACGTGAATTTTCAGGGCCGCTACGTCGGAACCTTCAATACCGTCGAGGCCGCACAGAGAATCTACGAATCACTGCGCACCAGCATCAACATCGCACGCACAGGAAGACCGTAAGAATGGCAGCCGCAACAGCAAACACCGCCGAACGGATCGAGGCTGTCCTTTGCGTTGTCCGGGAGATGATCCGCAGAGCACGCAAGGAACTTCGTAATGAACTCGAAGCCCTGTTCCGAGAGGTAGAGCAATGACGATGAGACGGAGCAAACCATACGTCGATGCGGCAGCCCATGATCCGGTTCTTATCGAACTCATCACCAAGAAGCTCGGAATCAAGCGCTTCTACTCGCTTCACGATGTCCATTCCGTGTTAAGCGAGATGGTCCACCTGATGACCGAGGAAGAAGACGACCAAGGACCCGAAGACGAACAAACACACTGGCAATAAAGCGAAGCGGCTGACTTACCATCAGCCGTTTTTGCATTCTCAGCAGGTCCCGATTTCGGTTCGCTATAGTGGTGATCTCCAACCCTTCATAATGTGGTTCCCGTAGCACGCCTTTTTCGACCATCTGCTACAGGAACCGCTTTTTAGAGGGGTTCGCCATTGATGCATGAGCCGCCGACGCTTCCAATACGACCACGCCAACGATCCACAATTCGCCGAGTTCAAATCCGAAGCAGGGCCGTCCATTCCTCACTCAAAGCTCTACACTCTTTGGTACGAAACGGCGCTGGTGCAAGAACTCTGGTCTCAAGGACGCACGGTCAAAGATGCGAGGAAGCTGATCGGAATTGTCTTGCTGGCTCATATCCGAACGCCACGGCAGGCCCACGAACGAACCAGGGCCTTGATTGCCGCATGGTGTAGGCGACGACTTCCTGAAATTGATCTTTCCGAATGGCTGGCCAAAGTCTTCGAGCCAGCCATAGAAGCCATCACGCCCAAGTTCCAGAAGGCAGTCGGCAATCGTAATGACAGACGCCGAGGCCGGAACCGACGACTTTTTCAGCGCCGCATCAAACGAGGAAGGCCAATTGCGAAGGATGGCCTCAGAGCACGCATCGCCAAGCACATCAAGGCCGAAGGTCAAAGTTCCTGCCTTGCCCTGGCTCAATCACTGGCCCTCTCGCCTCGAACGGTTGAGAGCGCATTGACCCGCATGAAGGCAGACGGTCAGGTTGTCACTCTGAGCAGGGGCGTCTACGTGCTGCCAGAACCGACCGAGCCGCCAAAACTCGCCAAGGCTCACCAGCGGCAGATTCGAGAAAATCAAGCCCTCCTCGAACCGCCCTTTGAAGCAAACATCAAGGCAGCAGAAGTTCGAGAGATTGGCCGGAACGAAGCTAAGGCAATCATCGAAAAGTACGAATGGCTTGGGTCGATGCCGGGTTTCATTGTGCGGTGTTTCGGAATCTTCTTCGACGGGGTTTGCGGCGGCGTTGCGATCTACAGTGGAATGTCTCTTTCACAGAGGCTAATCCGGCACCGACGGAGTGAGACTCAATCTCTTCGGCGAAGTGTCCACATAACGGTTTGTGGACACCTATTTCTCGACCTCAGCTTCTGCTGAGCTTGTCAATGCGGTTGCCACC
>DASTML010000004.1:0-27776 GCA_035714175.1 Bryobacteraceae bacterium | reverse complement strand
GCAGATGCGCCGAATATCCCGCCGATGCGGGCACATTCTGCAGCCGCCGCATGTCCACGGTCCCCTTGCCGTCCTTGCGTGGCGCCTGCGGCCAGTCGAAGATAGCCCCCAACGGCAAATACCCGTTGGGCCCGGCGAAGTCTTCCGGATACGTCATGGAACGCGTGCCCGGAATCCGGAACTCCGTGCGGCCAACCTCCAGAAACGGAGGTCCCAGCGTCACATGCTGCGTATAGGCAATCGGGCGGTCCGTCGCGGTCAGATTCTCCACAGTCTCAAAAAAACGAACCCGCTCGCCCTCCAGCCGGATGGCCCGCGCGAACGCGATCCCATGCAGCGGCAACGTAGCGCGCATCTCCAGCCCGCCCGCCGTCAGAGACAGCGAATAGGCGGTCACGGAGCCCTCTCCATGCGTCGTTAAGCCAGCCGCCGCCTCTTCCGTCGTCGGTCCGCCAAACAGATCCAAACAGACGTTATGCCCCGCGATCCCGCACAGCAGCTTCGCCTCGGCATCACTGCCATAGATCGGGTATTTCGCCGGGTCGTACTGCGAAGGCTCAATGGTCGGCCAGGGAGGAACCCACAACGGATTCACCCCTGTCTTCTTGTGCAGGATCTCGGCCACATGGCCGCCCTCCCGCAGTACCGTCACGCGAAGCGCCTCGTTTTCTATCGTCGCGGCTTCGCGCTCCCGCCAGCGGGTCAGCGGCATCGGCGTTAGCCCTTCTTCACGGGCGCGGCCGGCTTGGCATCCGGGTTGCCCATCGTGTCAATTTCCTTGCGCCACACCTTCCGCTCTTCCTTCATCGAAAGATTGGAAAGAATCACGGCCGCCGAATCCGACAGGCCGATTTCCAGGTCCGCCTTCGGCTTGCCGCCCGCGCGCACGCAGTCCCAGAACTCGATCATCTGCTGGTCCACGGGGTTCTTGTCTTCTTCCGGCAGCATGACGCCCTTGGAATACAGCCACCGGCGGGCAAATTTCAGCTCCTTCTGCATGAAGCTGTCCTGCTCGGTCACTTCGTCGCGGCTCAACAGAATCGGCAGCGCCTTGCTGCCGCCCTTGCCCAGCGACGCCAACGAAGCGCTCGCCACCGCGCCGCCCTTCGTGCCCGCCGCGGCCTTCTTCGGCGGTTCCATGTACCAGATGCCCAGAGCTGGCGGATCGTCCGTACCCACGGTGATATGAATCGTGCCCTGCGTACCCATGATCATCTCGCCGAACTGCGGGCGCTGGCCGCCAAACAGCGGCAGGTGCTGGTTCGTGGAAATGTAGGACGCCATCAACCGCTGGCCTTTCGGATAGCGGAAGATCAACTGTACGCTGTCAAACACGTCGCGGCCGTCTTTGAAGTAGTCAATACCGCCCACGCCCGTCACCGTTTCAAAGTGGCTGCCGAACATCCAGTCGGCAATATCCATCTGGTGCGAGCCCAACTCGGCCACCAGGCCGCCCGAATACTTCGAAAGCAGCCGCCAGTTGGCGTCTTCGCCGCGCGGATCGCTCGATTTCATCGTCCACGTCGAGCTCGGCACGTTAATCAAATTCCGGTGCCACTGTGCGTAGACATTGGTCACATCGCCCAGCATGCCCTTCTCCACCATCTGCCGCGCCGCCTGGTAGAACCGGCTGTACCGGCGCTGCAAACCAACCTGCAGTACTTGCTTCGGCCGTTCCGCGCACAACTTACGCAGCGCGTGAATCTCTTCCGGCTTGTGCACCAGGCTCTTTTCGCAGAAGACGTGCTTGCCGGCCATCAACGCGTCTTTCGTGATCGGGTAGTGCAAATAGAGCGGCGTGGCAATCAAAACAGCATCCACGTCGTTCCGATTCAGTACTTCGCGGTAGTCTTTGTACCCTTTCGGCTTGTCTTTGGAGGCATTGATCGCTTTTTCCAGGTTGGCCTGAAAAATATCGCACGCCGCCACCAACCGCCCGCCGTCCAGACCATTCAGATGTTCAATGTGATACTGCCCGCGTCCGCCCGTGCCGATGATCGCCATCTGCACTTGGTTGTTGGCGGCCTTTACCTTCTGAATCCACGGAGCCCCCGCAATCGCGGCTGCCGCCGTCGCGCCAACGGCCAGTTTCGTCGCGTCTCTACGCGTAATCTCAGGGGTTTCGGACTTTTTCTGTTCAGACATGGCGCTCACCTCGAAAATGCTCGTTTTACGAACCCACTATTATATGGCAGAAGAGTCCGCATGCCACGCATCCGTTTAGTCCACTGGAATTCCGGAGAAGCCGGCGAACCTGCTGCGCTCCTGGCTGCCTTTGGGTATGACGTAGACGCGCGCCGCCTCGTCTCCTCTTCGATGAAGGAATTCCGGGAAAATCCCCCGGACGCGGTCATTATCGACCTCTCCCGCCTCCCCAGCGCCGGCCAGGAAGTAGCCGCCCTGCTTCGCAAAGGCAAGACGACCCGCCTGATTCCCCTGATTTTTGTCGAAGGAGCCCCGGACAAAGTCGCCCGCGCCAAGCAGGTGATTCCCGACGCCCGGTTCACCACCTACGCCAAAATCGGCCCGGTTCTTGCAGACGTTCTGGCCAACCCGCCGCGCGAAGCGGTCGTTCCGCAATCCTGGTTCGGCCCGGATTCCCCAACGCCTCTCGTCAAGAAGCTGGGTATCAAAGTAGGACAGATCATCGGGCTGGTCAACGCTCCCAAGGGGTTCGAAGCGCAGATTCCGGGCGCCACATGCAAAAGGAACCCAAAATCAGCGGTCCCGCTCACCCTCTGGTTCCTCGAATCCCGCGCCGGACTCGAATCCGCCCTCCCCAAAATCGTCCAATGTGCCATCGACGGCGGCGTCTGGATCATCTGGCGCAAAACGACAAAGGAATACAAACCGGATCTCAACGGCAATCTGGTCCGGGAACTCTGCCTCGCCGCCGGACTCGTGGACTTCAAGATTTGTGCGGTGGATGCAATATGGACGGGGATGCGGTTTGCGGTAAAGGCTCGGGCGTAGGATCTTCTACCGGCGATTCTTTCCCTCGCGCCGCCCACTCCGCCCCCGCCAGCACGATCATCGCGGCAAAAAAACTCACCAATACGATAATCACTGCCCAGTAGAACGGCCCGTACTCTATCCGGACTTTCCGCAAAAACCAGGGCCAAATCCACTTCATTAGGTATTTGAACCCCTCCAGCAGCACACCGACGACTATCGCAATCGGCACAACTCGTTGCCACGAAACCTTGGTATTCGGCAGAATCCAATAGATCAGGAACAGCGCCAGCATCAACACGGGCATCGCCGCCAGCTTGTAGAACGCGATATGCACCCAGGTCATCGTTTGGCCTAGTGCGGTTCCGTCGGATTGTTTAAGGAACTCGTAATTCAAGGCCCCCAGAACAATCGACAACACCACAAGCGACCCGCAAGCAAAGATCAGCCCCATGCTCACCAACTGGTTCATCAGGAAGCTCCGATGCTTGTGCACGCCCCAGCACCGGTTCAGCGCCACCTCCATCGGCTCAAAAATCCCGTTTGCAGTGAAGAGCAGCAGGAACAGCGACGTGAAATTGAAGCTCTTAAACCGGGCCGGTATCCAGTCGATCCCGACTCGGATCAACTTTTCCACTTCGGCTCCAAACAAATCCCCCATCGCCAAATACACGGCCTGCTCCGCCGAATCCCACCCAATCGACCGGCAGAACCACACCAGCACCAGCAGGAACGGAAAGAAGCTCAACAACACGTTCGCGGCGATCGAGAATCCGAAAACATGGACCTCCACCTCGAACCAATACTTCAGCGTCGGCCAGAAAGGCCGTAGGATTCGGATCAACGCAATACGCCCTCACCCTCTACGGTACCAACCCGCCCCCACCGTTTCTGAGAGAATAACCTTTCAGGCTCTTTCCCACTCATGGTCATCGATGGCATCTACTACGCGCTCGGTCTTCTAGCCGGCGGCGCAATCACCGGATATCTCACTAAACCCGCACTCGGCATACCGTTCGTTATCCTCGCCGTCTTCTGTCTTTGGTTCTTCCGCGATCCCGATCGCACGATCCCTACGGGCCCAGTCGCCGTTTCCCCGGCCGACGGCAAAGTCGTCGCCATCCGCCCCGAAAACGGCCAGACGCGCGTCAGCATCTTCCTGAACGTCTTTGATGTCCACGTCAACCGTTCTCCTATCGCGGGAAAAATCACCAACGTCCAGTACAAAACCGGCAAGTTCCTCGTCGCCAGCCGCGAAGAAGCCACCACTGACAACGAGCAGAATTTCATCACCGTCGAAGGCAACGGCGCCAAAATTGTCTTCTCTCAGATCGCAGGCCTCATTGCCCGCCGCATCATCTGTTATAAAAAGCCCGGCGATATCGTCCAGGCCGGCGAACGTGTCGGATACATCAAATTCGGTTCGCGCGTCGACATGTTCCTCGGCCCCGAGTGGACAATAGAAGTAAAGGAAGGCCAGCGCGTTTCCGCCGGCTCCAGCATCGTCGCGCGCAGAAAGTAACCCCGCATGCCGCGTTTCAACATTGCCGAACGCCTCATTGACCCCAAATCCCCGGACCGCCGGCCCCGCCGCGCCGCCTACGCCCTCCCAACGCTCTTCACGGCGGGCAACCTCCTCCTTGGCTTCCTCGCCATCATGGAAACCTTCCGGGGTTCCATGGAGTACGCCCAGCACATCCCCGACGCTCGCCTCCATTTTGAACTCGCCGCCATCTACATCGGTATCTCAGTCTTCGTCGACGGTCTCGACGGCCGCATCGCCCGCATGACCAACACCGTCTCCGACTTCGGACGCGAAATGGACTCCCTCGCCGACGTCATCAGCTTCGGCATCGCCCCCGGCGTCCTTGCCTTCGCCTGGGGCGTCCAGTTTGTCGATTGGTCCATCCTCCCGGACTCCAACATGAGCGTCCAACTCCGCCGCGCCACCTATTTCGTGACGTTCCTGTTCCTCCTCTGCGGCGCCTCCCGCCTCGCCCGGTTCAATATTTCCGTCAACCCGATTCCCAAAAATCCCGGCCGCCCCGGCCGCAAGTATTTCGTCGGTTTGCCCATTCCCGCCGCCGCCGGCATGGTCGCCGCGGTTGTCTACGCGCTCGACTCCAAGCCGCTCCACCATTGGTTGGAGGCTACGTTATGGATGGGCCTCATCGGCCTGTTGGCCTTCCTCATGGTCTGCACCTGGCGCTATCGCAGCTTCAAAGACTTCAACCTCCTGAGCCCGCGTTCTTTCAAGTCCGTCATCACGCTCGGCAGCATGATTTTCCTGTTGTTCAATTTTTCGCAACCCGTACTTCTTGCCATGGCCACCACCTACGTCGCCAGCGGCATCCTCGTCCGTATCGGCGGCCTGCTGAGCCGTAGATCCACCGCCACCCCATCCCCGGAGACTCAAGTTGGCTGATTCCGTACTCCTCGTGGGAGCCGACTCCCTTCTCGGCCAGGAACTCCGCGAGCGCTACCAGTCCGAAAATCTCGCCCCTCGCCTGCAGTCCGCGACTCTCGAAAAGGACGCCGCCGCCGTTTTTGCTGCCTCCGAAGACGAAATCGAAGTCGTCGCCGCCATGGATGCCTCCATGATCGAAGACGCCATCGCCATCGTCGCAGCCAACAACGCCGTCGAAGCCTGGGCCCGGCTCCAGGAAGCCAGTACCAACCCTCCGCTCCTCGATCTAACCGGCGATCTCGAAAACGAACCCGGCGCCGTCCTCCGCGCGCCGCTCTTCGAATCCCGTCCCGTCGAAGCGCCCATCCATCGCATCCCGCTCCCCGGCGCATGGCTCCTGGCCGCCTTCCTGAACGATCTGCACACGCAACACCCCGTCCAGCGCGCCATTGTCACCCTCTTTGAACCGGCCAGCCAGACGGGCCGCAAGGCAATCGACGAACTGCAAAAACAAACCGTCGCCCTTCTATCGTTCAAGCAACTCCCCAAGGCCCAATTCGACGCCCAACTGGCCTTCAATCTCCTCGCCCGCACCGGGGAAGAATCCAAAATCTCCATTCCCAAGCGCGAAGCCGCCATCCAGCGCGATCTCCGCGCCCTCGCAAAGCTCCACGGCGCCGGACTTCCCGTGCCCTCGGTCCGCCTCGTCCAGGCCCCCATCTTCCACGGCTACGCCGCCAGCGTCTGGGTCGAGTTCTCCTCCCGCCCCAATTTCGCCGCCCTCCTCCCCAAACTGAAAGAGGAAGGCGTCGACGTCCGCGACGAATCGCTCGATCCGCCCACGAACACCGGAGCCGCCGGCCAGTCCGGCTACGCCGTCGGAGCCATCGAAGCCGACCGCAACCACCCCAACGGCGCTTGGTTCTGGCTCGCTGCGGACAACTTCCGCCTCCAGGCCGACCTCGCCATCGAAGTCCTGCGCGAACTCGTATGATGACTCGCCGCCACGCCCTCGCCCTGTCCACCCTGTTGTCCGGTTGCGGCTATCACGTCGGCGGTAAAGCGGACCTCCTGCCGAAGTCCATCCAGACCATCGCCATTCCCGCGCTCAACAACCTCACCACCCGCTACAAGTTCGCTGACCGCCTCGCCGGCGCCCTCACCCGGGAGTTCATTGCCCGCACCCGCTACCAGATCATCGCCGACCCCACCCAGGCCGACGCCGTTCTCTCCGGGGCCATCCTCACCTTCGCCGCCTACCCCACCATCTTTGACCCCGGCACCGGCCGCGCCGCTGGCGTCCAAGTCATCGCCAGCCTCCAGCTCCGTCTCGTCGAACGCGCCACCAACCGGATTCTGTACGACCGTACAGGCCTCGAATTCCGCGAGCGCTACGAAGCCTCCGTCGATCAGGCCCAATACTTCGAAGAGTCCGACCAGGCCCTCGACCGTATGAGCCGCGACGCCGCCCGCACCGTCGTCAGCGCCATCCTGGAGGCCTTCTAGCCGTGACGCCGGACGAACTGCTGTCCCAACTCAAGGCCAACAAGCTGGCCCCCGCCTATCTCTTCCTCGGTCCGGACGCCTGGCGTCGCGACGAATGCCGCAAAGTCCTCATCGAAAAAGCGCTTCCCGAGGAGGACCGCGAGCAAGGCTACACCCGTCTCGATCTGGATGAAGTAACTCTCGCCGATGTCTTTGACGATGCCTGTTCGTATTCTCTCTTCGCCAGCACGCGCCTCATCTGGGTCTCCAGCGCCGAATCCGCGCTCCCCCGTGGCGATGCGGGCGAACCGCCTGCCGGACTCGTTCGTTTTTTGAAGGACCCGCCCCCGGGCGTCACGCTCGTCCTCCAGTGCAGCCGGTTCGATTTTGACGGCGAAGACAAAGCCAAGTTGGAGCGCGTCAGGAAATTCTACGCGCCGATCAAAGCCGTGGTTGAGTTTCCGCATCCCGGCCCGCTGGAAGCCCGCAGCCTCGCGCAGCGTCTCTCCAAGCAACTCGGCCTCACCATCGGCGGCGAAGCGCTGGATCTCCTCATCGAGGCCACCGGCTCCAATGCCAGCCGGCTAGCCAACGAATTGGAAAAGCTCCGGCTGCTCACCACAAACGCCACGCTGCAACACGTGCAGCAACTCGTCCCCGACGCGCGCGAATCCACCATCTTCGCGCTCGTAGCCGCCTTGGGCCGCCGGGACCGCAAGGGCTCGCTCGAAATTCTCGACACGCTCGTCCGCGACGGCGAGTATCTTCCCCTCGCCCTCGGTTTCCTCGCCACGCAGTTCCGTTTCGCGCTCGCGGCCAAGGAGGCCAAGCTCTCCAACGCCCAGGCCATCCAGGCCCATTTCTCCAAGCAAGGCGTACCCATGTGGCGCGCCCGCGCGGAGCAGATTCAGCAAACCGCCGCGGCCTTCCCCCCCGCCCAGATGCGTCGCGCCATCCAGTGGATCTTCCAGGCTGACCGCGGCTTGCGCGATATTCGCCCCGATGACCGAACCATCATGGAGCAGTTCATCCTCCGTCTCACCGCAAAGGCTTAGGCGCGTAGAGGGCCACCGAAACGATGGCCCTCTACGCAGGCGGGCCTACCGGGACAGCGTGTAGTTCACATCCACCACCGTCTGTATCTCCACGGGAGACCCATTCAGCAGCGTCGGTTCATACTCCCACTGCTGCACTGCCGTCATCGCACTTCGCGCCAGTTCCGGAGACGGCGCCATTTGCAGCGACAATCCAACCACCTTGCCGTCCTTCCCCACCACGGCCCGCAGCCGTACTTTCCCTTGCACGCCGGCCGCCTTCGCCTCCGGAGGATACACCGGGTTCACTTTGTTGGTTAACTTTGCGGCCTGTACGTTGCCGCTGACGCGTATCCGCTTCGGCCCATCGGCCACAGGCGGCGTCTCCGTCCCGCCCTTTCCTCCGTCCACCGAGACCGTCTCCTGCAATCCGCCCAGGTTCAGATACACGTCGGACCGCATCGTCTTGTTGGCGCTCAATGCCAACCCGCCCAGTTGCACCGGCGCGTACCCGGCTTTCAGCACTTCAATCGTGTACGTGCCGTCCGGCACCCCCGCCACGGTAAAAGTCCCGTCCGGCCCCGTTTCAAAGGTGTAATCGGATACCCCTTTCACCACAAGTTTCGCTCCGGGAATTACACCCACCACGTCCCGCACCGTTCCCTTCATCTGCACGCCGGAGTCCTGCCATGCGGCCAATGGCGACACCAGCAGCAGGCCGCACGCCAATGCTCCCATCGCGCGCCATCCCGATCCCCCGCCGCGCTTTCTCGATCCGTCCAGCACCGCCAGCAGCCGTCCCTCCAACTCTCGCGGCTTGGCCATCGCCATCACCGCGGCTGGCGTCCGTGCGCCCGCCGCCTCCCTCGCTACCGCCACCAGATTCTCCGCATACCGTTCCGAAGAACCGGTCAACAATACCTGATCATCGCAAGCCATTTCGCTTTCCTTTCTCAGTTGCGCCGCTGCCCGCCAGGCAAGCGGATGAAACCAATACAAGCAACAGGCCAACGTAGCCGCCAGCCGCCACCACAAGTCCAGCCGGCGCACGTGCGCCAGTTCGTGCCGCAAAACCATCTCCAACCGCTCTGCTGGCCAATCGCGAGCATTCCTCGGCAACAGGATCACGGGCCCCGCCGCCACCGCCGGCATCGCCAACCCCGCGCACGTTCGTACGGCAACGCCGCCAAATGTCGAATGCTCCACCGACGAGGCCACCATCCCAGTCACCCGCGCGAACCCGATGAGCCACCACCCCATTACCGCCGCCATCCCCGCATACCAAACCCACCGCGCCGCCAGCGCATAGTCGAATGGCCTTTCATCCGGCGTCACAGAGATTGTGATCCGCTGCACCGGCATCACCGCCGTCACCACAGGCCCCGCCACTGGCGTCTCCACCCGCAGCAACACCGGCAGCAACAGCGACAATCCCACCGCCGCCACCCAAATCATGTGCCGCTCCGCCGCCGACCACCGCCGGCCCATCACCCGCACCGCGGCTTCCGCCGCCAGCAGCAGCACCGTAACGCCCAGCAGGCAACGTACTTCCAGTCCCATCATGACCGTCCTCCCTTCCGCGCCTTCGCCAGCAGCGCTTCCATCCGGTCCAGTTCGTCCTTCGTCAGCCGTCCGCCGTCATCCCCCAGCAGCGCCGCCATCGCTCCCGCCGCGGAACCCTCGAAAAAGGTGTCCAGCACATGCCGCAACGCGCTCCGGCTCGCTGTCTCCACCTCCACCACCGGAAGGTACACATATCTCTGCCCAACCTCCCGATGCTTTACATGTCCCTTCTCTTCCAGAATCCGCAGCAACGCCCGCACCGCCGAATAGCTCGGAGCTTCCGGCATTTCCGCCTGTATCTCCATCGCCGTCGCCTCTTTCTTGCGGAACAATACGTCCAGGATCTGCCGCTCTCGCCTCGATACGCCCGTTATCTCCTTCATGCTAAAAAAACAGCACCTCCTGCTAGTTTTTTAGCACAGCGGCAGGGAAAGTCAAGGGTTTTCTGTATAACGGTTATGATGGAAGAGGCCGTGACTACGCCGCACAAATACCCTCCCACATCCCCAGAGCTCGCCGACGCGCGCGGGAAACGAATTGGCATCCTCATCGTGGCCTACAACGCGGCCACCACTTTGGCCAAAGTCTTCCGCCGCATTCCCGATGTCGTCTGGAAAAACGTGGAGGAAGTCGTCGTTTTTGACGATGCCAGCCAGGATGAGACGTTTGAATTGGCGCTAGGCTACAAACAGCTCAACCCCAACTCCAAGCTCCAAATCTTCAAGAACACGAAGAATCAAGGCTATGGCGGCAACCAGATTCTCGGCTATCAGTACTTCATGGACCGCGGCTTCGACATCGTTGTTCTGCTGCACGGGGATGGCCAGTACGCTCCCGAAATCCTGGCCCACATCTATCATCCGCTGGTCACCGGCCAGGCCGACGCCGTCTTCGGTTCCCGCATGATGAAGGAATTCGGCGGCCCGCTCAAGGGCGGCATGCCGCTCTATAAATACACCGGCAACAAAATCCTCACGTTCCTCGAAAATAACGCCCTCAACTTAAATCTCACCGAATTTCATTCCGGCTACCGCGCCTACGACCTCCATGCGCTCCGCTGCATCGATTTCTCCCGCATGACGCATGCGTTCCACTTCGACACAGAAATCATCATCAAGCTGCAGCACCAGCGCTTCCGCATTCACGAAGTCCCCATTCCCACCTACTACGGCGACGAGATCTGCTATGTCAACGGGATGCGGTACGCGCAGGATGTCGTAAAAGCGGTCTACCGCTACCGTTCCTGCATCAACGGCGCCCATGCCTATCCGGAATTTGCCGAGTACTTCCACCACTACGCGCTGAAAGACTCGCCCTACTCCAGCCACTATTACGCGGAACGCCTCGCCGGTAGCAATCAGAAACTCCTCGACATCGGTTGCGGCGAGGGGTTCTTCGCGGAGCAGTTGCATAGCAACGGCAACGAAGTCACTGGTATCGACGGGTTGGAATCGCCCATTCACGCCTCCGCCATGCGCGACTACTTCCAAGCCGATCTCCAACTCGGCCTGTCCCAGGTAGCCGCGCAGCTCAGCGGCAGGTCCTACGATAAGGTGCTCTTGCTGGATGTGCTGGAGCATCTCAATCACCCAGAACGCGTGCTTCGCGACGTCCTGCCGCTGCTGCGCCCCTCCGGCGGTTCTATCATCGTCTCCCTGCCCAACGTAGCGAACATCTTCGTCCGGCTTAACCTGCTTTTTGGCCGGTTCGAATACGCCGATCGCGGCATCCTGGATCGGACCCACGTTCGTTTCTACACGCGCAAGACGGCCATCGAACTCCTGGAGTCCAACGGCTACCGCATCACCGCCGAACGCTACAGCATCATTCCGCTCGATCGCGGCCTCCGCGTCAAACCGCGCGGTTTCATTGACCGTATCGGTTCCGCCATTCTCAAAACCTTCACGTCTCTGTTTCCCACGCTCTTCGGCTACCAATTGATGTTTGAGGCCAAACCCGCAGGCGTTACGCTCGCGCCCGCCGCCCCCGTCTCAATCGGGGCGCTCAAACCATCCGCTTCTCCCTCGCCAACGCTTCGTTCCACGTAATTCCGAAGCCAGGCCCGTTCCCGACGGCGATCGTCCCATCCGTGAACCGTTCGGCCGGCTGGACCAACTCTCCGCGCCAATCCGTTTCCCCCCACTGCAGTTCCAGAATTCGCAGGTTTCGCATTCCTGCGCCAACTTGTACGGAGGCCGCCGTCGCCACCGGACCTGTCGGATTGTGCGGAGCCACCTCTACGCCGAAGGGCGCGGCCATCGCCGCAATTCGCGTCAGTTCCAGAACACCGCCGCAGTGCTTCACATCGGGCATAATCACGTGCACCGCCCGCTCCCGGCAAAGCGGCGCAAATCCGCCGACTCCAAACAGAAACTCTCCGCCTGCCATCTCCTGCCGAATCCCCTTCCGGATCGTTGCCGTATCCTCCGTTCGCTCCGGGGGCACCGGTTCCTCGTACCAGGACAACATCACCGGCTCCAGCTTCTTCGCGACCGCGATAGCCCGCGGAACCGAAAAGAAGGAGTGGCAATCGGTCATGATGCCGATCTCCCGGCCTACGGCCTCGCGCACCGCAAACAAGCAGTCAATGCCCTGCTGCACGAACGCCTCGCTGTCCACAAAGCCGTCCCAGGGCGCCAGTTTCACAGAACGAAATCCGTCCGCGACTGCCTTCTTCGCCGTCGCGGCAAAGCCTTCCGGCGTCCGGGGTTTCGTTGCCCGGTTGATGTTGGCATAGACCGGAATCCGGTCCCGGACTGCGCCGCCCAGGAGTTGGTAGACGGGCACATCCAGCGCCTTTCCGGCCATATCCCACATCGCCTGCTCCAGCGCGCTCTGCACCGTCCGCGCCAACAGTGTGTCCGGCTTGCCCGACTGCACGAAGTACTCCACGTCAAACGGCGTCCGGCCCCGCAACCGTTCGAACTGGCCGGCCAGTTCCGCCCGCATGCGCTCCACATTGGCCGCGGTCGTTCCCTGGATGCCGAACGCGTCGGATGCCTCACCCAGGCCCTCCACGCCCGCATCCGAACGGAGCCGGATCACCAGCCATACAGTTCGCGCCGTGGCACGCACCGGCCACAACTCCGCCGCCGTCAACCGCACCGCGGGGCGCGCCGCCGCGGCCATCCCGCACCACAAAAAGGTTCGCCGGTCCATAATGTACAGAATGCCTCTCCATCCTCTTGCTGGCAAACCGGCCCCCCAGGATGTCCTGATTGACGTAGCCGCCCTGGAGGACAACTACTTCCACAACCAGCCGGATCCCGGCAATCCCCTCCAGCGTGTCTCTTTCGGCACCAGCGGCCATCGGGGCACAAGCGGCAACGGGACATTCACCGAAGCCCACATCCTGGCAATCACCCAGGCCATCTGCGACTACCGCTCCTCCAACGGAATCGGCGGCCCTGTCTTTCTCGGCAAGGATACCCACGCCCTCTCCCACGTCGCGCAGCAGACCGCCATTGAAGTACTTGCCGGCAACGGCGTAGCAACTTACGTGCAGAAGGATGACGGCCCCACGCCCACCCCTGTCATCTCTCGCGCCATCATCCGCTACAACCGCGCCCAGCCCATCAATTTGGCCGATGGCATCGTTATCAGCCCCAGCCACAATCCGCCTGCCGACGGCGGATTCAAATACAATCCCACAAACGGCGGCCCTGCGGAATCGGATGTAACGGCCTGGATCCAGAATCGCGCCAATGAACTCCTCGCCGGCAAGAACCGCGCCGTGCGCCGTACCGCCTACGGTACGTATCTCACCGCGCACGACTACATCACCCCCTACGTCGAAGACCTCAAAGACGTGATTGACATGGACGCCATCCAAGGCGCCAACCTGAACCTCGGCGTCGATCCCCTTGGCGGTGCTTCTCTTCACTACTGGGCGCCCATCGCCGCCCGCTATGGCCTCAAGATCGAGAATGTAAATCCGAAATTAGATCCCACGTTCTCCTTCATGACGCTCGACCACGACGGACAGATCCGCATGGACTGCTCCAGCCCCTATGCAATGGCCGGCCTCGTGTCGCTGAAGGACCGTTTTGATGTCGCATTCGCTACCGATCCGGACGCGGACCGCCATGGCATCGTCGTGCCGTCCGCCGGGCTTCTCAATCCGAATCACTACCTAGCGGTTGCCATCAATTATTTGGTCAAGCACCGGTCCAACTGGCCGCAATTCGCCTCCGTGGGCAAAACGCTGGTTAGCAGCAGCATCATCGATCGCGTGGTCAATGCCAGCGGACGGCCGCTCGCCGAAGTACCCGTTGGGTTTAAGTGGTTTGCCGGCGGCCTCAGCGACGGCAGTTACTGCTTCGGGGGGGAAGAGAGCGCGGGGGCCAGTTTCCTGGAACGCAATGGACTCGTCTGGACCACGGACAAGGACGGCTTGCTTCTCGATCTCCTTGCCGCCGAAATCACCGCCGTCACAGGCCGTGACCCAGGGCAGCATTATCAGGCGCTCACCGAAGAGTACGGCGCTCCGGTCTACACTCGCATCGACGTTCCCACGACGCCCGAACAGAAACAGCGCCTCTCGAAATTGAACGCCGAAACCATGACAGCCAAGACATTGGCGGGAGATCCGGTCTCTAGCATCCTCACCCATGCGCCGGCCAACAACGCAGCCATCGGCGGAGTTAAGGTGAACACGCGGAATGGCTGGTTTGCCGCACGGCCAAGCGGTACGGAAAATATCTACAAAATCTACGCCGAAAGCTTCCAGGGCCCGGACCACCTCGCTCAAATCGTGGCCCAGGCTCAGGAAATCGTTACCGCGGCGGTCGGCGGTTAGGTAGGGCCCTTGGTTCGTTTGTTTAACGAACCAAGGGTTCTTTCGGTTGCTGGTCGCAATGGCCATGTCCGCAGTGGCAGACAATGTCCTCTACGTCACCGATTCCTTCACAGTAGGCGCTGCAATATTTGCTGCCTGGCTGTGCTCTGCAATTGCAGATCGTATGGGCACATTTGTCGGAATTCAGTTCCATCTGGTTTCCGAGCCTCCTGCTAGGTAGGATCGGCTGTCTACGGATTTGTTTCTCGCTCCTCGCGGAAAATCAGCAAATCGTTCATCCGGCCGTCATCCGATTTCGTTTCATGGGTATGCGGAACACACAACACCCAGAAACAAAGCAGAATAGCCGGCGCGGATTCTTCCATTCCTTGGGCGCGGCCACCGCGGTTCTAACTGCCGCCGCCCAAAGCAAAGTCCACGCGCAATCCGGACTCTATCAATTTCAGTTTGACTCGCCTACGCAGATCCTGACCGCCGCGCTGATCGCCGAGGATCTCGCCACGACGTTCTATTACAACTCCCTGGTCGGCAAGGCCGCCGACGATCCGGTTTTTCAAAACGACCCCGGCGATAAAAACTACCTGCGCGCCGCCCTCAGCGAAGAGATCGCTCACGCCAACCTGCTCCGGTCGCTCCTGAACATCCCCGCCGCCGCCAACGATCCGGTCCAGACGTTTTATTTCCCAAAAGGCACATTCGATACCTTGAATCCCGAATCCGGCGCCGGTGTCGTCCCCACGTTGGAAGCGCTCGAAAACGCCTTCATCGGAGCCTACCTCACCGCCGTCCGCGCCTTCTCCTTCATGGCCGCCAACACCGCGATGGGCCGCGGCGTCTACTATAAGCTCGGGAACTCCAACCTGAGCCCCGATCAGTTGGCGTACTTCTCCCAGGTCGCCGCATCCATCCTGGGCGTGGAAGCGGAACATCGAGCGCTCGTTCGCGTGATTGGAAGCAAGGAACCTGCCAATAACGTCTGCTACCAGCAGACCGCCGGGCTCGATTCCGTCTTCTCCGGCCCCAAATCCGCCGTGGTTGCCCTCACGCCCTTCCTCACGCCGACCACCGGGCCGGCCTACTCTTTCAAGGAAGCATTGGACGGTTCCGCCGCCATCGCACTCCCCTGCGAATTCGGCCCGCCGGCTCCGTAGAAGCGGCTTGCCGCGAGCGACACTTTGAGATTGGCGCTTACGTGAAAATTTTTCGCCGTTTTCTCATCCGATTCACCGTCCGGTTCGTTACTTAAATATTGTGAGGCGCGCCGTCTGCTGCGCCAAGACAGGCGGCGTACTCCGCTCCCACGCTAACAGGGAGACGCGCGGCGGGAAGTCGCGCTGTCGCGTCCCCTATTCGCTGAAGGGAGACCGGTCCCCCTTCCCGGCATTTCCGCCGGTGAGGGGGCCGGTTTTTTTTGCCAGGTCAGCGGCGCGCCAGCATGCCGCTGTAGTTCTTTAGAAACAGGTCACGCTCGGCAATGAGTTGCGATACGAGCAGACCTTCTTTCTCGATGTTGGCCCATTCGGTTTCCGCACGCCGCAACAACTCCCGATCGCGTTCGGGAAGCAGGGAGCCGCCTATGGCAAAGGAGCGCGCCACCAGGGCGCGGATTCGCGGTTCTTTGCTCTTCCGGAACGACTCTTTGCTCGCGTACTCCGCCAACTGAGCCGCGGCGGCCGCCGCGGCCGCTGTCTGCCCCGCTCCTGTCAGCAGCTTCGGCTGCAACATGTGACACTCCAACAACATACGGGCATTCGTCGCGTCTCGCGCATCGGCTTTTAGTAGTCGATGCAGGATGGCGATTGCCTCTTCGTTCCGGCGGACCCCTGCGGCCCATTCCTGTTTTTCCGCATGCAATTCCGCGAATTGGAAGTGCAAAAAGGCGTAATTTTGTTCCAAACGACTGTTGTCCGGATCTTCTTTGCGGAGACGGGCCAGCAGTTGCCGGGATTCTTCCATGGTCTTCAGGGCCGGACCGTAGGCCCCGGCCGCCCGTTGCGTGTTGCCGTGACGTACCAGCGCAAACGCCAGGTCCACCTGGGCCTTTTTGTCCTGCGGGTCCACGGAAACCAGCCACCGGGCCTTTTCCACCACCCGTCCATAAATCTGTGCGGCTTCGGCAAACCGCCCCAGGTTGATCATATGGGAGTTACCCAGCGTATCCCCCACATGGCTCAGCGAAATCATAACCGTGCGCTGCTTGGAGACATCGTCTTTCGTGGCGTCCGCCACCCGCTCCTGAATCGCGAGGCTCTTTTGGTAGGACTCCAGCGCCAATTCCGTTTTGCCCATCCGGGCCTGGACTAGTCCGAGCGTGGCGTAACTGGAGCCCAACTCTCCCAGTGTGACGCGGCCACCCACGCCCATGAAGTTCAGCTCTTCCCGGATCTGCACAGCCCGTTGCGCGCTACGAAGGCCTTCATCAATGCCAATCACCGCCGCCATGCGCCCCATCTGATCGTGCGCGCGCGCCAGTTGCCGCATGCAGTCCACGTCCCCAGGAACGGACTTCAGGAATTCTTCGCCATGCGCAATGGCGGCGTGGAAGGATTCCAGCGATCCCTTCGTATCATTGGCATACCGCTGCAAGGAACCGAGCTTGAATAACGACCTTTGTAGAAATTTGCGACCTTCAGGAGTTTTCCCCTCACTCCGCCACGCATTTTCCAACATCTGAACACTACGTTTGTAGCTTTCCAGGGCACCTTTCGTGTCACCCAGGTTGCTGGAAAGAGGGTCTCCTTGCACATCGCCGAGCCGTTCATAACCAATCCCAACCTCACGCGCCAATTGGGGATCGCTACCCGAATCCCGCGCCAATGCCTCCAGGTACCGTAACCCTTTTGCTACCACCAGTTGCCTGGCTTTGGTACTGCCCGGAAGCGCTTCCACCGCATCGTGAAATTCAAAAAGAAATGAATTCGACAACTGTCGTACTTCGTCGAACCGCCGCTTGGTGACGCCGACCTGCCGCCACAGCAGAAATGTGCTCGCGGAAAGCAGCAGCACCGCCGCGGCTCCCAGTCCCACGCCCACCCGGTTCCGGCCCACGAATTTTGCCGCCCGGTAGCCGAACGAATCGGGCCGTGCCTTCACCGGCAACCCCTGTTGGAAGGCCCGGATGTCGTCGGCGAGTTGGTCCACGCTCGGGTAGCGCCGCTCGCGATCTTTATGAATTGCTTTTAATATTATGTTGTCGAGATCTCCCCGCAGATCCCGTCCGCGGACAGCCCCATCCCGGCCCGCGGCGATACTGGGCCGCACCGGCTGCTTTTCGCAAACGGCCTTCGCGATTCCCGCCAGGGAGGTCTCTTCCACGACCTGTGCCTTCTGTCCGGTCAGCAGTTCATACAGAATGATGCCCAGCGAATAAACGTCGGTGGCGGTGGTCACTGGCTCGCCCCGCACCTGTTCCGGGCTGGCGTACTCCGGCGTCAGCATCTGCGCGCCCGCAACGGTAATGGTCTGGTCCGCGGTATCCGATAACACGCGGGCAATGCCGAAATCGAGCAGTTTCACCGAGCCAGCCTTGTCCACCAGAATGTTGCCCGGCTTTAAGTCCCGGTGCACGATCAGGTTTTGGTGTGCGTAGCCAACCGCGGAACAGATATCAAGAAACAGTTGCAGCCGCTGCTCCAGCCCAAGGGAGGAGTCCTGGCAGTGATGCGTGACGGGGATGCCGTCTTCCACGAACTCCATCACCAGGTACGGCTCACCCGCAGACCCGGTGCCTCCGTCCAGGAGGCGGGCAATATGCGGGTGTTCCAGACGAGCCAGAATCTGCCGCTCCTGCTCGAAGCGGCGGAGTACGGACCGGGAGTCCATCCCGGCCCGCAATAACTTTATTGCGACTTCTTTCTCAAAAGCAGAATCGTCTCGGATCGCGCGGTAAACGGCGCCCATGCCGCCGCGGCCAAGGAACCCCGTGATGCGGTAGGGTCCCAGCCGTTGTCCAATGGCCTGTTCTTCCGTGGCCAACGCCCATGCCTCTGCGCCCGCCACCATGGCCTGGTCAAGAGTCTGGCCGGGGTCAGCGTCAGCATCCACCATGGCCCGGACTTCCATCAGGAGTTCCGGATCGCCGGTGCATTCTTTTTCGAGAAAACGAACCCGCTCCGAGGCGGGGAGATCCAGTGCGGCGTTGAACAGCGCGTCGATACGCGCGAAACGCTCTGGGTTCATTTTTCACCTGAGGTGAGTTGCACCCGGATCCACGCCTCGGCGGCCCGCAGGTCCCGGCTCACGGTCGCCTTCGAGACTCCGGTTGCCTCGACGATTTCGTCCAGGGTCAAACCGCCGAAATACTTCATCTCCAGAATTTTGCCTTTGCGCTCGTCCAGCTTTTCCAACTGCTGTAGCGCCTCATCCAACGCCAGAAATGGGGAGTTCACCGAAGGATCCCCGATATCGATGCCCATGCCGTCGAGTGAAACTTTGTTGCCGCCGCCACGTTTGCCCGCCCGGAATTTGCGCGCGGAATCCACCAGCACCTGCCGCATGAGGTGAGCGGCGACACCGAAAAAATGAGCCCGGTTTTGGAAGTCCGGAATATCCTGGCCGATCAGGCGGACATAGGCCTCGTGGACCAGCGCCGTCGGTTGCAGTGTATGTCCGGAGCGTTCGCGGGAGATATAACTTTCCGCCAAACGCCGCAGTTCTTCATAGACCAGGGGGAGCAGTGCATCCAGCGCGGCGCGGTTGCCTTCGCGCCATTCTACGAGTAGACGGGTAACCTCTTGCCGCATATATACGTGTAGGTGAGTCTACCATTTGCGCCGTACCCCGCTCAAAAGACCTGGCACGTTCCATTTGACATATGAACGCCGGGGTGTTTTAACTGATACACAGGGTTAACCCTATTCGTTAAAGGGGGGTTGTCATGAGCATTGCTCATTTCCGACACCAGCGCGGCTGCGCAGCCACGCTGGCGCTGGGCGCATTGCTGGGTTTGTTTTCAAATCCCGCAGCAGCTCAGGTTCTTTACGGCACGATTGTGGGTACGGTGGAGGACGCCACCGGAGCCGTCGTGCCGAACGCAAAAATAACCGTTACCGAGAAAGCAACAGGTTTTAGTCGCGACACAACATCAGACGCTTCCGGCGCCTATTCGGTTCCCAGCATTCCCATAGGAACCTATACAATCCGGGTGACTGCGAATGGGTTCAAATCGCTTAGCCGGGAAGGCGTGGGCCTGACCGTTAATACAACGGCACGCATTGACCTGAAATTGGAGGTTGGAGCGGTGACCGAACAGGTGACCGTCGAAGCCTCGGCCGTACAACTGCAGACCGACCGCAGCGATACCAAGACCGAAATCACGACAAAAATCGTCACCGAACTGCCGTTGAATCAATACCGGAACTATCAGGCGCTGTTGAACCTTGTTCCCGGAGCGACGCCGGCGGCGACGCAAAACTCGGCGACCGATACGCCGGGCCGCGCGTTGCGCACCTTCGTCAATGGCACGGCGACCAATAACAATGTCACCCGCCTGGACGGCGCCACGAATATCAACATCTGGTTGCCGCACCACGTGGCCTATGTGGCCCCGGCGGAGACCGTGGAGAACGTGAACATTTCGACGTCTTCGTTCGATGCTGAGCAGGGCATGGCGGGCGGCGCGGCGGTCACGGTGGCCTCCGCGAGCGGCACGAACAACTTGCACGGCGCGGCGTGGGAATATCACGAGAACGAGAGCCTGAAGGCGCGGAACTATTTCCAGCCGGCGACTACTCCGAATGCACCGTACAAACTGAACATCTTCGGCGGCAAACTGGGCGGCGCGATTATCAAAAACAAGCTGTTCTGGTTTGCGCACACCGAAATCACGCGGCAGACCACGGGCGGGCAGAGCGCATTCACGGTCCCCAGCGCCGCGATGCGGCAGGGCGATTTTTCGAGCATGATCGGGACAAACGGCCAAGGCGTGATTTATGACCCCCGGACTGGCAATGCCGATGGTACAGGCCGTACGCCGTTCGCGGGCAACATTGTTCCTCCCGCTCTGTTCTCTCCACAGGCCACAAGGTATCTGGCACTGGTTCCGGACGCGAACAACGTGGGCGGCGCGGGCTATTCGTCGAATCCGGCGAACGGCACCTTCGCCAACAACTACTTCGCGAGCCTGAGCGGCCAACTGAACCGGAACAATTACGACGGCAAGTTGAACTGGAACCGGAACGACAAGCACACGGTGTTCGTGAAATATTCCATGTTGACGGCGCTTTCCGGCGGCCGTTTCGGCTTGGGTAAGGCCGGCGGCGGCGGCGTGGCGGGCGACCCCGGCCTCGGCGATACGCACCAGTATCTGGCGACGGTCGGCACGAACTACACCATCAGCCCCTCCGTGCTGTTCGACGCGACGTGGGGCCTGACACGGATGGACCAGACGGCGAACGGCGATGATTTCGGCACCAACTTCGGTTCCGACGTCTTTGGCATCCCCGGCACCAATGGCCCGGATCCACGCCAAAGCGGCCTGCCGGTCTTCTCGTTTGCCTCGACGGGCCTGAGTTCTTGGGGTCAGACGGCGACCTGGATGCCGCTGGAAAGACACGAGCGGAGCTACACGTTCACCACGAACCTGTCCATTATCAAGTCCAAGCACGAGATCCGCTTGGGTTTTGATACGGTGCGACACAAGCTGGACCACTGGCAGCCGGAAACGGACAATCCTCGTGGAGCCTTCGCCTTTGGCGGCGGCGTAGCGGCCTTGACCGGCGGCCCGGCCCCAACAATCGCCAACGCGATGGCGCAGACGCTGCTGGGCCTGCCGACGACGATGTCGAAGTCGCTGCAGTACGAGCTGATGTCGACGCGCGAATGGCAGATGGGCTGGTATGTACGCGACCGCTGGCAGGTGAACCGGAACCTGACGTTCAACATCGGGCTCCGCCTGGAGCGGTACCCGCTGATGAACCGGGGCGACGGTAAAGGTATCGAGAAGCTGGACCCGAACACGCTTCGCGTCTACCTCGGCGGCCGCGGACCGATGCCGACGAATCCCGGCATCAAGGTGCAGCCGTTGTTTGCGGCCCCCCGCATTGGCATGGCGCTGCGCGTGACGGAAGGCACCGTGATCCGCGCCGGCTACGGCCTGACGGTGGATCCGCTGCCGTTCTCGCGTCCGCTGCGCGGCTTCTATCCGCTGACGATCGCGGCGACCTTCCAGCAGAACACGGGCAACCTGGCGTTCAGCAATTTGGCGACGGGCATTCCGGCGCTGCCGACTCCGGACCTGTCCACTGGTATCGTGCCATTGCCGAACACGGTGGCGATGCGCAGCCCGTGGGACCGGATCAACCGCGGCTACGTTCAATCGTGGAACTTCACGATTGAACGGCGTCTGAACCGCAATCTGAATGCGACAATCGGCTACGTAGGAACACAGTCGACGAACGTTTTGGGCGACCGCAACATCAACGCCGCCGCACCGGGAACGGGCAACAATGGCCGTCCGTACTTCAACACGTTTGGCCGAAATACGGACCTGAACATGTGGGACGGCTGGATGAGCTCCAACTACCACGGTCTGCAGACTTCGATCCGCGGCAACGTAACCAAGGACCTGTTCATTCAAGGCGCCTACACCTGGTCGAAGGCCATCAACATGACCGACGAAGACGGGTGGGTCAGTGTGGGCTGGAACTGGGACCCGGTGATCAAGCGCAACCGCGCCACCGCCGGTTATGACCGGACGCAGGTATTCCAGATGGGCTACATGTATCAATTGCCTGTCGGAAAAGGGAAGGCTTTCCTGAACACAGACAGCAAGCTGGCCAACCTCATCATTGGCGGCTGGCAGACGGGCGGCATTTACATGGCCTACTCCGGCACTCCGTTCAACGTAACGGCGGATGCCACGCGGCTGAACGCACCCGGCAACATCCAGACGGCGGACCAGGTAGGCAACTTCACCTATCTGTACGGCAAGGGCACGGATACACCGTACTTTGCGGCGGGGAACTTCGCTACTCCGACTCCGGCCGGTTCGATTGCACGATTCGGCAACACAGGCCGGAACCGGTTCCGCGGCCCTGGCGTGGCAAGTCTGGACTTCAACCTGTTGAAGACTTTCGCGATCACGGAGCGGCTGGGAGTTACGTTCCGCGCGGAGGCCACCAACTTGACCAACACGCCGCGCTTTGGCAATCCGTCGGCGAATGTGGATGCGGCCAACTTTGGCCTGATCACCAGCGCCAGCGGAGAGCGGCAATTGCGCTTCGGGGTTCGAGTGGCGTTCTAAGCTAGAACCTTGGCACTGTTGACACAAATCGGGCGCTGGCTTTGGCTGGCGCCCGTTTTCTTTTTTGCGGCATGGGCGCAGGAGGCTCAGTTGGCCGGAGAAGGCCAGCGGCGGATGGCTGTGGGCGATTTCGCTGGGGCCGCGCGCGTCTATCAGCAGTTGGTGAAGCAGGTCCCCGGGAATCCGGGTTGGAAATTGAACCTTGGCATCGCGTTGCATATGGCTGGACGAGACCAGGAGGCCATCGCGCCACTGGCCGCGGCAGCGGCGGCCATGCCCCAGGCTTTTCCGGCCCACGCGTTGCTGGGCACCTCTCTGTTGCGCCTGGGTCAAGCAGGCAAAGCGGCTGGAGCGCTGCAAAAGGCAGTAGCCTTGAAGCCCTCTGATCCACAAGGACGGAGACTGTTGGCGGAGGCATTTTTGCAATCGGGGCAGCCCAAGCCCGCAGTGGCGCAATTGTCGGCATTGAGCCGGCTGGAGCCCGGCGATGCGGGGGTCTGGTTCACGCTGGGGCGGGCGAACGAGGCGGCCGCCGCGGAGAGTTTCCGCGCGTTGGCGCGCGACTTTCCGGAATCCCGGGCATTCCTGTTGACTACGGCGGAGGTGCGACGCAAGCAGCAACGTCTGAAGGCCGCGGCCGCGCTGGAGGAGCAGGCCAAAGGCCGTCCGGCGGCGGCGCGGGCAGATGCGTTGGCACGAGAGATTACCTCGTATCACGACGGTGCGCGTCGGGCGTTCACGCAGTTGGGCGGATTGCCGGACAATCCACAGTTGCATCAGGTGAAAGCGGAGACGTTGCGGGCCCAGGGCAAGCACCGGGAAGCCGTGGCGGAGTGGCGCGAGGCGCTGCGGATGCGCCCAGGAGACCTGGATTTGGAACGAGAGTTGGCCGCGTCGCTGTATGCCGCGTCTGACTATTTGGAGGCCCTGAACGCTCTGGAGCGGCTGTTGGTGCGTGAACCCCAATCGGCGATGCTCCATTTCCTGAAAGGCGACTGCCTGTTGCAACAAGGACAGGCGGAGGAGGCATTGGGGCCGCTGCGCCAAGCGGTGCAGTTGGACGCCGGACTGCTGCCGGCCAAAGCCTCGCTGGGCCGTGCATTGTTGGGCGTTGGCCGCGGGGCAGAGGGAGTGGGGCACTTGGAGACGGCGGCGCCGGCGTTGGACACGGATGGAGCACTGTACTTCCAACTGAGCCGGGCATACCAGGCGGCTGGTTTGCCGGAAAAAGCGGCCGGGGCTTTGGCGGAGTCGCGGAAGCGCCGGGAAGAATGAGGGGAAGGAGAGGTCGTTCTGGTTGCGCGGGGCGACTGGAGCAAGGAGGTCCGTGAGGTGCGCTGGTTCGTGGGGGCGGGCAGCGGGTTTGTTCTCCGGGCACGCGAGTTGCGGCATGGGGGTACGAGCGTGGCTAGCCACACTGGTTCGGAGCGGCGTTGCTTCGCTTTGCTTGCGAGGGGTGACCGCGCAACGAAGAAGTGAAGAGAACGCGGTTTGGCCGTGGTTGAGGACGGCGGGGGCCAAGGCGCGGGCGCCGGCCGGCGTGGGTTTGTTTTGCCTGCGCGCGGAGAGGGGGCCAAGACAGAATGCGCTGCTCGCGGCCAGGGAAGGACCCTTCGCAATCGTTTGCGTTGGACGGCTGGCGCCTGGCTGATTGGCGGTGCGGGCAGACGGCATGGCGGGTTCCTTTCCTTTCTCTGCGTTTGGCCGCGCAACAATAGGGGGATGCGCATCCTATTTGCCTTGCTGGCCGTGGCGAGCGTTGCGGCCCATGCCCAGACCGTGCAGGAGGCCAAGTCCTTTTTGGATGAGGCCGAGGCGAGCCTGCTGAAACAATCGAATTTTCTGAACCGGGCCCAGTGGCTGCAATCGACCTACATCAATCCGGATAGCGAGATGCAGGCGGCACTGGCCAATGAACAGTTCATCGCGGTGGTGAAAGACTACGCGCGAAAAGCTACGCGGTTCGACAAGGTGAAACTGCCCGCCGATATGGCGCGGAAGATGATGCTTTTGAAGATTGGCCTGACGCTGGTGACGCCGGCGAACAAGGCCGAAGCTTCGGAACTGACGCAGTTGACGGCACGTATGGAATCGACATACGGCTCCGGCAAGTACTGCCGGGACGCCGCAGCAGACAAGGGCCGTTGCCTGGACCTACAGGACATTACGCTGATCATGGCGAACAGCCGTGACCCGAAGGAGTTGCAGGACGTTTGGCAGGGTTGGCATAAAGTGGCCCGGCCTATGAAGAAGGACTACCAGCGGTTTGTGGAGCTTGGCAACAAGGGCGCGAAGGAGCTTGGGTTTCCGGATATGGGCGCGATGTGGCGCTCCAAATACGACATGCCGCCGGACGCGTTCGCCAAAGAGGTGGATCGGCTCTGGACGCAAGTGCGGCCGCTCTATGTGAGCCTGCACGCCTATGTTCGCAACCGGCTGCGAGAGAAGTACGGCGCGGCCGTTGTGCCCGAGAAAGGACCGATTCCGGCGCACCTGTTGGGCAATATGTGGGCGCAAAGCTGGGACAACATCTACGACATTCTGGAGCCGAAAGGCGCGCCGAAGAACTTCGACCTGACGGCGATTCTGAAACAGAAGAAGATTGACGAGTTGGAGATGGTCCGCTACGGGGAGCGGTTTTTCCAATCGCTGGGTTTTGCGCCGCTGCCGAAGACGTTCTACCAACGGTCCTTGTTTGTAAAGCCGCAGGACCGCGAGGTGGTGTGCCACGCTTCGGCGTGGGACGTGGACAACGAGGAGGACCTGCGCATCAAGATGTGCATCCAGATTACGGGCGAGGAGTTCTCCGTCATCCATCACGAACTGGGGCACAACATTTATCAGCGCGCCTACCGGGGGCAACCGTTCCTCTTTCGCGACTCGGCAAACGATGGGTTCCACGAGGCCGTTGGCGACACGATCGCTCTTTCCATTACGCCGCAATACCTGGTGCAGGTAGGGTTGCTGGACAAGGCGA
This sequence comes from Bryobacteraceae bacterium, assembly GCA_035714175.1. Taxonomy (GTDB): domain Bacteria; phylum Acidobacteriota; class Terriglobia; order Bryobacterales; family Bryobacteraceae. The sequence goes on along the minus strand of DASTML010000004.1, from coordinate 2,318 downwards.
CGGACCCGAGCGGCGATATCGGGCTACTGCTGAAACAGGCTTTGGCAAAGGTTTCCTTCCTGCCGTTCGGCCTGATGATTGACCAGTGGCGCTGGAAGGTCTACAGCGGCGAGATCACGCCGGAGAACTACAACCAAAAGTGGTGGGAGTTGCGCCGGAAGTACCAGGGCGTGGACGAACCGGGACGTACGGAAGCCGATTTCGACCCGGCGGCGAAATACCATGTGGCGGCGAACGTGCCGTACACCCGGTACTTCCTGGCGCATATTTTGCAGTTCCAGTTTCATCGAGCGTTGAGCCAAGCAGCCGGCTGCCGGTCGCCGCTTCACCGCTGCTCGATCTATAACTCGAAAGAGGCCGGGGCGAAGCTGAATGCGATGCTGAGTATGGGCGTGAGCAAGCCCTGGCCAGATGCGCTGGAAGCGATTGCCGGGACACGCGAGATGGACGCGCGGGCCATTCTGGATTATTTCGCTCCGCTGCAGAAGTGGCTGGACGAGCAGAACCAGGGCAAGCCCACGGGCTGGTGACAGACCGGAACCGGCCGCCGCTAGAACAGCGGCCGGTTTACATACCCAAAGGTGCGCGCGGCGCGGCGGGCGTCCCTGGGCTCCGGCAAGATCTCCGGTGTATCCCGCACGGCGGCATGAACGGCAAGAGCAAGGGCCATCACGACATCGTCATGTGCGCCCTGATCTTCCGGCTGGGTGTCACCGGCGCGGAGCATGACAAGCTCTTCCACGAGATTGTCCCAACCGGCGAGACCGGGCACACAACGAAGGGAAGCCGCCCCGATGGCGTAAAGAACGGTGGACACCAGCGTCCGGCGCGGGATACCCGTGTAGCCGCCGGAGAGAGAGTTGACGCCTTTGCCGCCGGTGATGATGACCGGGTGGACATTAAGAGAGGCGGGAGCTATCTTGCGCAGACGATCCACGACGGGCGGACCGGGACCGCCGGCGTCAATAATCAGATGTTGGTCCGGTGCGCTTGCGCATGCACCGGCGGCTTCGGCGACCCGATCCAGGACGACGCCGGACAGGCCGTCATAACAGGTACCGAGCGGGAACCGGTCCAGCGAGCGGATCTCCAGTTCCGGCCGGAAACGTTGGGCGAAGGTGACAGGGCACTGGCCGAGAGCTTCCCAACCGAGTTGGACGGCGACGAGGGCCGAGTGGTCGCGACGCTGGCCAAGGTCCAGACCGAAGTAGAGTTTGTGCTCCGGGCCGCGCGCCTGGCGAGGCACGAAGAGGACGATGCCCGCACGGCTTTCGTCCGGGTTACGTGGGCGTTCCATAGTTTTCCCTTTCTTGGCTACTGTCTCCCTCGTTTTTCGAGTTCGGACGGAGAGTAGAGCATACGGCTGACGAAATCGCGATTGGTGAGCGAGGCGTTCGAGGGAAGGAAACGGCACTCGAAATCCTGCGCGTAGAGAGTGGGATTGGCGGCGCGTTGCATGGCGAGAAAGACTGGGTCGATATCGGGACAGTCGGCAACGGTGGAAAAGACGCGATGCCAGAGAGAGTCCTGACTGTGCCAGTAGTTGTAAAAGAATCCGTTCTGGCGTTTGGGCGTGGAGAGCAGCCAGATGGAGCCATGGGTGCGCGTGAGAAAAGCCGAGGCGGAAAAGTAAACCTTGTCCGACACACGAGCGGCTTCATCGACGATGAAGATATGAGCCGTGTGGCCGGCGAGAGTGTCCTCATTGTGAGGAACGGCTACGATGCAACTGCCGTTCGGGAGCACGAAGGATTCCCGGCGACCGAGATGGCGGCGAATCGGGAAGCCGAGTTTCTGGGCGTAAAGGGTGAACACATGAATGAGAAGCCCGGCCTGGTTCTTCGAGCGAGAAAGCAGAACGATGGATTGCTCCGGATGGTGCAGGGCGTGATGCAGAGCCTTGATAGCGATGGTGGTGGTTTTGCCCCATTGGCGACTGCAGCAGAGCATGAGATAGGACGAGGGCGAATCGAGCACTTCCAACTGTTTGGGCGTAAAAGGGAAGGTGAAAGTGGACTGTGCCCACTGCGAAGGGGTGGGGATCGCAGGGGACGGCGCATGCGGACGCACTTCGGCTGCCGCCAAGGGAAGCGGACGGCGATGGCGGAAGTGGTTGCGCATGAGGAACTCCTGTTACGCAGCGCGGCGGGGGACGGGCGGGCGTTCGATTTTGTCGTCTTCGTTGTTGTTGACGGCATGGGAAGCGGGGAGGATGATGATGCGGTGGTTGGGGAATTGGGAGCGATAGGCGGCGATGACGGCCGGGTCCGACTCGGTGGTGGTGACGGCGGGTTCGTTTTCGACCGGAGGCATGGGTA
>DASTML010000003.1:0-12014 GCA_035714175.1 Bryobacteraceae bacterium | reverse complement strand
GGATCGAAACGATCCAACGAAAAGCTGGGCATGCAGCGTGCCCAGGCCGTAAAGTCGTTCCTGGAAAAATACGGCACACGGCCGGATCAGGTCACTCCAGCGACACAGGGCATGGGCCAGCCAAAGGTTGGCAACGATACCAAGGAAGGCCGCTGGATGAACCGTCGTACGATGCTGTACGTCACGGATGCCCAGGGACGGCCTGTATCGGCGGGCGGCGTCGGTGACGCGATCCGCAACCTGAACGCGGCGGCCGGCGGTCCCGCGGCAGCGGCAGACCCCAAATGCTGCGATGAAATCTTAAAGCGCCTGGACAAGCTGGACGACATTCTGGCCCTCCTGCGCACCATGAAGGGCGAGCATGACAAGCTGGCCGGCGAAGTAGCCAAACTCAAGGAAGACAACCAGAAGTTGGCAGCCGCTCCTCCGCCGCCCACCAAGTCCGAAATCGCTGAAGTCTCCAAGTCGGCCATCGACGAAGCGCTCAAAAAGAACGCCTCGCCCAAATGGTCAATTCTCGGGGCCAACGCGGGTGTGGATAATCAGGGCCGCCTCACCTTCACGGGCAAGGGCCGCTACTTTGCCCCCTTCGGCAAATCCAGCGCCCTGCAGAGCGAAGCCGAGTACATGTACTTCCGAGATCGCCAGGAAGGCCAGTTCGACGCCGGTCTTGTACAGCGCTTCAGCAACGTACAGATGGGCCTCTTCTCCAGCTTCAAACACGCCACCTTTAGTGAATACAAGGGCGGTGGAACGCTGGGCCAGGCGTCCATGGCTGTCGACTACATCTTCAAGCGCGGCCGTCTTGGCGCCTTCGGAACCAAAGCCTTCTTGAACAACGCGGTCATTAACCGCGCCGTTGTCAGCCCGAACGTCTTCCTGGAAACCTACATGCGCGTCGTCGATCAGGTCGGCGGCTCTACCTCGGTGGCCCTCTGGGGCGACACCTACATCGAAGGCAACATGGGCTTCCTGCGTACCTTCGCTGGCGGCAACAAGCCGGGCGGCATGGTCCGTTTCGTCCAGCCCGTCAACAAGCTGATCGCCCTCAGCGTCGAAGGCGGCTTGAACGAAACCCTCATCGGTCGCAACAACTCCGGTTCGGTCCGCTTCGGCGTTCTGTTCGGCAACTGGCTTCGTCCGAAAGAGTACGGTTCGGTCGATACGCCCGTGCCGATGGACATTCCGCGCATCCGTTATGAATTGCTGACTCGCAAGGTCCGCACGGGCAACGGCGCTCCGATTGCCGATGCGGGCGGGGACAAGTCCAACGCACCGGAAGGCTCCATCACGCTGGACGGTTCTGCCTCCTACGATCCCGATGGCGATCCCATCACCTACCAGTGGACGCAGGTCGCCGGTCCCACCGTCGCGATCAACAATCCGACGGCCGCCGTCGCCAGCTTTACCGGCGCCGCGGGCCAGAGCTACACCTTCCGCCTCACCGTGAAGGATGACCAGGGCGGCCAGGGCGTTGCGCGCGCCACCATCACGGTTCGTGCGCCGCAGCAGGTTCGTATCCTCCGCTTTACGGCCAATCCCATCCAGGTCCGCGCCGGCCAGCCGGTCAACCTCTCCTGGTTGATTGAAAACGCCGAATCGGCCACCATCAGCCCGGTCGTGGGCGCGGTGAACAGCACCCAGGGCTCCACCCAGGTCACCCCCACCGAAACCACCACCTACCGACTGACCGCCAAGAATGCTACCAGCGAAGCCACCGAAGTTGTCACGGTGAACGTGGAGCGTCTGCTCCCGCGCATCATCAGCTTCCAGGGCACGCCGGCCACCATCAACCGCGGCCAGAGCAGCACGCTAGCCTGGCAGACCGAAAATGCTGAAAACGTGACGATTTCCGGCATTGGCAGTGTCCAGCAAAACGGCACGTCGCAGGTCGCTCCCACCGAAACCACCACCTATACCATCACGGCCACCAATCAGTACGGCTCGTCGACGGCAACGGCTGTGGTGCAGGTCGGCGCCGGCGGCGGCGATGGGCTCCCGCGGATTATCCGCTTCACGGGTTCGCCCATGGATATCACGTCGGGCGACAAATCGACTCTCGATTGGTTAGTGGAAAACGCGACCAGCGTCAGCATCAGCACGCTCGGTACCGTTGGCCTGCAGGGTAACGCGCCCATCTCGCCCACCACCAACACCGTGTACACCATCACGGCAACCAACGCGGTCGGCTCCATCAGCTCCACCATCGGCATCAACGTCCGCCCCGGCAATGGCGGCGGAGCCCCCACGCTCACCGCGTGTACGGCAAACCCGGTGGAAGTGGCCAATCCGGGCGATCCCGCCTCGATCAGCTTCACCACCACCAACTCCACCGTGGTCACTCTCAACGGCCTGGGCATCACCAATCCGGTGACCGTCCGCCCGTTGACCACCACCACCTACACCCTCATCGCCTACAACGCCCAGAACCAGACGGCGCGCTGCGATGTTACCGTTCGCGTGAAGACCGTTCCCGAACCGGAACGTCCCATCGCCAACGCCGGTTCGCCGTTTGACACCCTCTCGCGCGACATCACGCTCGACGGGTCCAAGTCGGTCGATCCCAAGGGCCGCCCCTTGAAGTACCAGTGGCGCCTGCTCGAAAAGACGGCCGTGATCATGGATCCCACCGCTGCCGTCACTCGCGTGCAGTTGGGCGAACAGTTCGGACCTTATACGTTTGAACTCACGGTCACCGACGCCGAAGGCGTCACGGCCCGTTCGCTCGTCACCGTCAACTTCGTCTCCACCCGTCTCCGCTAAAGCGGCCGGGCCAGTCGAAACAGCAAATAAACGGCCGGCGTTCCCGAGAGGGGCGCCGGCCGTTCTGCGTTACTCGTGGCAGCCCACGGGATTCTCAAAACAGTCTTCGTTGTCCGAAGGCGCAGCCGGATTGACGCACTTCCAGTCCTTTTCTACCAACAGCCGCAAGCCCCCGTCCGTTTCATCGAACCCCACCCGGTCGTCCGTGTCCCAATGAGTCAACCAGACCGCTGGCAAATGCACCGTCAATAGGCCCTCGGCAAATGTCGCCGTCATCGCCGCCGCTTCCGACGGCCGCAGCGCGTAGACAAGCGCCATCGGAGCCGTCGGGCACTCCTCCCGCACCTCTCCGCCCTGCACCAGCGTCTTCACCTCTGCCTGTTTCAGCCGCAACCGGATGCTGCCGGACTGTATGCGAAGCTTCATACTCCCATTCTACGAAGCCTCTCTCAATTCGCCGGCGCCGGGTTCCCCTCAATCTGCCGCAACGCCACCAGCGCCGACGTATTGCTCGGCTCCAATTGCAAGACCCGCCGGAATCCCGCCGCCGCCTTCGGCCAGTCTTTGGCCGCTTGGTACCACAACGCCATCGACATCTGAATCGCCGGCGAGTCCGGCTTCAATCGCAGCGCCGCCTCCAATGCCGGCCGCGCCTTTTCCAACTCGTTCCTCGCTCCATACACCAGTCCCAGCAGTTCGTAGATGTCTGCCGCTTTGGGATCCAACGTCACCGCCCGCCGGAGCAATGCCGTCGCCTCATCGGGCCGGTCCATGCACTCCAGCACCTTGGCCGCTCCGCGCAGCACCCGCAGGTTTCGGGGCATCCGTTCCACCGCGTCCCGCAAAAACGGCTCCACGTCCGCGCACGCCTCCACATGGACGGCCGCGTCCGCCAGAAACTCATACGGCCGGCCCTTCGTCGACCCATGCTGTACGGCCTCCACCCAGATCGTCAACGGCGTGCGCATCACGACATTCCGTTGATACGTCAACGCCGCATAGCCGCTCAAAACGCCGATCGCCAATGCCGTCGCTGTCCAAGCCGATAACCGCACCCGCCGCAAGGCCTCCGCCGCGACAAACAGCACCCCCGCCGTCGCCAGATACGCCCGCCGCTCCACAAACGGATCGGCAATCGGTACAAAGCTCGACGTCGGAGCCAGGCAAACAAAAAACCAGAACACCCCCAGCGCCCCCAGCGGAAATCGTTTCCGCAACGCCCAGGCGCCGCCCGCCGCCCCAACCAACAGCAGCAAATACAGCCAAGTCTGCCGGTCCGTCAGCGACTTCGAGAACGCAAAATCGTGGTCCATCGATTGCCGCAGCGGCAGCAAAATCATGGCAAAATACTGCGGCACCGCCCGCGCCTGCGTCAACGCATACTCATCCCATGGCGCAATCGGCGAAGCAAAGCCCGCGGTCCGGGAACTGCCCAATACCCGCGCGACCATCAAAACCCCCGCCGCCGCCAACACGGCGATAGGCACATACACCCGTAGGCTCATCCGCCAGGATCTCCCTCCGGCCCAATCGGTCAGCAGCAGCAGCGCCGGTAGCACCACCGCGTTCTCCTTCGTCAACACGGCCGTCGCATAGAGTCCCAGTACCGCCGTGGCCCGCCGCCAGGACAGAGCCCCCTCCGCCGGCCGATATACATAGACCGCGTAAGCCGCCAAACAGAAAAAGGCCGCCAGCGATTCCGACCGGCCCGCAATATAGGCAACCGATTCCGTCTGCAGCGGGTGCACCAGAAACACTCCCGCCAGTACCGTTGCCGTCCATCGGTTCTCCGGTAAAAACCGCCGGAGAATCAGATACAGCAGAAGCGCATTCAGGCAATGGATCAGCACATTGACCCGGTGGAAGGCGCCGGTCGCCAGCGGGTTATTCCCCAGGTTCAACCAAAACGACAATTGAAGAATCGGACGGTTCCCCGCCATCCAGGCCGAAACAGGCGCATCCCGCATGCTGGGGTTCGTGTAAGGAAGTTCCCAGTCATCGAAAATGTAAGGGGCTTGTAAGGTTGGACCGTAGAGTTCGAAAGCGAGGAACAGGGACAGTAGAGAAAAAAGCAGTAGCCAACGTCTGTCGGTGAAGGCTCGAAGTTGCAAGGCACATCCTGTATCTGCAAATTGCGGGAATCATTCCCGCGCACGAGTTACTGGTAGGGTAAAGCATTTCTACCGGACAATGCCGCAAGTCTCCGCCAAAGTTTACGTATGTATAAAACTGGTTTCACTGCTTCCGTGGCGCTAGCAGTTGGTCCAAGTAGCGCAGATAAATCGCCAGAAACCGGTAGCTCTTCCGGTAATGTTCGCGATCGACAACCGAAAGCTGGTCGTCAATCGTATGCAAAATCAATATCTTCTCGTTATCCAGCGAATGAAAGTCAATGGTCGGAATCTTTTGCAATCGGAACGGCGTCGCGTCGCTGTCCCCCACGGCATCCGCGCTCACCCCATGAATCGGATACGAAATCGAAGCGCCAATCCGCCTCGCCACGTTGCCCAGTTCCTTGTCCGCCCGCGTGTCCCACAAATAGAGCGGCCCTGCGCCGATGCAGTCCAGATTCACCAGTGCCCGCACCCGCGGCAGCATCCCCTTCCGGTTCTCCGCCACCCAGGCCTTGGCGCCTATCAAACCCGCCTCCTCGTCACTAAACCCAATAAACAGGTAGGTATATTTCCGGTCCTGCGACCCCGCCACACTCTGATAGAGCGATGGCAGCAGCGCCGCCCCGCTCCAGTTATCCAACGCGCCCGCACCGGCCCGTACTTTGTCATAATGCGCGCTAACAACAATAACTTCCGCCTCCGGCCCCGCCGTCAACACGCAAGTTATATTCGGTAACTTCGATCCCTTCGCCTTCTCCCGCGCCAGGTTCGGCTCTCCGCAGCCCGCCTCCTGGAACAGCGCCGCCAGCCTCTCCGCCCGTTCCGCGTTGTCCTTGCCGATCCGCTCCAGGCGCCCCTCCACTACCGCATCCGGAATCGTGTGAAAGCGTACCTGTTGTCCCGTCGCGCACAGGGCGAAACATAGCAGAATCCGAAGCGTGAGCATTCGCAGTCAGAATAGCGAATTGCTACCGCCTGCTTTATAGTGGTCAACAGACTCTATGCTTACACTCGGATTTGTCAGCGCCATCCTTCCGGACTTGAATCTGGAAGAGGTGCTTGCCTTCGCCGCTTCCAACGGTTTCTCCTGTGTCGAACTCATGTGCTGGCCGAAAGGCAAAGCGGAGCGCCGCTACGCCGGCATCACGCACATTGATGTCGTCGGGTTCACCAAGGACGACGCGGCCAAGGTAAAGGACCTCTCCGCCAAGTACGGCGTCGCCATCAGCGGCCTCGGCTACTATCCCAATCCCCTCGCCCCCGATAAGGACGAAGCCGCCGTCTACGTCAAGCACCTTCAACACGTCATCAAGGCCGCCAGCCTCCTCGATGTCGGCGTCGTCAACACCTTCATCGGCCGCGACTACACCAAGACCCTGGACGAAAACTGGCCCCGCTTCCTCAAAACCTGGAAGCCCCTCATCCAGCACGCCGAAAAGCACAACGTCAAAATCGGTATCGAAAACTGCCCCATGTCCTTCACCAAGGACGAATGGCCCGGCGGCAAGAACCTCATGGTTTCCCCCGCCGTCTGGCGCCGCGCCTTCAACGACATCCCCAGCGATCACTTCGGCCTCAACTTCGATCCCTCCCACTTCATCCTCCAGCACATGGACTACCTGAAAGCCATGCGCGAATTCGCTCCCAAGCTCTTCCACATGCACGCCAAGGACGCCCGCATCGACCGCGAAAAGCTCGACGAAGTCGGCGTCTTCGCCTTCCCCAACCTCTGGCACACCCCCAAACTCCCCGGCCTCGGCGACGTCGATTGGGGCAAATTCTTCAGCGTGCTCACCGAAACCGGATACAAGGGCGGCGTCTGCATCGAAGTCGAAGACCGCGCCTACGAAGGCGATCTCGAACTCCGCAAGGCCTCGCTCATCCAGAGCGGCCGTTTCCTCAAGAACTTCCTCCCGTAACCATGCGTACGGTGATCCTCCTCTGCGGGGCCGCTCTCCAGGCGGCCGCCGCCGTGCACGTCGAAATGCCGTACCGCACCGTCGACGGCATGGAACTCAAGTTGGACCTCGCCGTACCCGACGACGGCCCCGGCCCTCATCCCGTCATCGTCTGTCTCCACGGCGGCGGCTGGTCCATGGGCAGCAAGGGCTCTTTCCGTAAGTACCTGCCCCAATTCGCCGCAAAAGGATACGCCGCGGCGGCCATTCAATACGCCCTCGCCCCCGCGCGTCCCTTCCCCGCCCCCATCGCCGACACCTACGCGGCCGTCGCCTACCTCCGCGCCAACGCCAAACGCTGGAACCTGGACCCCACCCGCGTCTCGCTGCTCGGAACGTCCGCCGGAGCCCACCTCGTCCTGCTCGCCGGGTTCGATAACAAAGCCAACGTCGAAGCCATCATTGACGTCTCCGGCCCCGCCGACCTCCGCGACTGGCACATGCTCCCGCCCGCCGAAAAAGGCCTCGCCGCCCTCGGTACCAACTCGGCCACGCTCCTGTCGCAGTTCCTCGCCGGAGCCAACCCGGCCGACGCCTCCCCCGTCCTCCAAGTCCGCTCCGGAGCCCCGCCCGTACTGCTGTTCCACTGGAAAGACGACCAGGCCGTCGAAGCGGCGCAGGCCCAGCGTCTCTTAGCCGCCCTCGAAAAGGCCAGCATCAAGCACGAAGCCGTCTGGTTTGAAGGCCGCGGCCATGCCCTCTCCGGAAAAGGCGTCGAAGAAATCGTCCCCCGCACCGTGGCGTTCCTGAACGCGCTGAAAAAATAGCAGGGGACCCACAAAGGAGTCTCATGAAGCCATTCGCCCTGCTCCTCCCGCTCGCTCTCGCCGCACAGCCCGACGCCGCACTCGACTTCCTCCGGGACCATACCGATTACCGCACCTTCCAGCAACAGTTGACGCACTATGAGCAGGCGCGCGCCTTTGCTCTCCTCGATGCCCGGGAGTCCGCCGTCGCCAAATGGACCGCCGCCGATGCCAGGGTTCGCAAAGCCGTATTCCGCGAACGTTATCTCCGCCTCCTAGGCGGCTTCCCCGAAAAAACGCCATTAAATCCCCGCGTCTTGGGCGTCATTCAAGCCGAAGACTATCGCATCGAAAAGGTTGTCTTCGAAAGCCAGCCCCGGTTCTACGTCACCGCCAACCTCTACGTGCCCACGAAAGGCACAGGCCCCTTTCCGGCGATCCTGTTCCCGCTCGGACACGAAAACGGAGCCAAGGCGCACGACGCCTGGCAGCAGGTCCTGGTGACCTTCGCGCGCAAAGGATACGTCTGCCTCACCTGGGACCCGCTAGGCCAGGGAGAGCGGGCGCAACTCTACGATCCCGACCTCGGCAACTCCAAGGTCACGCCCGCCACCTCGGAACACACCGTCCTCGGCATGCAAACGCTCCTTGCCGGCGACCCGCTGGCCCGCTACACCACCTGGGACGGCATCCGCGCTCTCGACTATCTCGTCTCGCGCCCCGAAGTCGACGCCGCCCGGATCGGAGCCACCGGCAACTCCGGAGGCGGCACCCACACGGCGTATCTCTCTTCCCTCGATGACCGCATTTCGGTCGCCGCGCCGTCGTGCTTCATCACCTCCTGGCGCCGTCTCTTGCAAACCATTGGGCCGCAGGATGCCGAACAGTGTGTGCCCGGATTTCTCTCCGAAGGGCTCGATCACGCCGATTTCATTCACGCCTTCGCGCCGAAGCCCTACACCATGCTCTCAGCCATCCGCGACTTCTTCTCCATCACCGGAGCCCGGGAGACCTACGCCGAACTCCAGACGGCCTACAACCTGCACGGAGCCGCCGGAAAAATGGCGATGACCGAAGCCGATGACGGCCACGGATACTCCCACCCGCGCCGCATCGCCTCCTATCGCTGGTTCGACAAATGGTTAAAGGGCATAGACGAAGAGACCCCCGACACGCCGGTCCCGCCGCGCCGGGAGGAGGAGCTGTACGTGACGAAATCGGGGCAGGTGTTGACGGAATTTGGCGGGGAGATGGTCACCACCCTCAACCAGGCCCGCGTAAAGAGTTTCCGGCGCGGCATCCCAACGCCGGCCAAGGTCCGGGAACTGATCGGGTATCCGGACGGGGCCGGAACGGCGCCCAAAATCAAGACCTTCGGAGTACTCACCCGGAATGGATACGAAGTGGAGAAGTTCACGTATCAGAGCGAGGAAGGCATCGAAATTCCGGCGGTGCTTTACCGGCCAGCCGCGGCGGGGCGGCAACGGATGCCGGCCGTGGTGTACGCCAACCGCGCGGGGAAAGCGGCGGGAGCCGCCAACGCCGAAGCCCTCGTTGGGCAAGGCCTCCTCGTCCTATCCATTGACCTGCGCGGCCTTGGGGAAAGCCGCAACCGGACCCTGGATGGAGGAAGCGGCTGGACCGGGTATTTCGGGGACTACAACAGCGCCATGACGGCCATGTTGACCGGCCATACGCTGACCGGCGGCCGCGCCCGGGACATCGTACGGGCCGTGGACGTACTGACAGCCCGTACGGACGTAGACACGGCGAAGATCTACGGAGCCGGCGCGGGCGTGGCGGGGGTGGCAATGCTCCATGCGGCGGCCCTGGACCCGCGCATCCGCCGGGTAGCGCTGGAACGGACCTTGGAGAGCTACCAGGCAGTGGTAGACGCGCGGGTCCACCAAAAGATCGCGGAACTCGTCATCCCCGGCGTGTTGCGTCACTACGATCTACCGGACCTGGCCCAACTCCTCGGCCAGCGCCCGCTGGTCATCGTGGATCCCGCAGATCCCCTGGGCAACTTCGCCCCAATCGACAAGGTTTCCAAGCTCTACGGACAAGCAAAAGTCCTCCGCCGGGGAACCCAGGATACCGCCGCAAGCCTCTATGGGTTTGCTCGATGACAATCTTGCATTACCGCTTTTGCAATTCCTGTAGAACTTGGGAAGGTAGCAGCGGAGACCGTGGAAATCTCTCCTGTATGCGATGCGGTGGAAGATCGAGACCATCCACAAGATCCAAAAATCGGGCTGCCGGGCTAATACGTCGGAATTGTGGGCTGCTGAGCGGATCGTGAACCTGATCACCGTATCCCTTGTACTTAGCTGGCAGATCATCTAGACGACGATGATGAACCGGATTGTTCCAGCCACTCCGCTCACGCTCACCCTGACGGTGCTGGAGACTAGCGCACTGGACCACCTGGTTGAGCGAACGGGGAGGGTTTGACCCTCATCCCATCACCCGCTAGCTGCGACCAATTCAGGCATGCCATCTGTGCCAAAGACGGCTCCAAATAACACCTCAAATTCACTCCGCCCATCTCCAAAACACTTGCACTTGCTCAAAAGATGTTTGCGCACTCTGTCCGTGGAAGTATACGTTTCACAGTAGGCCACGGCACGTTCCGTCTTTTCACCGCTTTGGCAATCACTCGGATAGTAGTCCTCTAACTCTCCATTATGAAGAATAAACACATCTTCATCGTAGAGAGACCGTATCAGATCATCTTTTAGCCGTACCGTCGTTGGATTCTCTGTTGACATCAAGCACAACATTCTCTGATCATCATATGCGTGACCAAAAAACTCGTCTAGCGCTTCTTTCACGGCATCAAGCGAATCTTGTTTCTCGAGCCAAATATCGTATGCGGTAAGTGCGTTCTTCCAGTTCGCTTGAATATCGCCGCGTTCCCTGACCCGCTTCAATGCCTTCCTTGTAGGTTCTGGATCGTTCTCTTGGCTAAGAAGATCGTTGAGATGTGCCAACAGACTATTGTGCTTCTCTTGTATGCCTTCAGTGGTTTCAAGTTTATTGAATCCATTGATAACTATGTCAAGGTCAGCGACAACTATTACTCTTACCCCAAATGCGCGGAAGAAATGCCTATACGCGGCTATACTTCCTTTGCCACCTATTTTTGCGAACGCGATTGGAGCAACATGAGAATTCCAATCCGCCCTCAGTGTTCGTGCCATATGGCCCAGAACTAATTCGTCCGACGGACCCTCCACCAAGACGACTGTTTGTGCGAAGAATGCGTGATTGTTGTTCTCGTAGCAGATGAACTGAAATTGACCCTTTCGCGACACATCGCGCAAATCCACCGGCATAGCTACCGAATAAGCTCTGGAGTTTTCATCAGAAGCAGACACCTTGCTCATTTTTACGAACGACGTTGTGTCATTCGGCCCCAAAAATGACGGTGAATGAGTCGTAACCAACACATGATGGTCTCTAGAAAAGGCCGCTAAGGCGTTGAATAGTATATGTTGCGCCTTCGGGTGTAGATATAGCTCAGGTTCTTCAAACAATAAGACATATTGTGGCGCACTAGCCTTCCCCCTGCCTGGCTTGGCATATTTTCTTGAAATCTCCTCGTAGGCCCGAAAGATGGAGAAGACTACTGCTCGTTTAAGGCCGTCGCCTTTCAGTTCAACGGGTGATTTCACGCCGTCATTAACAGAAATTCTTGTTCCCTCAAGGATAGTCTTTATCTGAGGCGGCGGAATTCGCAACTCCAAGGTAACAGATGGGAAGGATTCTCTCAGCAATCTCTGCATAGTCATTTCGACATCCTTAACAACCGTGCAGCGTTCGTCAGCAACTGTGCCTTCTGCTCCAATAATAGTGTTAAGCTGGCGGTTCAACTTGTCGAAATACGCTTGCTCTTCATCCAACTCCGACTCCAATACATTAAGGAGCACCTTAATGATTTTGCCAAATGGGACGCCATCTTTGTACCTCATATCACCGGCAAGATCCTTCACTGCGTAAACGGGGAGCGGCTCTGGAAGTAGCGGTAATATGCTCTTGTCAATCCCTGTCACCAGATCAACCTCCCGGTCTTCCAACTGCTCCGTTGCCATTGCCGCAACGAGGCCCTCAATTGCCGACTTCACCTCCGTCTGCGTTGGTTTCGCCCCAAGCGAAGGGGATAGCTCTGGAAAGATTTCAATTACAACGGATCGAAGGTCCTTACCTGTTTTTCCCGTCAGCCTTGGTCTCCAATACTCCGCATCGAAACGGTTATCTTTCGGAACACGCGTTACTTGCCTGATTCGACTTTTCCCGTCAGTGCCATACACCCGAACCAATGTCAGCGCGCCATCAACAACAGAGAGAGAGAGTTTGGCTCTATGAGAATCTTCCAAGCGGTCCAAATCTTCGTCTGAGATATCCCTCAGATCGACAGCAATCCGAATTTC
>DASTML010000002.1:0-27694 GCA_035714175.1 Bryobacteraceae bacterium | reverse complement strand
TGTTCCAAGTCACCCTGCGCCGTCGTAACGTCTATGCGGTTCTTCTTGCCTTCGATATCGGACAGAATTTCAGCTTTCGATGCTTCCAGCTTCGCGCGGTCGACGTTGTAGGTCGCCGTCATCTGGTTCATCGAGTCCATTTCCTTCGTGATACGGTGCGAGGCCTGCATTTGGACAATTTCTTTGTCCACAGTGCGGACGGAGGTCGCACGGTCCAGATAGTACTGTTCCTGCTGAGCCGCATCGAACTCAATCACCGTTTCGCCTTTGCGAATCGGTTTTCCGGACTCAGCCAGAAGCACAATCCGGGGATCGGGGATCTGCGGGGCTGAGAGAATGACAGACCGGGAACTGCGAACCTCTCCGCGCGTTTTTACCGAAATGATAAATTCGCCTTGCCGCACACGCGCCACCGGCACTTCCACCTTCGTCTGTCCGGTGTACCGGTACGCAGCATAGCCGCCGGCGGCCAGGAGGAGGCCAATCACGGTCATGGTAATAATCCGGCGCCGGTTACCGGCAGCCGACTGGCCGAGGCGCACCTTCGGTTTCAGATCTTTCGACATACACCTTCCCAACAGAAAATTTTAGATTGGAACTCGGGGCGGTTACGCGATTGGGCGGAGCGGACAACTCTACGCCGGCGGTCCCGTGCTGGCCGGGTGCGACGAAGGAGGCTCCAACGCCACCACATCTCCAGGCTTAATGCCGGACAGAATGGCCGTCTGGTTATTATTGACCAGACCAATCTGCACTTCCCGCCGTTGCCATCCGCCCAATGCGGTCCGCACCATAACATACGGTTTTGCCGCTGCTCCGGCCGCCGGTGTCGCCTCAAAAAACAGAGCTTCCGAAGGGACAACCGTTGCCGACTCCGTCTCTTCCAACACGACATCCGCGCTCACGCTTAGATCGGGAATCACGCGGGGGTCCAATTTGTCCAACCGGAGCCGGACGGCGACGTCCTTCTTGAAACTGGCACGCACACCGGCGGACTTTGTGATCGCGCCGATGGTCACCACGTGACCGGGAAGTTCCAGGTCCGGAAACGCATCAAAACGAATCTTGGCTTTTTGCCCCAGCCGCAGATGCTGGACGTCCACCTGGTTCACGGAAGCGCTTACGATCATCGAGGAAGGATCGACCACCTGCATGAACAACATGCCTGGATAAATCTGGTCACCCTGCTGAATGGGGCCGAAGTCGCCGCTGCGGAACGTGTTTTGTACGACTACCAAGCCGTCCATGGGCGCTTTCATCACCATGCGGTCCGCGTTGGCCTGCGCGCGGCGCAACTCCAATTTGGAGGCCTGCAGATCGAGATCGGAGATTTTGAGCGTCGCCCGTTCACCGATATCCACATACCGCGCCGCTTCCTGCAGCTGTTTCAGATTCGCTTTTGCTTCTTCCAGAGCCAAGCGAAGCCGGGTGGATTCAATCTCGCTGCGAACCGGAATCGTTTTCATGTCGAGTTCCGATTTCTCCACCAGATTCTTCGCGGCCAGAATCTGCTGTTCGTACGACTTACGCGTCATTTCGAGCGTAGCTACGTTCGCTTTCATGGAGCTTTCGGACTGTTCCACGCTCGCCTTGAAATCATCCAGACGCAATAACATGTACTGCCGGTCAAACTCCGCAACCTGTTCGCCCTTGGCAATACGGGAACCGTTGGGAGCCAGGGACTGCAATTGCAGCATGAAATCGCCGCCGCGTCCGCCGCCTCCCGACGCGCCGCCACCGCCGCCGCCCGAACCGCCGGGAATCTGACTCGCCGTCGAACCCAATCCATCGGAACCGAGTGTGGACGAGGAAGAGGCGCCCGAAGACCGGGTGCTGCGCGTAGAGGCCGCCGTCCGTGCCGAGGACCCAGTCGAGGCCGAACGAGCGGAACGTAGGGTTGTACCGCCCGCGGCGCCGGCAGAAGACGTCAATGTATCGCCGTTCCCCGAAAATGCCGATCCGCCGCTGGCTCCGCTTGCCGAAGCCGAGGTGCTGGCCAAGGTGGAGCCGCTTGTCGAACTGCCGGTTGTCCCGGACCCGGTCGTACCGCCCGTCGAACTGACAGATCGCGTCGCGCCGCCGCTCGCCGTTGCGCCGCCCCCACCGCCGCTATTGGAACGTCCGCCGCGCAGCGAAGGCGCGATCAACGAAATATATCGTTCCGCACCGGTAACGCCAGTCAAACGCAAGGTCTTGGCCAACGGGCCGGTCTGCGCCGGAGCCGTACGCATGGCAACGACGCTGGAACGCGTGGTTTCGGCTTTTCGCTTCTCCCACGCCCAGTATCCTGCGCCCGCGGCGACCACGATCGCCAATAGCCACACCCAGCCATAGGACCGGGGCTTGGGGATCTCGGGAGGCGTTACGGCCTGCGGACCCAGACCAGACGAACCAGGCGACGAGGGCTGCACGTTGGGGGCCACTGCGCCAGACATCTGCATAGGCGTGAGAGCGATCCCGGCGTTCGGTTCGGATTGAGGGGAGAACATGAAAATGGCGCTCCTCGCCACAGGAAGTCACCTCCCTGTGGACAGAGTTTCTTACAAGCTATGACGACATCTTAACCGAAAAGGTTATGGGGGAGTGGCGATTAGTATTGCGTGCCCATAACCAATTGGCAAGTAAAAATGTCGTTTTAGCCGTTCATGGACGCCAAAAACTCGGCATTTGAGCGCGTTTTTGCCAGCTTATCGAGCAAAAGTTCCATCGACTCGACCGGCGACAACGGGTTCAACACCTTCCGCAAAATCCAAACCCGATTCAGTTCTTCCTTCGGCATGAGGAGTTCTTCTTTCCGCGTGCCCGACTTGTTAATGTCGATAGCCGGGAAGACGCGCTTGTCTACCAGCTTGCGGTCAAGATGCACTTCCATATTGCCGGTGCCCTTAAACTCTTCAAAAATAACGTCATCCATGCGGCTGCCGGTGTCGATCAAAGCCGTGGCGATAATCGTGAGTGATCCGCCCTCTTCGATATTTCGCGCCGCACCGAAAAACCGCTTCGGCCGTTGGAGCGCATTCGAATCCACACCGCCGGATAGTACTTTCCCCGAGGGAGGCACTACCGTATTGTAGGCGCGGGCCAGGCGGGTAATCGAATCGAGCAGAATCACCACATCGCGCTTGTGCTCCACCAGCCGCTTTGCCTTTTCTATCACCATTTCAGCCACTTGCACGTGACGGGAAGCGGGCTCGTCGAATGTGGAGCTGATCACCTCACCTTTCACCGAACGCTGCATGTCGGTGACTTCTTCGGGGCGCTCATCGATCAGCAGAACAATCAGCGTGACGTCCGGGTGGTTGGTGGTGATCGAATTGGCGATCGCCTGCAGCAGCATCGTTTTCCCCGTGCGGGGCGGGGCGACGATCAGGCCGCGCTGCCCCTTGCCGATTGGGGTAAGCAGGTCCATGACCCGGCCAGAGAAGTTGTCCTTCGCGATTTCGAGCTTGATTCGCTCCTGGGGATAGAGCGGCGTCAGGTTATCGAAAAAGATCTTGTTGCGAGCTTCTTCGGGCGGCTCGAAGTTGATCGCGTCCACTTTAATGAGAGCAAAATATCGTTCGCCCTCTTTGGGTGGGCGAATTTGCCCAGAGATGGTATCACCGGTCCGGAGGTCAAAACGACGGATTTGGGAGGGAGAAACGTAAACATCGTCTGGACCGGGAAGATAGTTATACTCCGGCGCCCGGAGGAAACCGAAGCCGTCCGGCAAACATTCAAGTACACCCTCGGAGAAGATCAGGCCGGATTTTTCCGCTTGGGTCTGCAGAATCTTGAAAATGAGTTCCTGCTTGCGGAGGCCAGCGACGCCCACCACGC
Source organism: Bryobacteraceae bacterium (assembly GCA_035714175.1). Classification (GTDB taxonomy): domain Bacteria; phylum Acidobacteriota; class Terriglobia; order Bryobacterales; family Bryobacteraceae. Next base: position 23,875 of record DASTML010000002.1, on the reverse strand, counting down.
CCAATTCCTTGGCGATCGTGTTGAGTTTCACGATCGACATGTCTTTGAGTTCCACCAGGTCCAATGTTCCGTCACGGCGGGCGCTGGCAAGATCAGCAGGCTCGGAACCGCCGGCGGCAGGGGGAGGAGGTTCCGTGGCCGGTTTTACGGGCCGGGGAGCGCGAGGCTTCGAATCCAATGTAGGGCGGGCCGAGGGAGTCTCCCCAACTGCGGACGATTCCGCGCCGGAGGAAGCCGTCTCCGGATTTACCGGGTCTTTGATGTCTTGATCGCTTGCCAAATTTCCCTCGCTCCCTGGCCGCTGATGGCCGAGAACGGCACCGGCTCTGACCCTTCGCATTCACGACGGATCGCGGCCAGGCCGCGGTGCAATTCCGATTGTTTGAGTTTGTCGATTTTGGTGGCTATGACCAGAAACGGCCGTCCCTGATGGATGAGCCAATCGCGCAGTTCCAGGTCCTTCTCCATCCAGCCGCGGCGCGCGTCCAGAAGGATGAAACAGAGCGCGAGTTGTTCACGGTGGGAGAGGTAAGCCTCAATGAGGCTTTTCCAGGACTGTTGTACATGGATGGGAACTTTTGCGAAGCCGTAGCCAGGCAGGTCAGCGAACGTGATGGCCTCGCCGATGGTGAAGAAGTTTACTGCTTGCGTCCTGCCGGGCTGCTGGCTGACCTTTGCCAATTTCTTGACGCCGGCCAGCACATTCAGCAGGCTGGATTTTCCAACATTGCTGCGGCCCAGGAACGCGAACTCCGGGAGCCGGAGGTTGGGGAACTGCGCTGGGCTTGTAGCACTTAGTATAAACCGCGCATCCGCGTGAGGGGTGGCCATAGAGAACGACAGGGGGAACGGAGCCGGGCCGTTCCCTAGTGGGTCATGTCGTCCGTAGACCGCGTTTCAGGTTGCACTGCCGCCGGGGCCAAGGGCAGCGGGGTGACTTCCCGCTCCAAAGCAATCTTTAACACCTCGTCCATCGATTCGACAAAGTGCAGCTTCATGTCCTTCTTAATGACCTCCGGAATGTCGTACAGGTCCTTTTCGTTCTCCTTGCAGAGAACCAATTCGTGGATCCCATTCCGATGCGCAGCCAACATTTTTTCCTTGAGCCCACCGATCGGCAGTACCTTGCCGCGGACGGTAATCTCACCGGTCATGGCAATATCGCCGCGGACCGGAATGTTCGTCAACGCACTAGTAATTGAAGTCGCAATCGTGATGCCGGCGGACGGGCCATCCTTTGGAATAGCCCCCTCCGGTACGTGGAGGTGAATGTCGATATGGCGATAGAAGTCCCTGTTCAGGCCTAGCGACTGCGCACGGGTCCGCAGATAGCTCATTGCCGCCTGCGCCGACTCCTGCATCACATCACCGAGTTTTCCAGTGAGCGTCAGCTTCCCTCGGCCTTCCATGACGGCGGCTTCAGTCGTTAGAATCGACCCGCCCACCTCAGTCCAGGCCAAGCCCACCGTAGCACCCACTTCGTTCTTGTGCTCGGCCACCGTATCGCGGAACTTCGGCGGTCCCAACAGTTCCACCAACGTTTGCGTAGTGACGGAGACTGCCGGCAGCTTGCTTTCAATCACTGGAAGTTCCGGCGCGGCCTCTTCCGCTGCCTTTTCTTCCTTCTTTTTCGACTTTTTCTTTTTCGGCGCTTCGTCGATCACTTCACCGGCTTTGGCCAGTTCTTCCGCCGTATCGGTGGCCGATACTTCCACCACCTTCCGGGCGATCTTACGGCAAACGTTTCCGATTTCCCGCTCCAGGTTGCGGACGCCGGATTCGCGTGTATATCCCTGAATCAGAGCGCCAAGACCCTCCGGCGTAAACACCACCTGCTTTTCTTCCAGACCAGTGGCTTCCTTCTGTTTCGGAATCAGGAATGTCTTGGCGATTTCCGCCTTTTCCAATTCCGTGTAGCCGGACAGGCGGATGACTTCCATACGATCCTGCAGAGGGCCGGGAATGGTGTGCATCACATTGGCCGTGGCAATGAAGAACACTTCGCTCAGATCGTATTCCACGTCCAGATAATGGTCCTGGAACATGAAATTCTGCGCCGGATCGAGCACCTCCAACAGCGCGGCCGATGGATCTCCCCGGAAATCGGTGGACATCTTGTCGATCTCATCCAGCATGAACACCGGGTTCTTAGTACCGGCTTTTTTCATACTCTGGATGATCTGCCCCGGTAAGGCGCCAATATAGGTCCGGCGATGGCCCCGAATTTCGGCCTCGTCCCGTACGCCGCCAAGCGATAAACGGACGAACTTCCGGCCCGTCGCTTTGGCGATCGACATGCCCAACGAGGTCTTACCCACGCCGGGAGGCCCAACGAAACAAAGAATAGAACCCTTGGGATTCTTCACCAGGCGGCGCACCGCCAGGAATTCGAGAATACGTTCCTTGATCTTCTCCAGGCCGTAGTGATCGGAATCGAGAACGCCGTGCGCATACTTCAGATCGCGAATCTCGCGCGTTTTCTTCTTCCACGGCACAGCAAGCAACCATTCCAAGTAGTTGCGGGAGACGGTGGATTCCGCCGACATCGGCGGCATCTGTTCCAGCCGTTTCAATTCAGCGTGGGCCTTCTCCTGCGCGTCCTTGGACATTCCGGCCGCATCGATCTTTTTCTTCAGATCGTCGAATTCGCTCTTTTCACCGCGGCCCAGTTCCTTCTGGATCGCCTTGATCTTCTCGTTGAGGTAGTATTCTTTCTGCGCTCGCTCCATCTGGCGCTTCACGCGGCCCTGGATCGAACGGTCCACCGACAGCTTTTCAATTTCGATGTCGAGCATTTCCGCAACGCGTGTCAAGCGATCGACCGGATCAAAGATCTCGAGAAGCTCCTGCTTCTCTTCAATGGTCAACTGCAAATTTGCGCCAACCGTGTCCGCCAGCTTACCCGGATCGTCCACCTTGATCGCGGCGATCATCGTCTCGTAATTGAGGTTCTGGCTCAACTTGACGTACTGCTCAAAGAGCGAAGTGACGCGATTGGTGAGCGTTTCCAGATGCGTGCCGCCCTCCAACTTGGACGAGAACGTCCGCACCGTGGCCCTGAAGAAACCTTCTTCGCTGGCAACCGTGACGACCTTGGCGCGTTCGACGCCCTCAACCAAAACCTTAATATTGCCGTCAGAGAGCTTGAGACTCTGCACAATGTTCGCGATTGTGCCGACAGAGTAGATTTCATCGGGACGAGGATCATCCACCGAGGCGTCATGCTGCGTTGCGAGGAAAATTTTCTTGTCCGCTGCGAGCGCTTCTTCCAAGGCGCGCACACTCGACTCACGGCCGACGACAAAAGGAGTCATCATGTGCGGGAAAATAACCACATCCCGGATTGGCATCATGGGAAGGCGCTTTGCTTCTGTACGTTCTCGTGTGCTCATTCGTGCATTTGACCTGTATGAATTGGGACGGTACTACCTTATTTGATTCCTAAGCCGCTGTTTTGGCTTCGGGAACCCCGCAAATTTACGAGGGCACGCACCCGCCCGCTGGGCATCGTGCAAAAGGATTGGATTGTTGGGGAGATCTGGAGGAGAGGCCGGCGGAAGCGTCCTAGCCGGCCTTTTCCAATAGTGCGAGATTGATTTTCTGGGTAAGGACCATCTCTTTGGTGACCAAAAACTCGCGGATTTTCTTGTGGGACGGGAGGAAGTACATGAGGTCGAGCATCAGGTCTTCCAGGATCATCCGCAAGCCGCGGGCGCCGACCTTCCGCTCCATCGCGAGCGATGCAATTGCTTCCAAGGCATCGTCGCTAAATTTCAGTCTAACATTCTCAAATTCGAACAACCGCTGGTACTGTTTGACAACGGCATTCTTCGGTTTGGACAGAATCTGTACCAGCGCTTCGCGGTCCAGATCTTCCAACACGCCGACGACAGGAAGGCGGCCAATGAACTCCGGAATGAATCCGTAGCGGATAAGATCCACCGGCTGGATGAGGCTGGTGAGATGCTCTTCTTTCCGCTGTGCGGACTTGCGGGGGAGGAGGTTTTCCTTTTCGTCGCCTTCCGTAAACCCGATAGACCGGCGGCCGACACGGCGTTCGACGATTTTGTCCAGACCGACAAACGCGCCGCCGCAAATGAACAGAATGTTCGACGTATCGACTGGCGTGAATTCCTGGTGCGGATGCTTACGGCCACCCTGCGGCGGCACATTCGCAATTGTGCCCTCTAGAATTTTCAGGAGCGCCTGCTGCACGCCCTCGCCCGAGACATCGCGGGTAATCGACGGATTTTCATCTTTACGGCAGATTTTGTCGATTTCGTCGATATAAATGATGCCCTGCTGACAACGCTGCACATCCCAATCGGAATTTTGCAGCAGACGCAGAATGATGTTTTCCACGTCCTCACCCACATAGCCGGCTTCGGTCAGTGTGGTGGCATCCACGATGGCAAACGGGACATCCAGAATGCGCGCCAGCGTCTGGGCGAGCAACGTCTTTCCGGTTCCCGTGGGTCCGATCAGCAGAATATTCGATTTGCCCAGCTCGACGTCGGAGCCGCGCTGTTTATTCATCTGGATCCGCTTGTAGTGGTTATAAACCGCAACGGCCAGTTTCTTTTTTGTTGCGTCCTGTCCAATAACGTATTGATCCAGGTACTCTTTGAGTTCCAGCGGCTTGGGCAGCTTGCTGGGCGCCGAATAGGTCTGCTCGTTCCGGTCGTCTTCCAGGATGGAGTTGCATACGGCGATGCACTCATCGCAGATATAGGAGCGCGGGTAGTCGCTGAGCGGTGAGGAGATCAGCTTACCGACGACATCCTGGCTTTTATGACAGAACGAACAGCGCAGAGACTCGTCCGAGGAGGAACGCTTCACGCGGGATCTCCTATGCAAATAAACTTTCCAACTAGCAACGCCATAGACGTGCCGCTTTCAGTATAGCCCTTCCCGCCCCCCGTTACGCGCACTCTTCCTACCTAGAACTTTCCGGCCCTGGTACAGGGCCTCCCGCCGGAAGGTAGCGGGATAGCGCTTCCCGCAAACGATCCAGGCGAATGGGTTTAGCCAGATAGTCGTTCATGCCGGCGGCAAGGCAAAGTTCCCGATCCCCCTTCATGGCGTTGGCGGTCATGGCGATGATGGGCAGATGGCGCGTCTCTTCCTCCAACCGGAGGCGGCGGGTGGCCTCATAGCCGTCCATTCCCGGCATCTGGCAATCCATCAGAATGACCCCGAAACTCTCCGTGCGCAAAATCTCCAAGGCGGCGGAGCCATTGGCCGCCACCTGGGACGTCAGGCCGAGGACATGAAGCAGCCGCTGCGCCAGCATCTGGTTCACCAGATTGTCCTCCACTACCAACACCCGTCCCGACAATCGTATGGGCGTTAGCACCGGCGCCGGAACGGTGCGGCGCGGCAGACAATCGGCAAGGACGAGCGCCTCGGCCACCTGCGCCGCGCGAACGGGGCGCGTTAGAGTAAAGGCCCCTGGGGCCTGCCCATCCACGGTTTCGCCGGAGTGATGCAGGAAAAAAAGCGGGGGATGAGGCTCCTTCAAATCGCGCAGCAACTCCTCTCGCAAGCCGGGCACATCTTCAATCGAATTCGCACCGGCAATCACGCAGTGCCACGGCCCAGTTGCCAGTGCCGCGGCCGCTTCGCCGACGGTGTCCACCTGCTGTGTAGCGGCGCCAAGGCGGGAAACCAGATAGGCAATCGTCCGCCGGGAACAGGCAGCCGGTTCCAAGAGAAGTACACGGCAATCGGCCAGCGGGGGAATACGGGTATGGCTGACCATGGCAGGGGCCAATTGAATATCGAATGTAAATTTTGTGCCCTGTCCCTCTTCGCTCTCCGCCGTAATCGCCCCACCCATGGCCGCCACCAGTTGGCGGGAGATAGCCAGGCCCAGGCCCGTGCCGCCGAAACGGCGACTGGTGGAGGTATCGGCCTGCATAAATGGTTGAAAAAGCTTTGACAGCGTTCCCTGCGACATGCCGACCCCGGTATCGGCCACCGTGAAACGGATGGAGACCGCGCCAAAATCCCGGTTCAACAGATTCGCTTCCACAAAGACGCTGCCGCCGCCGGGCCATGGCCCGCCCACGCTGAACTTAATGGCGTTGCTGACCAGATTCATGAGTACCTGGCGTAGCCGGCCTTCGTCGCCGCAGAGCCAATCCGGAATGGCCGGGTCCAAACGATACCCGAGATCGACGCCTTTATCGAAAGCACGCGGGCCAAGCAGGCCGTAGACATCTTCAATCGCATTCCGTAGTTGAAAGTCCTTCGGAAGGAAATCGAGTTTGCCGGCGCTCATTTTGGAGAAGTCGAGGATGTCGTTCAGGATGTCCAGCAGCGCCTCGGCCGAACGGTGGCTGGTACGCACCAGGAGCTTTTGCTCACGGTCCAATTCGCTCTGCTGCAGCAGTTCCAACATGCCCATCACGCCGTTCATCGGCGTGCGCAACTCGTGGCTCATATTGGCAAGGAACTCGCTCTTCACACGCGTCGCGTCCTCCGCCTCTTTCCGCGCCCGTTCCAACAGCAGCGACTCCACAGTGGAACGAACGAACCAATCATCGATTTCGAACGTCTGCAGCGTAATTGTGGCCAGGAATAGAGAAAGCAGCGCCAGCAGCACCATCGCTTCCCGGTCGGCCGCCCAGGCGACGCCGGCCATGGCCGGCCCCAGAAGGCAGTAGAGAAAGCGGAGCGCGTGACGGCGGTCGCCGGCGAAAGCGCCCAGCGTGAAACAGGCGATTCCCACGGAGATCAGCAGAATCAGATATTGGAGCGTAGCGCCGTGGTAGGCAATCTGCACCCAGCCTGCGAACAAGCCCCACAGCAGACCGCAAGCCGCGGTTTGGCGGCCGTAGCAGCGGAGCCACGTTGCGGCAACCTCAGGTCTAGCCGGCGGACCGCCATGCAACAACGTTCCCCAGCGAAACAGCCCAGCCAAAAGGAAAAGGCCCGCCGCGGAGCCAAAAACAAACGGGTGGTCCGACGCCAGCGACGTTCCCAGGCCCAGGGGGAGGAATAGAACGAGGTAGAGGAAAACAGCCCAGCGGCTCCGCCGCCATATTTGGCTGACCCGTGCCACACCAACGTGCGGCACGAGTTCCGGATCGACTATATCCACCTACAAAATGATTATTCCGAAGCGGGCGTTTCCGCAGGCTCTTCGGCGGGCGGCGGCTCCACCTTGTTGGCCTGCTCAAACAGAAAATTTAGAATTTTCTGTGTACGGATGTGGCCGGCAATCCGGCCGATGGTACCGTCCTTTTCCAATTTGCGGCGCACACTGGCAACGGCTTCGCGTTCTTGACGGGCAATCCGTTGTACTTCGCTGTCCACTTCTTCCTGCGTCGCATGGATGGCCTCTTTTTCGCCAACCTTTTCCAACAGGAGAGAAGCGCGCACATCCTTCAATGCCCGGTCGGCCTGCGATTCGCGGATCTTAGCCCAGTCCAAATTTAGCGTGCGCGGATCAACACCCTGGCCCGCAAGGCTACGTAGACGGCTTTCAATCAGCGTTTCAATCTGCTGATCCACAAAAGCCTGGGGAATCGGGAAGTCATAGAGCCCGACCAGTGTGTCGAGCATCGCGGTGTGGGCGGACTGCCGCGCGGTCATATCGCGTTCGGCGAAAATAGAGCGGCGGGCGGCGTCGCGCAATTCGTCCAGGCTCTTGAAGTCACCCAGGTCCTGTGCGAACTCGTCGTTCAACTCCGGCAATTCCTTGCGGCGAATCGTCTTCAGCGTACAGGAGAAGTTGACGGTCTTGCCGGCCAGACGGTCCGAACCGTAGTCATCCGGGTAAACAACCGTAAATTCCTTCTCGTCGCCGGGTTCCATGCCGGTGATATTTTCGGTAAACGCAGCCATTGTGTCGGCATGGCCGAGTTCCAACGCCACTTCGTTTTCGTTCAGTTCACCGCCTTCCAGCGGAGAAAGACTACGCAAAGCGATCAATACATGGTCATTCGCCCGTGCAGGCCGCGGATCTTCGTTAATGTATTCCGCCTTCTGCTCGCGGAGCGCTTCGAGCCGCGCCTCCACTTCTTCGCCGGCGACGGCCGGTTCACGATAAGGAACGGTTAAACCGCGATAGTCGTCACGCAGCTCAAATTCAGGCGCCACCTCAAACTGCGCCTTGAACTTCAACTCTTCACCGGCGTGGTGGTGAATATCAACGACATTCGGCGTGCCGACCACCTGCAATTTTTCTTCGTCGGCATACTTGCGGAACGCCTTGGGAATGACGCGTTCCAACGTTTCCTGCCGGACTTCGCTCGCAAACCGGGAGCGAACCAGCGACGCCGGGACCTTTCCAGGACGGAAACCGGGCAATGCCGCCTTCTTGCGGATATCTTCGACAACCAGTGCCGTTTCCTTGTCGATCTCCTCAACGGGGACGACCAGTTCAATTTCGTGCTTGCAGCCTTCGAGGAGTGCCATGGGAGAAAAGTATAGAGAAGAAGATTTCAGCGGAAGGCGCGGAACCCGGGGGTTCCGCGCCTTTTTTGTTACAGTTACGGGTGCTAAGTCCGCGATTAACCGCGGGCGCCGGCCGCGACGCCGGCTTCGGCGCGCAACGCCTCGGCCTTGTCGGTGGCTTCCCAGGTAAAGGTGTCTCCGGTCCGGCCAAAATGGCCGAACGCGGCGGTCTTGCGGTAGATCGGGCGGCGCAATTGCAGGTGATCAATGATGGCGCGGGGCGTCAGGCCGAAGTTGGCGCGTACCAATTCGGTGAGGCGGGAGCCGTCCACAACGCCGGTTCCAAAGGTGTCCACCATGACCGAAACGGGCTCCGCCACGCCGATCGCATAGGCAAGCTGCACTTCGCAACGGGTGGCCAGGCCAGCCGCCACGATGTTCTTGGCAATGTAGCGGGCCATGTAGCACGCCGAACGGTCTACCTTCGTCGGATCCTTTCCGGAGAAGGCGCCGCCGCCGTGACGGCCCATGCCGCCGTAGGTGTCGACGATAATCTTGCGGCCGGTCAGCCCGGTGTCGCCGTGTGGTCCGCCGATCACAAAGCGTCCGGTGGGGTTGATGTGATACTTCGTGCCGCTGTCCACCATGTTCGCCGGCACAATCGGTCCAATGATCTTGGACTTGATTTCGCGGATAATCTCGTCCTGCTCCACTTCGGGCGCGTGCTGCGTGGAGATGACGATCGCATCAATGCGCTTCGGCGCGCCATTGACGTACTCAACCGAAACCTGGCTCTTGCCGTCGGGGCGCAGCCACGTCAATTCGCCCGCCTTGCGGACTTCCGACAGCTGCTGCACGAGTTTGTGCGCCATCATGATCGGCAGAGGCATCAACTCCGCCGTTTCGTCGCAAGCATAGCCGAACATGAGGCCCTGGTCGCCAGCGCCGCCGGTATCCACGCCCATGGCGATGTGCGGAGACTGCGTCTGAATGGCGTTCAGAATGCCGCAAGTCTTCGAATCGTATCCCATAGCCGCGTCGGTGAAACCGATATCGGCAATGACATCCCGGACCAAATCCGGTACGTTGAAAACCGACTTGGTAGTAATTTCGCCCGCAACCACGGCCAAGCCGGTGGTCACCAGAACTTCGCAGGCCACACGGCCCGTCGGATCGTCCTTCAACACTGCATCGAGAACGGCATCAGAAATCTGATCCGCCATCTTATCGGGATGGCCTTCGGTGACCGATTCCGAAGTAAATATGTGACGCAAACCTTCAGCCACGCATTGCTCCTTGGGATTTAAGTTGAACGTTTCGGCAAAGAACACGCCTGCGCCGTACTGCGCGAGATCCAAAACCCGGGATTTTCAATTTGTGTAGCCAACGGGGTATTTCGGGGCGGGGTTGCCAACCTACGAGTCTATCACGCACTGCTACGCTTCGTCGCGATGGACTGTTCCCGGGGAGAAGGCGGGAAGGCAAACAGCGATATATTCGGCCCCCTCCTCTCCAGGAGTCGAATAACGAATCCACTCCCCGGCATGGGTCAACACGCCTTGCCCTGCCTGCACCGTCATGCTGCCGCCCGCGAAATCCACTTGAATGGCGCCTTTCAGAACGACTGTAAATTCGTCAAACTCCGGCGTCTGTCCAGGCTCCACCCAGCCGGACGGGCTGCGCATGTGCGCGATGCTGACCGAATCGGTCCCTGTATTGACGCGGCCAACGTACTCGTCAATCAATTTCGGTTTTGTACCGGCCGCCTGAATACGTACTGGCGAAGGAATCAACGTGGGCATGTTACCCACCATGTTGACAAAAAATGAGCCGGAAGTCGGCTCCCGGCTCGCCATCGGAGGAATTTCCTGTCCGGTCGATAGCAAGTTGTACCTTGTTATCGACAGCGGACATGTCCAGACTGTTCTATTTCTGTAGACGCGCGTCGGCCGGCCATGGTTCAGTTTTGACCAGCGCCGGACGAGACCCCGTATGACAAGAAAGAGATAAGCTCCTTTTTTGCTAGTACTTAAACGATTGCAACTTTTTCAAGACGATTGTTCATCGGCCATAAAAGCCATTGTTTTAATGCCGGAAACCTCAAACGTTTTGCGACATCGGGGATTTCCACAGCGAGCCCGGTCATCCAGCAGCACCATGTAGCTCTGCGCCTTTTCGAACCGTGCCCGGTCCCGGGCATCGGCGCCCGGCGGCACGCGTTCTTTCCGGCGGCGGATCAACCAGCGGAGTTCCACCTGCTGGACGGTACGACAATAGGGGCAGTGCAGTTGCGCCGGGCGGGCTCCCGGCGATTCCGTATAAAAAGCCCGTTCATCCATGATTTAGTGTCCTTGTAACGCAGGCAGATCGAACACACGCACTTCCGGCAGGGAAGCGTAGCGCGCCGGATGGCAAGTGAGGATCAGAATCTGCATCTGTTGCCCGGCCTCGGCCAACATCTCCAGGATGCGCGCGGCGCGGCCGGCGTCGGTAGCCAGGAAAGCGTCGTCAAAGACCGCCAGTTGGCGCGAAGATTGGGTGAGTTGACCGGCCAATGCTAGCCGGGCGGCGAAAGCGATTTGTTCCGCTTCGCCGCCGGAAAGTTCGTGGAGAGCGGCGACAGCGCCCGGAACGGCAAGTCCGTCTGGAGCCCAGGAGTCCGCACCGATGCGGATAGCGGGCGAATCGTCGCCTGAAATGCGCCGCCAGTACCGCGTGGCCTGCCCGGCAATCTGGTCCGGCAGGGCCGCCGTCATTTCTTTTTGGGCATCGGCCAGCGTCGCGCGTACCAACTGAATGGCGGCGGCACGCCGGCGATGAGCCGCCAGGCTCGCGGCGCGCTCCGTGATCCGCTCCTCCGCCTCCGCCAACCGCGAGTACAGATTCTGCTCCAGCGCCACGGCTAATTCGCCCTCCAGACGTGCGGCCTCCACCTCTTTCCGCGACAAAAGCTCCTGTTGGATGCGCACATCCCGCTCCCATGCCGCTGTGTCGCCGTTGCTCGCGCTCTGTAACGCAAGAAATTGGGCTCGCGCCCCCACATAGGCAAGTTGCGCTTGCTCCAAACGGACTTCGACGCCGGCCAACGGTTCCGCCGCCGCATGCTGCGTCAACCGTGCCGCCAACTGGGCTGCCTGCGCCCGCAACCCATCGCACTGCGTCCGCGCGGACGCCTCCGCCCCCGTAAGCGCGGCCAGGTTATATCGCCCTCGCGCCGCATCCAGTGCATCTTTGCCGGTCCGCCACTCGGCCCGGATAGTTTCAATGTCCGGCGCTGCGGCCGTCCACTCCTGATGCCGTTCCGCCAACTGCTCCAGTTCCGCCCGCCGCAATTCCAACGGACGGACTTCCGCCGCCAGGCCATCCATCTCCCGTTGCCATTGCTGCCCGGCGGCAAAACGCTCTTCCCAGGCAGCGAGAGTTTCTCCTTGCAACAAGGCCGACAATCGTTTGGACAGCGTTTCCACGTCCTGCGCCAACCCAACCGCGTGTGCATTGGCGCTAGCCGCGGTCAGGCGCGCTACGCCAGGAATTCGCATATCGATACGTTGCGGTCCCGTCAATACCAGGGTTTCCCCGGCGGCTACCGTGCGCTGGCCGCCATCGGCATCCACCGCGAGCGCAGTCTCTGCCGTCAGAGTCACCCGCAGGCTAGCCGCCTCCAGTCCCGCGCGTTTCAAATGGATCTGTTGATCCAGCTTCCGGGCCTCCTCCATCGAAGCAGCCGGCGGAGGCCGCAATGCCAGGAGTTGCCCGCGCAGCCCCTGCAGCGCCGCAGACAGATCCCGCCATCGCACCCAATCCGGCCAAGCCTTGGCGTCGGCGCCACGCGCAGCCAACTGCTCCAGCCCGGTCTCCAGTTCCTCAATCTTCGGGAGATACAACTGCGCCTCGCGCAGTGCGGAGGCCGCCGCGCCATGCAGCGCCTCGGCCTCCGCCAATTCGCGCCGTATCCGGCCTTCAGCGCCAATCTCTTCACGCCATGCAGCCACTCGCCGCGACAACTCTTCCCAATGGCTTCGCGCCTTCGCCTCGGCCGCCGCCGCCTCTGCCGCCGCACTCTGGCGAGCCCGTTCCTGTTCCAGCCGTGGCCTGTCCACCGCCAACCGGGCAGCAGCCTCCGCGATTTCCGCGCGTAGTGTTGCCAAGATCTCCCGGCTTTCACCCGCGCGGCGCCACTGGTCCCGGAGAAGTTGCACTTCCCGCTGTAGCCCCGTCCACTCCGCTTCCAACGGCACAATCGGCGATGATTTCCGCTGCTGGCCCGTAGGAGTGAAATACTCTTCGTACCTTTTGTCAGCCAGGGCGGCAATCTGTTCCGCCGCCGGCGACCGCAACGCCGCGCCGAAAGACTCCTGCAACGTTGTCCGCACACTGGCATTCCAGGCCGCAGGCGGCGGTGCGCCTTGCGGCGTCCACAGCACTTGCAGCAGACCCAGATGTTCTTCGCCGGCCAAGCCCTTGGGGGCCGCCGCCGCTAGAAGCATCTCCCGGACTTTGGCCTCCGCTTCCCTGCCCTCGGCCACGGGCCGGAAAGCGCCGCTTTCCTTGCGTTCCAACCTGGCGTAGGCGTTCGATAGGAACTTCTTTTCTATCTGCCATTCCGTATCGCCATGTAGAAACTCGGCGCGAATGCGTGGATACAGGGTCCGGCCCCACGGCATCATTGCCTGTCGCACCCCGGCGCCGGTCAGTCCATGGCTATCCAGCAAGACGTGCCGCAGCGCACGCAGAAGCGTTGACTTCCCCGCTCCATTCGGTCCCGCCAGTACATTCAGTCCTTCCGAAAACCCTTCCACACGGAGAAGCCGGTCAAAACAGCGAAATCCATCCACTTCCAGCGATCGCAGAATCATGCGCCCACCTGCCGGGCCAGGACCTGTAGTTCCAATAACGCATCCACGGCAACAGCATCGCCCTGTGCCGCGCGTTCGCGCAGTTGGCGGGCCGCCATTCGTACGGCCCCTGCCGGCAACAACTCTTCCCAACCCTCACCGGCGGCGGGACGCAATGCGGACGAATCCAGCGTCATGTGCAGAAATCGTCCACGCATCTCTTCGATCTGCCGCAAGAATTCGGTATCGGCCGGATGCAGTAGGCCGCGTAATTCCAGGCGCAGCAGCGCTCGCTCCGGCAACGCGGCCACGCGGTCACGCACCCGCTCCATATCACCGGATATCCGCACTTCTTCTTCGAGCAACGGCCAGACCAACACGCCGGTCCGGACCGCCTCTACCATCGGCGGAGCCTCACCGCCCGGTAACCGGACCCGCAAGACATTGCCGCTGTCACGTTCCCCGAATTTGGTGGTTTCGTGCGTGCCGCAGTACGCCATTCGCACCGCGCCGCCGGCATCCGCATACAACGATGTGGAGTGCCAGTGGCCGAGCGCCAGGTAGGCAACGCGCGCTCGTTCCGCGGCTTGGCGCGCAATCGGATGGTGCTCCGTATCGGGGTCCACGCCTTCCACGGTGCCGTGGCTCATGGCGATTGTAGTTCCGTCAGGGCGCGGCAACGCGGCCAATGCCGTCGTCGGGTCGTTGCGGGAATGCGTCTCGCGAAGCGGCGTTGCCAGAAGGGTACCGCCCGGTATCGGAATCGCCGCAGCCTCCCGGACCACATGGAGATTCGGGTACTGCCGCCAAACGGCGTGTTCCCATACGCTACCCGGCTGCAGGGGATCGTGGTTGCCCGGCAATAGGTAAACCGGACCCGCAAATCGCGACAAAATCTCTCCGGTCTGCTGCACCAGCGCCCGGTCCACCGCATTGTCTTCGAATGTATCGCCGGCGACCAGCAGAAAATCGGCCTGCATCGCCGTGACGCGCGCCGCCGATTCCAGCCGCGCCTGCCGCACGGCCGCTGCCGCCCCGCCGGCAGTCGCGGCTTTCATTCCGATCTGCCAGTCCGCGGTATGGAGAAATTCCATGGCCGATGGCCGCTACTTTGCCGCGTAGGTTTTGGAGTGCTTGTTGCGCGAATTGAGTACGGTCATCGTCCCGTTCTTAGTCGCGCTCACCTTGATATAGTTGCCTTCGCCCGTATCGTTCAAGTCCGCCAAAAACACGTTGGAGACGTTATGCTCCTGCCCGCCCGCGTTGGCAAAATGCAACTGCCACAAGTCTTCCAACCCCGGCGAGGATTTCACCACCTTCCACGCCGCAGGCGAACCGCCCTTCCGCGATCCGTTGTTCATAATGGCGACGCGGGGATGCAGCGCATGCACCAACGCTTCCGGTCCGCTCACGTCCATGCCGTGGTGCGTCGTCACGTATAAATCCACCGGACCCACTTTATTTGCCGGGCACGCCAGTTCCAATTCCTTGTTCCACGTCAAATCACCGATATCAATGAATTTGAAACTGCCGAAAGTCACCAACACACCCAAACTGCGTGCGTTTTCACTCGGGTCGTCCGCCTTCTTCTCCGCCTTGGCGCAGAGCGGATTCGGCTGCCCGCCGCCTGGCGCTGGCTTGTCGATCACTTGGCCGTCCGAAGTCAGCACGAGAACCTCGGCGCCTTTCAGCGGAATGGTCTCGCCGGCCTTCACGCTCCGGCGCTGTCCGCTGGATGCGGCTTTTGTGTACGCTTCCATCAATTGGTCGGCCGCCGCCCCGGTTTCCCGGTTCGGACCGTGGTCGATAAAAGTGCCCACCGACATCTTGCTCAGTAACTGCGTGATTCCGCCCACATGGTCGCGATGGTAGTGGGTAATCAACAAATTGTCGATTCGCTTCAGCCCCGCCTTTTTCGCGACTTTGATAATCCGGTCCGCATCACGGTCCCCAAATCCGGGCCAGCCCGTATCGATCAGAAACGATTGCTTCTCCGGCGTAACCAACAGCGTGGCTTGCCCGCCCTCCACGTCAATGAAGTACAGATCCAGCGTCTTTTCCGCGGCCACGACGGGCATTGCGGCAGCGAGCAGTCCCAGGGCAAAAACAATCGGCTTCATGCGCACTCATGCTACTGAAATCCTGCGGAACACCGCAACCCGAAACTGCGTATCCTAATTGAGGACACAGCGCCACCGATGCCTTTTTGCACCCATTGCGGAACACAGGTCTCTCCCACGGCCGCCTTCTGCGCTCATTGCGGCGCCGCGCAGCCCGGGTTCCATCCTGCTCCTCCGCCAAGGCCTGCCTCGGCCGGGGAGGATTGGTTGCAGTCGATTGCCCCGTCCACGGCGGCGACACTTTGTTATGTGCCGTTTGCCGGCTGGATCGCCGCGCTTGTCTTTCTTGCCACGCAGAAGTTCCGCGACAACCGTTGGGTGCGGTTCCATGCCTTCCAAGGTCTCTATATCTTTGTGGTGTGGTTGCTCGTCGATATAGCGGTCGGCTCCATTTTCGGCATTGCTGGCCTCCCCATCCGCCGCGCTCTCACCGGCAGCCTGAAACTGTCCGTTCTCTGCGGTTGGGGTTATATGCTGTATAAGACCAGCACCGGGCATACCATTCATCTGCCCGTCCTGGGCGAACTGGCGGAGCGCTCCGTCGCGGAACAGTTCTCTGGCCGTCCGTAAGCCGCGCAACTTTCCTGCCTTCCGCCGCATCTGATCCCTTGTCGATGGTGTATTATAATTATTCATCGTAGTGAATAATTACTCACCACGTTCAGTGAACTCAAAATGATTAAAGCGGGTATTGTTGGCTTCCGCGGCTACAGCGGAGCGGAACTGATTCAGATCTTGCAGCGCCACGGCGGTGCGACGGTGTTCCTGATGGAGCACCGCGCCGACGCCGGCGACCGGCCAGTCCCACGCGGAGCGGCTGGTCCCGCGCGCATTCCGTCCACGGCGGAGGCGGCAAAGGACAACGGCCTCGACGTCGTTTTTCTCGCGACTCCGCCCGAAGTCTCCATGGAGTTGGCCCCGGGATTCTTGCAAGCGGGCGCAAAGGTCATCGACCTCAGCGGCGCATTCCGCCTGCGCACCGCCGAGAACTACACCCGCTGGTACAAGGAACCACACACGCAGCCGGAACTGCTGGCCGAGGCGGTCTATGGGCTTCCCGAGTTGAACCGTGCCCCGATAGCCGGAGCGCGCCTGATCTCCAATCCTGGTTGCTATCCGACAGCCGCCAGCCTCGCCATCGCGCCGCTTCTGAGCGCGGGCGTCGTGGACCGCGCCGCCGGTATCGTCTGCGATGCAAAAAGCGGTGTCAGCGGCGCCGGACGCAAGCCGAGCCTAAAGACCAGCTTCTGCGAAGTGACGGAAAACTTCTCGGCCTACTCCATCCTGGAACACCGGCACGTCGCCGAAGTGTTATTGAATACCGGCGTTGAAGAAGCCGAATTCAGCTTCGCGGCGCAACTGATCCCGGTACACCGTGGGATTCTGGAGACCATCTACTTCCGCGCAACCGGGCTCTCCTCCGCGGCTGAATTGGTCGATCTCTACGAAAAACGCTATGCCGGCGAGCCCTTTATCCGCATCTACGACGCCGGTAAATCCCCGGATCTGTTGAGCGTAGCCCGGACCAATTTCTGCGACATCGGCGTGTCGCTTCATGCCGCAACCGGCCGCGCGGTCGTTGTTACCGCCATTGACAACCTGGGTAAGGGAGCGGCCGGCCAAGCTGTCCAAAATATGAATATCGCCTTCGGCTTGCCCGAAACGCAGGGACTGCTATGAAAATTCTTATCAAACTTGGCGGCACCCTCCTCGATGGCGAGGCGTCGCGCCAGACGGTCGCGGTCCAGTTGGCCGCTGCTCGTCAGGCCCATCCGCAGACCGTGGTCGTCCACGGCGGCGGCAAGCAGATGACGCGGTTCCTGGCCGAGCGGAACGTCGAATCCAAATTCGTCGAAGGGCTCCGCGTAACATCGGAAGAGGTTCTCGATGCTGTGCTCAAGGTATTCGCCGGCAGCGTCAACCATCAATTAGTCGCCTCGCTAGTGGCGGCCGGAGCGCCGGCGGTGGGAATCACCGGTATTGATGCCTGCCTGGCCGAGGCCGAACAACTTCGCCCGGAGTTGGGTTTCGTCGGCAAACCAGTGCGATCGAACCCTGCATTGCTGCACACCTTGCTCGGCGGCGGCTTTCTGCCCGTCGTAGCCTGCGTCGCCGGTGACCGCAAGGGCCAGATCTACAACGTCAACGCGGACCAGATGGCCGTCTCCTGCGCTTCCGGCTTCCAGGCGGACCGGCTGCTGTTTCTTACCGACGTCGATGGCGTCAAGGACGGCGGGGGCCAAGTCATCCCGGTCCTGACCCTGGAACAGAGCCGCCTTCTCATCACGGACGGCATCGCCACCGGCGGCATGCAGGCCAAGCTCAACGCTGCGGCTGATGCTCTGCTTGGCGGCGTGGGTGAGGTGGTTATCGCGCCGGGAGCCGCCCCGGACATCATCGCCCGTCTCCTCTCCGGCGAACCGGTTGGAACCCGGTTTGTCCGTAGCTAACCGGCAACTTTGCCATTCGCTATTTGGTAGCAGAAAGGACTAACGGCCATGAGCACCCTCGTTACGTTGCACATCCCGCAACCCTCGATCCCCTCCACTTACTCCGAGGGGCCGCGGCCGGTCCGCAAAGCCAATCTTTCCGATATCCCCGGCCTGCTCACTCTGATCAACAGCTTTGCCGCCAAAGGCATTATGCTGCCGCGAACGGAGTTTGAATTGGCCGAGAATATTCGCGATTTTGTTGTGATCGAAGGCGACGGCCGCCTGGTCGCCTGCTGCGCGCTCCATATTTATTCGCCAACGGCCGCCGAAATTCGCTCGCTTGCTGTCGATCCCGGCTGGCAATCGCATGGCCTCGGACGGAAAATGGTGGACGCCTTGGAGGTCGAGGCCCGTGATTTCGGCCTCAAAAATCTCTTTGCATTCACATATGTAGAAGGGTTTTTCCGCAAATTGGGTTATGAAACCGTGGAACGGGGAGAATTGCCGCTAAAGGCTTGGAAAGATTGCCTCCGCTGCCCGAAATTCCAGGCCTGCGACGAAATCGCCATGCGAAAGCGAATCGATTAGTACCCCTCGCATGCGGGTACGGATACCCCACAAACAAGGGCATTATCGTAATACAGTACTAAGACGTAAGTCTTACAAATTGCAACCCTTGCAAGTTCCAGTACTGCCCTTCGATCGCTGCTTTGGGGGTCCGCAACTGATCTTCGCCAATATTACTACCCGCAAAATAGTGCATAAGAGTTGAGAGAATTTCTCGCCGGTGCGCTGACCAATTTGTATAATCAACGCAAACCAGTAAAAATATTCGGAATAATCCTGATCATTACTGGCCTCCCTGGAGAACACAAATGCGCGCGCAGACCGTAGATGTGAAAGCCTCGACTGGCAGAATCCTCTGCTGTACTATTTTCCGGCCCGGCGGGAAGAAGCTTCTTGCGAAAGGCCATGTGCTCAACGACGAGGACGTTCGCATTCTCGAAACCGAGGGCATGCAGGAAGTCTGGGTCACGCAGTTGGAGGAAGGCGAAGTTGGCGAAGATGAAGCTGTCCTCGAAATTGCAACCCGCATCGGATGCGGCTCCCTCGAGCTCCGCCCCGCTGCCGGCGGCAGGGCCAACCTTTTTGCGACCGAAGACTGCTGCCTGCTTGTCGACGATGAATTATTGAAGCAGATTAACTGCACGGCCAGCGTGGTAATCGCCACGGGAGCGAATTTCTCGTTTGTACCAGCCGGCCAGCGTATTGCGACGATCAAGAGCACCCCCTTCGCTGTTTCAGGACAGGAAGTGGATGCCGTACGTACAATCCTCACCGAACGCGGCCCGATTCTCCAGGCTCGTCCGTTGCAGGATCCGCAGGTTGCCGTGCTCTACACGGATCCGGTACAAGGGGATCGCGCCCGCCAGCTCTTTGAGAATATTATGCGGCAGAGGCTGGAAGGCATGGGCGTGCAACAAAACTATGTACTCAGCGCGCTCGAAGAGGAGAACGCGATCTGCCGGGCGCTCCAGCACCTCCTTCGCGCCAAGCCCGCCGTCATCGTCATTGCGTCTACCACCGCGCCGCAAGGTCCGGAAGATGTGGTCGGCCGCGCCATGCTCCGCCTGGGTACCCAAATTGAGCGTTTTCTCGCTCCCGTGGAACCCGGCAGTCTGATGCTGTTGGGGTACAAGGACGAAGTTCCGATCATCTCCGCCCCCGGCTGCTATCGTTCGGCCAAGAAAAACGTGCTCGACATCATCATGCCGCCTCTCCTTGCCCGGTACCGGATGTGCGGCTGGGAGATCGCCAGCCTGGGCCACGGCGGCCTGCTCGCCTGACAACGGACTCCTCCGAGTCGCAGATCCTAACCTCCGAGGGATTTGCGATTTTTCTTGACGCCGGGCGCTTGCAAAGGCGCCCGGCTTTTTTGCAAGTATTCTGGTAGCTCATGCAGATTCGCTCCGTACGTTGTTTTCTGCTCTCCTACGTCTTTCCTCAGCCCGTGGAACTCACCTACTATGGCGGGCGCCGGCGTATCGTAAAGCGGGACGCTATGCTGATCCGCATTGAGTCCGCGAACGGATTGGTCGGCTATGGCCCCGGTGAAGGAAGCGAGGCTGCCGAGCGGATCATCCGGCAAGTCATCGCCCCCTGGCTGGAAGGCCGCGTCCTACGCGATGCCGACGCTCTGCGCGTTCTTTTCCAGGCAGGTCCGGGCAAAGATCTCAAGACCAGTCATGTCTATGGCACCGTGGAAGTGGCTCTCTACGACCTGCTGGGAAAATTCATGGAGGCCCCCGTCTCCGAACTCCTCGGCGGCCGCGTGCGGGACCGCATTGCCCTCTACGCCAGCGCCGGCATGTACCAGCCGCCCGAAGAATATGCCCGCGAAGCCGCTCTGTCCCAAAAACTCGGCTACACGGCCTACAAGATGCGGCCCGCCGCCGGGCCAGAGTTAGATCTCGAAGCCGTGCGCCAGATGCGCGCCGCTACCGGCCCCGACTTCGGCATCATGGTTGACGCTCACGCCTGGTGGCGCATGGGCGACCGGAGCTATACGCCGGAAATGATCGCCGATCTTGCCCGTGCCATGGGCGAATACGACATCACCTGGCTCGAAGAACCTCTGCCGCCCGCGGACCACGCCGCCTACCGGGCTCTCCGCTCCGAGGGCCATGTCCCCATCGCCACCGGCGAACATGAACATACAGAAGAAGGCTTCCTCGACCTGATCCACACCGGCTGCACAGACTATGTGCAAATGGACGTCGTCTGCCAGGGCGGCTACGCCATGGGCCGTCGCCTGTTCCGGGAAATTCATCAAGAGGGCCTCCGCTTCGCTTTCCACAGTTGGGGTACCGAACTGGAATTGATCGCTGCCGCTCACGCCGGCATCTGCTGGCCGGAAAACGTAGTCGAATGGCTGGAGGCGCCCGTCTATACCACCTCCACCCAGAAATTCATGTACGAATGGCCCCTTGCTTCCGAAATTCTCGCCGCTCCCCTCGTCATTGAGAACGGGAGCCTCGTTGTATCCCGCGCCCCCGGCCTTGGGGTGGAAATTGACGAATCTGTGGTTGAGAAATACCCCTGGCAACCCGGCCCCTGGTCCTATTTCACGCTCATTTCCCCGCCCGGAACCCACGCCGTCACCTCGGACCACAGCATCACTTGGGCCGATACGCCGAAAGGTTAGCCGTCGTGTGGCTTGCAACAGGAGCTGCCCTCGCCGCCGGATCGGCCGGACTCTTCGCTTGGGCCGTCCGCGGCCGTCGTGCTCAGGTATTTGCCCCTTCGATCTGGAAACTACCGGCCGGCCGTCGCCGCATAGCGCTAACCTTCGATGATGGCCCCAGCGAGTCTACGCCCGCGCTCCTGGAGATCCTGAAAGCGCACAACGCCCGCGCCACGTTCTTCCTCTGCGGCCAAAACGCCGAACGATTACCGGAGATCGTCCGGCAAATCGCCCGTGAAGGCCATGAAATTGGAAACCATACCTGGTCGCACCCCCGCCTGGACTTCCGGTCTCCCGCCCGCATGCGCGACGAAATCGGTCGCACACAGGAACTTCTGCAGTCCCTTACCGGTCAAACGCCCCGCCTGTTCCGGGCCCCTTACGGCGTCCGCTGGTTCGGCCTCGGCCAGGTGCAGCGCGAATTTGGCCTGCTCGGCGTCATGTGGACGTCCATCGGCCTAGACTGGAAACTTGCAGGTCCTGCTATCTCCCAGCGCCTCCTCCGCCAGGCCTCCGACGGAGCCATCCTTTGCCTTCACGACGGCCGCGTTCTCACTCCCAATCCCGACATTACCGCCACCACTGCCGCAGTATCCCTGCTCCTTCCCGCCTTGCAAACCCGGAATTTGTCCCCATCCTCCATCTCTGCCATGCTGGAACCATGAGCGAGCCGTCCGTATCCCCCGAGGTGATGGACCGCGTCCTGCGCACCCTGGCCGAGACGCAGAAAATCCCCCTCGATCGCGTCACCCCCAGCGCCACCTTCGAACAGCTCGGCATCGACTCTCTCGACGGCATCAACATCCTCTTCGCGCTCGAAAACGAATTCGACATCAACATTCCGGACGAATCCGCCCGCCTCGTCCGCGACGTTCGCCAACTGGCTGAAGGCGTCCAAAAACTCCTCGCGCAGAAGACGGAACCCGTTCCATGACCCGCCGGGTCGCCGTCACTGGCATTGGCTGCCTGTCGGCCCTTGGCAATTCCGCCGAGGCATTTTGGACAGCCTGCCGCACGGGCCGCAGCGGGATTGGGCCCTTGGAATCGGTGGAAACCACGGGAGTCCGGTTCACGAACGGAGCCCAGGCCCGCAACTTCCAGCCGGCGGACCACTTCGACGACAAGCAACTCGTTCCGCTGGACCGCTTTGCCGCCTTCGCCATCGTGGCCGCCCGGCAAGCCCTCGCCCAGTCCGGGCTTTCCCTCACCGCCGCTCAGAAATCCCGCGCCGCCATCGTGACCGGTTCCTGCTACGGCGGCAAAGTCAGCGAAGACGCCGGATTCTCCTCGCTCTACCGCGACAACCAACCTCGCGTTCACCCCATGACCATTCCCCGCCTCATGGCAAACGCCGGCGCTAGCGCGCTTACCCTCGAACTCGGCTGGCAAGGCCCCGTCTGGACCGTTTCCACCGCCTGCAGTTCGGCCAGCCACGCTATCGGACAAGCCTACTGGCTCGTCCGTCACGGTCTGTCGGACGTAGCCCTCGCCGGCGGCAGCGAAGCGCCTTTCACGTATGGCTCGTTGAAAGCGTGGGAGGCCCTTCGTGTCGTCAGTCCCGACACCTGCCGGCCTTTTTCCCTGGGCCGGGCTGGCATGATATTGGGCGAAGGAGCCGGGATGCTGGTGTTGGAGCCGCTCGACCACGCTCGCGCTCGCGGCGCATCCATACTCGCCGAAATTGCCGGGTTCGCCATGGGAGCCGACGCCCACCACATCACGCAACCGTCAGCCGATGGCGCCGCACGAACGATCCGTCAGGCGCTCGAAGACGCGGAACTGCCGCCGTCGGCCATCGGCGTCGTGAACGCCCACGGCACAGGCACCCTGGTCAACGACGCCACCGAATCCTCCGCCCTGCATGCCGTTTTCGGCCCGCATCTGGACAAACTCCTCGTATCCGCCACCAAGTCTCTCCACGGCCACGCCCTGGGAGCCTCCGGCGCCTTGGAAGCCATTGCCTGCATTCTAGGTCTGCATCACCAGGCAGCCATTCCCACCGCCCACTTTCTGGAACCTGATCCGGACTGTCGAGTCCCGCTCTGCCGCCAGTTTCAGCCGTGGGAGCACGAGGCAGCCATTTCGAACTCCTTCGCGTTCGGAGGCCTCAACGCAGTACTCGCCTTCCGCCGCGCCAGCTAATTTCTTCTAAATTCGGCGATTTCTGAAACGACAACCCGTTCCCGCGGATACGCTTCCAGCCGGAATACCACACGCTCCGGCACGCCGCGATAGATCACGCTGCCTCCCTGCAACTGAGATCCCTTCAGATCAATCGTCCGCGTCTCTTCCCGGGACTGGATAATCAGCGCGCCCCGGTTCGCATTGCGGATCGCCGGAGAGAGCGGGTCCCACGTCACGGTCAATTCCTCACCCGTGCGTTTTACGGATAAGGCCATGTCCCACGCTTCGAGCCACGGATTGGCCGGCTGTTTCGGCCGCATACTCAGTGCGATCTGAAACCCGACCACCACCCCTAGCAGCATGAAAATAAAGGACAAAGGGATCCACACCCAGCCGCCGCGGACGCCGGACTTCTTGCCGGCTGGCGCCGGGTCCAAGGCCAAGCCGCCAAAAGAGGGTGGTGCGATTGCAACCGGGGCCGCCATTACCGGGGCGCCGTTCGCTGCAACGGGTTCCATCGCCACGGGAGCGCGAAAAGCGAGACCAGGGTCTTCTCCGGCCCGCTGCTGGCCAAACCGGGCTGCCGCGGCCAACCGTTCCGTCGCTGACGTACCGCCTCCCAACTCCTTCCTTCGGAAAGGGAATTCCATGCAGCAGCTATCGGCAGAAAACTGTCCATTCTCGCGGAAAAAAATGCCGGCACGGCTAACTTTTGTG
>DASTML010000001.1:0-75923 GCA_035714175.1 Bryobacteraceae bacterium | reverse complement strand
CAAACGGGAAGCCCCGCAGCCGGCCGGCTGCGGGGCTTCCCGTTTGTGCAATGTGTAGGCTGCGGAGTGCCTATTTGGAAGAGTGGTTACCCAAAAGCCGCCGGGGATCGAACAGGTGCAGCGGTTTGCATGTCCGTTCGTTCCACTTTACGCCCGGCTCAAATTGTACGCCCAGGAAGTATCCATATTCGCGGAACACACAATATCGAACCTCTCCGGAGTATTGATTCTTCATCACTGTCATGCGGATGATCGTCCGCAACGGAATCTCCTGCTCCAACTGGAGGCAGGCGCCCAGACCGGAGATATCTTCCAGATTGGCAACGGCGCGTTGGGCCTGGCCGTGCTCGTCTTGCCACTCGATATCAACCAAGTCCGCACACAACAGTCTGGGCTCGATGCGTCTCTCTGCCATATATACCTTTTATCGGACAGTAATCCCGTTTAGAGTATAGCGCCAAGCCGTGGAAAATCACCCTACTACTACTAGGGTCAAATCCGGCCCATCTCAAATGCGATTAAAGACTTCAACGGCGCGGGTTAACGATTTGAACTTCAAGATATAGGGAACCATCTTCGTTTCCCGGTCATCGATTTCTCGCGCCCGGTCCAGCACCTCTTTGGCCTTGTCCTGCGGTATGCGGACCACCCCATCTTCGTCGGCTACAATCCAATCGCCTGGCTTAACCGAAACGCCTGCACATTGGACCTCCACATCTTTCGCAACGCCGGCAAAACGGCTTACCGTGCTGGACGGAACTACGCTGCGCGCATAAATAGGCAAGCCCAGGCCACGCACTTCTTTCAGGTCGCGCACGCCGCCATCCACCACTACCCCAGCCATCCCGCGCGCCTTGGCCGCCGTGCTCATCAGTCCGCCGATGCCCGCCACGTCCAGGCCGTCTTCGATCACGATCACGCCCACGGAACCAGGGGCGGCGTTGTCAATCATTGCCGTCGACATGCCAGTGGAAAGCGCGGGAGTCGCCTTGTCCGCCGTGGCCGGCTTCAACAATACGGTAGTCGCACGGCCCACAACCCGGATATTGCCCGTACGCGGCCTCATGTCGTGCGAGAGAAATCCTCGCTGGCCCGTGATCTGGTCCACAGCGTCCGCCACGGACGCCACTGTCACCTTTTCCAGTCCGGCCGCAATAGGGTCCTTGGAGGCAGCCGATTTGGTGGCCGCCTGGAATCCGAAACCGAGAACGGCACACGCCGCTACCGCTGCTGCAATAAGAAACCGTTTCCGTGTCATCTCTTGCATTATGCTAACTCTGGTGGTCCCGCGCACCCTATTCGCCAATTTCCTGGTCGCGCTGCTATTCGGCGTAGTAGTTCCCTATATCAAGGGCATCGAGTATCTAGACCTGTTTCTGCTTATCCCCTACTCGCTGCTGAGCCTGTTTTTCGTTGCGCCGATGGTGGTGGATGGGGTGTTTGCCGCACCCAGGCGAGGCGTACCATTGCGGGCGATGTACCGGTCTGTGGTGGTGGGCTGGTTGCAGGGGGTTGCCGTATTGTGGCTGGGTATCGCGACGGTCAGCGCGAGGAACGGGCACTTTATTGCGCCGCCGGTCGCCGTGGGCCTGTCGTTGGCGGTGATGAGTTTTTTTGCATGCCTTTTCGTCGGCGCTTTGACGGTCTGGACCGCCAATCGCGTTCCCAACGCGGCCGCGGCAAAGGGGAGGCTTCGTATTTCGTTTCTTTTGCTGATGGTCCTGTTCTTCGCATTGCCAAGGTTGCTGCACGAAGACACCGTTGCCTACCTGCTGCAATACCTGACGCCGGAAGGCATTGTGCGCGCAACGCTGGTACTTGCGCCGCTGGAAGCGATGGCGGCAGTCGGATTCCTGCTTTCAGCCGATGCTTCCCCGCCAAACCGCGAGATACACTAGAAACTTCATGCGTATCACGTCGCAATCCCCCTGTCGTGTTGACCTGGCCGGCGGCACGCTGGACATCTGGCCTCTCTATCTTCATCATGCCAATGCCGTCACAGTTAATTTTGCCGTCGACCGCTATACATCTTGCACGGTGACGCCGCGCAATGACGGGCAGATTGTATTGCGGTCGCGCGACCTGGGCGCTGAGGAAAGTTTTGCGTCGATCGCCGAATTGAAGGCAGCCAAGAAATACAAGCTGCCGCTGCTGGCTTACGCTGTCGGCTTTTTTGCTCCGGAGACGGGCCTTGAATTGGATTCCCACTCCGAAGCGCCGGCCGGCGCGGGCATCTCCGGCTCTTCTTCGCTGCTTATCACGATTTGCGCCGCGTTTAATAAGTGGCTGAATGCCGGGTATTCCATCGAGCGCCTCCGCGAGTTGGCGCAGAATGTCGAAGCGCAGATCATCCGGGTACCCACCGGCTGCCAGGACTACTATCCCGCCATGTACGGCGGCATCAGCGCCATTGAGCTGCGTGCCGACGGCATCCGCCGGGTGGCAATTCCGCTGGAGCCGGCCGACCTGGAACAACGAACCGTGCTGGCCTATACGGGCGAGCCGCGCAATTCCGGCATCAACAACTGGGAAGTTACCAAACTGCATATCGACGGTGACAAGAAGGTCCACAAGAATTTCGACCAGATTGCCTCCATCGCGCACGACATGCGCGTGTCGTTGGAAAAAGCGGATTGGGCGGAAACGGCACGGCTATTGCGGGAAGAGTGGAGCTTCCGGAAGAAGAATGCGCCGGGCATTACGACGGAGTTGATCGATTCGCTCGTTAGTTCCACGAAACGCGCCGGCGCTGTCGGAGCAAAGGTGTGTGGCGCGGGCGGCGGTGGTTGCGTGTTCTTTCTCGTTGAACCGGGAACAAAAGAGAAGGTGTCGGCGGTCATTGAACTAGCGGGCGCGCAGGTGTTGCCTGTAAAGGTTGCTCCGGGCGGCGTGCGCGTGAAAATCGTCAAGTAAGGATGCATGAGCAGTCCCTCGCCCACACCCGCCCCGGCCGCTAGCCATTGGACCGCAGGCGGGCGTGTGGCCGTCTTTTTAGCCCTGGCGTATACCATTCAATTCGTCGCCTTCGGACTATTGCAGGCGTTTGGCACGTTTATCGGGGCCACGCTGGGCGCTTTCACGGGCGGCGCGGTAGCCACCGTGCTGGCGCTACGCATCTATCAGCAGGGTACGCTGTCCGACATTGGACTGGCTTGGCACAAGGCGGCTGGCCGGCATCTACTGATCGGAGTGGGCCTGGGCGCCGGCGCCGCGGTGGTTTCTGTAGGGTTGCCCTGGCTGATTGACAAGGCCTATTTCGTGCCCGCGCCCGACTTTCCGTTCTCCTGGCCGAGTTTGCTGCTCGTAGGGATTGTTCTCCTGTTCGGCGCCTTGGGCGAAGAATTGATCTTCCGCGGCTATCCGTTTCAGATGCTGGCTGGTCGGTACGGTACGTTCCAGATTCTCTTGCCCGCCGCCGTGCTGTTCGCCGCGGCGCACGCAGGAAACCTGAACAGTTCGCCGCTCGGCCTGTTCAACACATTCCTTTGGGGGGTACTGCTCGGCTATGCGGTCCTTCGCTCCGGAGACCTGTGGCTGTCCACGGGCATCCATTTCGGCTGGAATGTGGCCCTGCCGTTCTTTGGCGTGAACCTCAGCGGCTTTCGCGTGGGTATGACGGGATACAAACTGGAGTGGCGGGCCGGACCACTCTGGAGCGGCGGCGACTATGGCCCCGAGGGCAGTCTGTTGACGCTCCTGCTGGTAGTTGCCATGTTTTTCCTGCTGCACCGCGTTCCGCTTTCCCGGCAGCGGTTGCCGCTGCTGCCCGATCTGGTGGAAGAATGGGAGGAGGAGGAACCTGCTTCATGAATCGCCGTGCCCTGTTCCTACTGCTTCCGGCCGCGCTGACGGCCAAGGAAAAGAAACTGTCCGACGATGAACGAATGGCTCTGCTGCGCGGATTGACGGCCGAATATGCCAAGGCGAAAATTCTGATCCCGCGGTCCAAGAAACCGCTTCCTATTCACCCCAACGGCGCCTGGAGCCGCGAGACCTGGGACAAGGCAGGCGTGGAACAAGGCCCGGCCGCGCGCGTTGGCGAGATGGTGCAGATCACCAAGGTGCGCATCGAGGACAATCGCGTGGAATTGGAGTTAAACCACGGATTGAAGACGGGGCCGAAGTGGTATGAGCGCGTGGAGGTCGGGATGGGCACGAACACGACGCCGATTTCAGGCCGCGACAATGTGGCCAAGGCAGGCACGAACCTTGCAATCGTCTTCGGAAAAAACATCGAGACGCTAGACGTCGCGGAAGTGAAAAAGATGCTCGGCCAAGTGCTGGATTTCGACATGCGTTCCGTTACGGAAACTTACATGGAGAAACTGCCGGAACCGGTACGCAAGGCGATTGAGCAGAAGCGAGTGATCGAGGGCATGGACCGGGAGCAGGTGCGGCTGGCGCTGGGGCAACCTGTACGCAAAGAACGGCGTGTGGAGGACGGGGACGAGTTGGAAGATTGGATGTACGGCCGCCCGCCCGGCAAAATGACCTTCATTACCTTCACAGGCAGTAAGGTCACCAAAGTGAAGGACATGTATGCCGGACTGGGCGGCAGCGTGGCGGCGGAACTCCCCGTACAGTAACGCTATTTCTTGACGTTCAGATACGCGCTGCCCGCGTAGCAGGCACACGCGGCCGACAACAGCACGGTGGGAATCGCGAACCAATAGCAGAGCGAAATACCAACCATAACGGCGAACGATGCGGCGAAGACAATCGCGGCCTTGCGTTGCACCGGCAGCACGAAACCTAAGGCCGCCAGCGTGAGCATAAAGACGGCATAAGTGAGGTGCAAGCCGTCCAGAATGTCGCCCGTAGTCCGCATCGTTCCGGCCATGTTCGTCTTATAGCTGGTGAGCAGTTCCCGGAGTTGGATTTCGATCCCGTTCACGGGCTCGGCGTTCTTCCCCGCCAGAAATCCAAGCAGGTGCGCAATGCCTGTCAACGTCGAAATCAGCGCGCCAATTCGAAAGAGTTTATAGCTCCACATGTTTTCTTACCTTTTCGCCGGACGTCCACCCAGCTTCGTCCGCCCTTTCACGGGCGGCCCAAACGAATAGGTGTCCGGATTCACAACCACGCCCGAGGTGAATTTATACGGGTACTTCCCGCCGCTCGGAAACGTCAATTCCACAAAATATGCAGTGTACCCTTTTGCGGGCTTTTCTACTTTTGCCACGTAATGGCCGGGCTTCGCCGGCGCTAGGTCGCTGCTTTTGTACTGCGGCCCGATCTGTTCCAGCCGGAAATCCCGCCCGTTCGGGTTCGTCGCCTGCCAAAGCTTTACCGCCGCTGGCTGGTCACCCGTCTCCACCACGATGCTTCCGTCCTTCTTCACTTTCCACGAATACTTCGGCCGCGGCTTGTTCTGCAGCATCGAATCGTAGAAGGCAATCAGGGATTCATAGGCATCCGTATTCCGCAGCGAATGATCCGAATTCGGGATATACCGCAGGTGCTTCTCGCCTTTCAGATCCTTGAAATAAAACTTCCAGGAATCGGGCAGAAAAAACTGGTCTCCAGCCGAGTTCATAATGAACTTCGGCATCGTGAGCCGGTCCCGGTATTCATAAGGCTCCACCAATTTCATCAGCGTCTTGTACCGCGGGTTGTCCATCTCGTCCATCACGCCTTCGGCAAAGTAATCTCCCACCGACGGAGCCCAGAACCCGTACGCCCGGTAGTGGTGTTGGAAGCTCGGAACGACATTCAACATGTCGATGACTATAGGCGCCATACCGGCAACGCGCGCGTCGACAGCTCCGGTCGTCAAGGTCGTCCAACCACGTTTAGAAGCGCCCGCAACAAAAAACTTGTCAACCGCCTGCCCGCCGCCCTCACCCGACTTCGTAAACGCGGTCACCGTATCCATGGCCCGCACCACAGCCTTAGTCATGGGCAGACGCAGCGGCCAGGATGTATCGCCGGTCTCCAGAAACTTCCGCCAGGTGTAGGCGATAATCGCGTCCTCGGAGCGTTTGCGTCCCGGCGTAGGATCGTCGCCAAAAACCAGCGACTGATTCGGCACCATGCGCAGCTCCGTCACCACGGAGCCCGTATATTCCGCAATTCCGGCCAGCGTACCGTCCACCGTCGTCCGGGAGCGTCCGTCGTTCGCCCCTCCGGTCACAAACAGCAGGCCCGTCGAGGATTTCAGCACCTTCGGACGGATCACCGTCACCCAGTGAACCCATTTCGTACGGTCCACCTGTTTGCCTTCGCCCCAGGTCTGCGAAGTCATCTCCAGGATGTAGCCCGTCACGCCCCTGCCGGGCACGGTGTGCGCCAGCTTCCACGAATAGGCCGGGTCCGGCCTGGCGACATAGTCATCCAGCGCTGTTTTCTTGGGCGCGCCGACCAGCACGGTCGCGGCCGCCACGAGCAGGAAAATTCCGCGGAGCACCTAATCAGAATAGCGGACCGCTGCGCGTCTACCGTAACTCCCGTATCCGGATCGCCCGAAACGCGGTGTAGTGTCCATGATCCTGCAATACAATCAACCCGCGCTTGGGAACTGCAAACTTTGTCCATTTTTCGAACTTGCTGCCCTTCACGCGCCGGTTCCAGTCCGCGCTCCCGACCTCAAACGCACAAGCCAACTTACCGTTCAGATACTGTTCAACGTGATTCCCCCGCGCCACAACGCGGGACTTATTCCACTGCCCCACGGGCTTCGCCTTCACGTCCGCCGCCGGCGGATACAGCGCATACGCCGCGCCGCTCCACCGGTCCGCGCCCTCTTTGCCATCCGGGTGCGCGCCCTCGTCCAGCAACTGATACTCCACCGCCGTCCACTGCGGCCGCTCCTCATCTTCCGTCGAGCGGTAGAAGACGCCGCTGTTTCCGCCCGGCGCATTCTTCCACTCCCATTCCAGTTCGAAATCGCCGAACTCCTTCTCCGCCGCCAGATAGGTACCGCCCTTCCCCGGCGTCCCCGGCTCGCCCTGGCGGTTCACAACAATCGCACGGTCTTTGACGATCCAAACCGGATTGACCGGCCCCCGCCACCCGCGCCAACCGGCCAGCGTCTTTCCATCGAACAACGAAATCCACGGCCCATCCGCCGCGAAACCGGCCGTCGCCAGCAAGAGCAACCCGAATATCTTCATCAGCAAGAGCATATACGTTTTCCCGAAGCCCTGGCCGATTCCTGTATATTGCTGTGCATGAGCCGATTCGCGCTCCGGGCCTCGTATTGCCTTGTGGCGGCCTTCTCCGTGTGCATGCACGCGGATACGCCCGAACGCGCCCTGATCAATCAGGCCTGCGCCGGTTGCCACAGCAAAGCCGGCAAAGCGGCCAATCTTGCCTTCGAAACCGCCGGAACGCCCGCCGACCACCCCGAAATCTGGGAAAAGGTACTCCGCCGCCTGCGTGGCCGCACCATGCCGCCCGCCGGAATTCCGCGTCCTCCCGAATCCGTCTACCTCGCAGCCATCCAATCCCTCGAAGCCACGCTCAACAACCTGCCCGTCAACCCCGGCCGGTCTGACACGTTTCGCCGGCTCAACCGCACCGAGTATCAAAACGCGATCCGCGACCTCCTTGCCGTCGAAGTCGACGTTGCCAACCTGCTGCCCGCCGACGAATCCAGCCACGGTTTCGACAACATCACCGTCGGCGATCTCTCGCCCACCCTGCTCGAACGGTACCTGAGCGCCGCCCGTAAAATCAGCCGCACTGCCGTCGGTATCCCCGCCCGCGCGCCCGGCGGCGAAACCGTCAACCTGCCGGCGGATCTCACGCAGGAAGAACACTTCGAGGGCCTTCCCCTGGGAACGCGCGGCGGCAAGACGATGCGCTATACCTTCCCCGTCGACGCTGAGTACGAGATTCAGATCCGCCTGGCCCGCGACCGCAACGAACATGTGGAAGGCATCGCCGGCACACACGCCGTGGAGTTGTTGATCGATGGCGCCAGCGTGAAACGTTTCACCGTCAAATCGCCGCCCAACGGGCAGGACCACAGCGCCGTCGATACGCACCTCAACTTGCGGCTTCCCATCAAGGCTGGCCCACACACCCTCGCCGCCACCTTCCCCCGCCAGACCGGCGCGCTGCTGGAAACGGAGCGCCAGCCCTATCAGGCCCACTTCAACATGGACCGCCACCCGCGCGTCCAACCCGCGGTCTATTCCCTCACCATCAACGGCCCCTACGGCGAACAGCACGCGGGCAACTCGCCCAGCCGTCGCCGTCTCTTCGTGTGCCGCCCCGCCAAAGCAGGCGATGAAGAACCTTGCGCCCGCCGCATTTTTTCCACGGTGGCTCGCCGCGCCTATCGCCGTCCCGTCACGGCAGCCGATCTCGCCGCCCCGCTCCGCTTTTTCAAGGAGCAACCGGACTTCGATACAGGCATTGAAATGGGCCTTCGGGCGATCCTCGTCAGTCCCGAATTTCTCTTCCGCGTGGAAGCCGACCCGCCCGGCGCCGCGCCCAAAACGCCCTACCGCCTCAGCAATCTCGAACTCGCCACCCGTCTGTCGTTTTTTCTCTGGAGCAGCATCCCCGATGACGAACTCCTGGACGCCGCCATCCAGGGCAAGCTCAGCCAACCCGCCGTGCTCGACCGTCAGGTCCGCCGCATGTTGGCCGATCCGCGCGCCAGCGTCCTCGTTACCAACTTCGCCGAACAGTGGCTCTATCTGCGAAACCTGAACGCCTCCATGCCGGACATGCGTCTGTATGCCGGGTTTGACGACAATCTGCGCCAGTCCTTCCGCCGGGAAACGGAACTCTTCGTCGAAAGCATCATGCGGGAGGACCGCAGCATTCTCGATCTCCTGCGCGCCGATTACACCTTCGTCAACGGCCGCCTCGCCAAACACTATGGCATCCCGAACATTTACGGCAGCCGCTTCCAGCGTGTCATGCTCGGTAAGGATCGTGTACGCGGCGGGCTCCTCCGGCAAGGCAGCATCCTAACCGTCACCTCCTACGCCACGCGCACCTCGCCCGTCATTCGGGGCAAGTGGGTGCTCGAAAATATTCTGGGCGTGCCTCCCCCGCCTCCGCCGCCGGCCGTACCCGCGCTGGCGGAAAAAGTCTCCACGGGGCAGCCGCAATCCATGCGCGAGCGGCTGGCGGAGCATCGCGACAATCCGGCCTGCCGCGGCTGCCACCAATTGATGGACCCCATTGGCTTCGCGCTGGAAAGCTATGACGCCGTCGGCCGATACCGCACCACGGAAAACGCGAAGCCGCTTGACGTCTCCGGCGGACTGCCCGACGGCAGCAAATTCAGCGGCGTCGACGGCCTGCAGGAAGCGCTTTTGCGCCGCCCCGAAATCTTCGCCGGCACTTTCGCCGAAAAGTTAATGACCTATGCGCTGGGCCGCGGCGTGGAAACGACAGACGCCCCCGCGATTCGCAGAATCGTCCAGGAAACCAAGACCAAGGACTTCAAGTTCTCCTCGTTCATCCTGGGCATCGTTACCAGTACTCCCTTCCAAATGAGGAGATCGTCATGATCGTCACCAAAAAGGCGCTGCCCCGCCGTACCTTATTGCGCGGCATCGGCACATCGCTCGCGTTGCCGCTGCTCGACGCCATGGTCCCGTCGATGACGGCTCTCGCCGCCACGCCCGCCAAGGCGCCGCGCCGCATGGGCTACGTCTACATTCCCATGGGCGCCTATCGCAAGGAGTGGACGCCCGCAGGACCCACCGGAGCGCTAGGCGAGTTGACGCCGACGCTCAAATCGCTGCAGCCGGTGAAAGACTATCTCACCGTCGTCACGAACCTCGAACTTCGGAACGCCTATCCCGGCACCCACGCCACCTCCAACGCAGCTTTCCTCTCCGCCGCCACTGCCAAATGGACGGAGAGTACGGACTACCATCTGGCAACCACCGCGGACCAGATTGCCGCGCAGCACATCGGCCAGGCCACGCGCCTTCCGTCGCTCGAACTCGCCATGGACCTGCTCACCACGGTCGGCCAATGCGACAACGGCTACGCCTGCGTCTATCAGAACAATCTCTCCTGGTCTTCGCCCACCACGCCGCTTCCCGCCGAAGCGCACCCGCGCGTCGCCTTCGAACGCCTATTCGGGGAAGGCGGCCCCGCTCCCGAACGGCGTGCCGAACTGCGCAAGGATTCCAGCCTTTTGGATTGGGTCCGCGAAGACATCGCCCGCCTGCAACGCAAGCTCGGCCCCGGCGATCGAGGTAAGGTGTCGCAGTATCTGGATAGCGTCCGGGAAGTCGAACGCCGCGTGCAAAAAGCGGAAGCAGAGGCGGCGCAATCCAAAATGCGCGATCTGGATCGCCCCATCGGCGTGCCGAACGCGTACGCGGATCATGCTCGTCTGATGTTCGATTTGCAGGTGCTCGCCTTGCAGGCCGATGTGACCCGCGTCATTACCTTCCAACTCGCCCGGGAAGCCAGCACCCGCACCTACGGAGAAATCGGGGTGTCCGACCCTCATCATCCTTTGACGCACAATGGCGGCGACGTGGAGAAACTCATGAAGGTGGCCAAGATCAATGCCCATCACGTCTCCCTTTTTGCCTATTTCCTGGAGAAGCTGAAGGCGACGCCTGATGGCGACGGTACTCTGCTCGATCATACGACGTATCTCTACGGCAGCGGCATGGGGGACGCCGACAAGCACGATCACACGAACCTGCCCATCCTCGTCGCCGGCGGCTCCCGTACCGAAGGCGGCCGGCACATCCGGTACGAGAAAGCCGTACCGTTGGCCAACCTGCACCTGACTCTGCTCGAACGCGGCGGCGTCAATCTCGACAAGTTCGCCGATAGCCAGGGTAAGGTATCGCAACTCTTGGAGACGGCTTCGCTGTGAAGTGGTTGTTTTTCTGCATAGCCGCCGCCGGCTTCGCCGCGCCGCCCGCCCCTCTGGTGGACGCAGTACGCAGCGGAAACCGGGCGGCCATGGAATCGTTGCTGGCCCGCAAGGCCGACCCGAATGCTGCGCAACCAGATGGCACAACGCCTCTGCACTGGGCGGCCCGCGAAGACAATGTGGAGGCGGCACGTCTCCTGTTGAAGGCGGGCGCGCAAGTCAAGGCTGTGAATCAGTTCGGCGTCACCCCGCTCTCACTTGCTTGTGAAAACGGCAGCGGACCCATGGCGGAACTTCTTCTCAAAGCGGGAGCGGACGCCAACGGCACGCTGCCCGGCGGTGAGACGATGCTGATGACCGCCGCACGTACGGGCCGCGTAGAGGCCGTGCGCGCGTTGATCACGGCCGGAGCCAATGTCAACGCCCGTGAAGGGCGTGGCGCACAGACTGCTCTTATGTGGGCCGCCGCTGAAGGCAATGGAGAGGTGGTCGGCGAGTTGCTGCACGCTAAGGCGGATCGTGACGCCCGCGTGGACTCCGGCTTCACTGCCTTTCTCTTCGCCGTCCGCGAAGGGCAACTCGGCGTTGTCCGCACGCTCGTCAAAGCAGGGGTCGATGTCAATGAAACCGTGCAACCCGGCCTGCTCACCGGTAAGAAGTTTGGCCAAGTGCGTGCCGGGCCTCGCTCCGGGACGGGCGCGCTAACGATTGCTGTTACCAACGCCCACTACGAGCTCGCGGCCTTTCTCCTGGACGCGGGCGCGGATCCCAACGCTGCGCTCCCCGGATTCACGGCGCTCCATGTTCTGCCCACGGTCCGCAAACCCGGCGTGGGGGACAATGACCCCGCGCCAGACGGCTCCGGCAGTATGACCGCCATTGCCTTCGTGCGCAAGATGGCTGCAAAGGGAGCGAATCTCAATGCCCGCATGACCAAACGGGTAGGGTTCGGTCTCACCAGCATCAACACCGTCGGAGCCACGCCGTTCTTCATGGCCGCTCGCACCGCGGATGCGGAACTCATGCGAGTCCTGGCCGAGCTGGGCGCGGACCCCAAAATCAACAATACGGACAATTCCACCCCGCTCATGGCCGCCGCCGGGCTGGGCACCCGTTCTCCCGGAGAGGACTCCGGCACGGAACCTGAGGTGTTGGAAGCCATGCAAGTCGCCCTCGACCTCGGCAACGACATCAATGCTGTCGATAACAACGGCGAAACGGCTATGCACAGCGCGGCCTACAAGAACTATCCCAAGGCGGTCGAATTCCTTGCCGCCCATGGAGCTCGCCGTGAAGTGTGGGACAAGAAGAACAAACAAGGCTGGACGCCTCTACGCATCGCGGAGGGCTACCGCTTCGGGAACTTCAAACCGTCACCCGTCACCGTGGAGGCGCTGCATCGCGTCATGGGCATCCAGTAGGTCGACAATGGCCGTGTGCCCGCGCCGCTCCGCCCAAGCCCGTGGGCGCGCCCAGTCCGGCTGCGCCGGAAGGTCGGTCCGTGCGCCACGGGCCAACAACAGTTCGGCCATCGCGGGTTGCCCATGCCGGGCAGCCCAGCCCAGCGGCGTAGACCGCTGATCCTCCTCCAGGGCGTCGATCTCCGCGCCCTGGTCCAGAAATAGCGCCGCATTCTCCGTATCGCCGCGTCGCGCAAAGTGGTGGAGGGGCGTCGCGTCCAGCCAGTCCCGGAAATGAGGGTCCATGCCGTGGGCAAAGAGCAGTTGTGTGATGGCCGCCGTCTTTCCGCCCACGCCTACCCGCTTGGCCAGTTTCGGACGATAGTGGAGCAGTAGCCGCACAAAAGCCTCGTGGCCTTCCTCCGCTGCATAGCAGAGAGCCTCCGTGTCATCAGCCAGTTTCGGGTTCGCGGAAATCATCGCCGCCGCCGTCACTACGTCTCCGTAATAGGCCAGCAGATTCAGCCCGCGGGCCGCGCCGTGGGACGCCAGTAGCTCCGCCATGGACTTGTCTTCGTTCCGCAGAGCGGCGCTCAGGGTGTCGGCGGAGCTTTCAATAGGAACATTCGGGTGCGCGCCATGTGCCAGCAGCAGTTCGACAATCTCTCTGTGCCCATTGCATACCGCCATATGCAAGGCATGACCCAGCGGCGCGATGCCCTCTTCGGGCAGGTTCGGGTCCGCGCCGTGTTCCAGCAGAAGCCGGACAATCGATGCGTGCCCGCCCGCCGCCGCATTCCGGATCGGCGTGCCGGAGCAAGCGTAGTAGGTCACGTAGGCGGAGGGCCGGTTGGCCAGGCCCGGATCGGCGGCCAGCAAGGCGCGCACCTGTTCTTCGTCTCCGATGTAGCTGGCCGTGCAGAGATCGCACTCCGCGCCCTTATCGCGTAGGTACTGCAACACCTCGCGCGGCTTGGTTTTGGTCCCGGCGGGCACGTCGCGCCAACCGCGATAGTTGTAGTCGCCGTTGGTGAGTTGAATGGGCCGCGCTCCGTCGAATCGCTGAGCGTTGATATCGGCCCCTCGCGCCAGTACAGCGTCAATCATGCGCACCTGCCGCGTCATCACGGCCCAATGTATCGGCTGATTCCCACGTTCATCGCCGGCGTGCACCAGTTCCGGCGAAGCGTCCAGCAACTGCTTCACCTTGCGTAGGTTCTTTTCGCGAATCGCCGCCGCCACCGGCTCGCCACGTTCGGAAATCTGGAAATGCAGCGCCAGATGTTCCTCCAGGATCTGCTGCACCGCAAGATATCCGCGCTCCCGCGCCATCGTGAGGAGCGTATCGTTTACCGCTAAGCTCAGCGGATCGCCCATGCGCGCCAACAGGAGTTGCACAGCGCCTGCCTGGTTTTCGCGCACCGCCATATACAGCGGCGTACGGTAGTGCGCGTGCGCGCGAATCAACGCGGGATTCTTCTTCAACAGCTTGCGAATGCCGGGCAAATCCCCGTCCGCCGCCGCGCGGAGCAGCTTCCAAACTTCCCGGCCCGTTCCTACGGACCACAATAGCGGACCATCCGTGCGTAATTCGTCGGGGCGTCGCATGGGTATTAGCCTGCCATTTGCAACGCCCAGGCGCAATCGTCCAGGGCATGCCAAACGAAAAGGAGCGCCGCTCGCCGAGCGGCGCTCCTTTTGCTGCAATGCGGGTTAGAACAACAGTTTCAACGCGAACTGCACGCGGCGAGGCTCGGCAGCCGTGGTGATCTGTCCCACGCCGGCCGCATTGATGTTCGCCCCCGGGAATCCGAAATTCGCCGTGTTCGTCGCATTGAACGATTCCGCCCGGAACTGTAACCGGAACTTTTCGGTCAAGGCAAAACTCTTCGCCAGGGATAGATCCAGGTTCTTGTTTCCCGGACCGTCCAGAATGTTGCGTCCCGAATTGCCGTAGGTATATTGCGCCTGTGTGGCGAAAGCAGCCAGATCAAACCAACGGTCAATCGACTGCTGGCTGGCTGGCAGATTCCCATCCGCCAGCCGGTTCGGCCGGTCCGCGCCGCCGGCATTGGTAATACCGCCGCCGCTATTCACCGTAAAAGGCAGCCCGGTCTGCAGTGTCAGGATGCCCCCCAGTTGCCAGCCGCCGATTACAAAGTCAGCGAAGCGGCTCGTATTGGCAAATGCCTTCCCCTTACCGAATGGAAGTTCGTAGCTCGCGCTCACGACATAGTTCTGGCGAAGATCCGTCGCGGAGCGGCCCCGGTTCAAATTGCGGTCCCAGGGTTTTAGCGCGCCCACGCCGGAGTTGCTCAGCGTCTCATCCACGTTGTCGAGCGTCTTGCTCCAGGTATAGGCGGAAAGGAACGTCAGCCCCTTGGAGAACCGTTTTTCCACTTTCACCGTCATCGCGTTGTAGCTCAGCCGTCCCACGGGCAACTGCCGCGTGACGCTCGTGTAGAACGGCCACAGCCGGCGGCTCGCCACGGGGGTCGGGCCGGGAGCGATATCGACGGGAAGGTTGAAGTCAACGCCGGACAGTAGTTGGCGTGTTCCATTGCCGTTGTAGCCCACGGTCAGCAAGGTGTCGAAGGGTAACTGGCGCTGCACGTCGAAGAACCACTGTTGCGAATACTGTGTCGGCAGGAACTCCTGCGAAATGTCGATGCCTACCAGCGCAGGGCCAGGAACGGAGGTGGCAGGCAACTGTACTGCCGGGAAGCCGCCGCTCAACGTCAGCCGCGGGTTAATTCGGTCCAACGTAGCGAAGCCGACTTCCACGAAGTCCGGGGCCTGGTTGCTGGCTCTCGCGCCAACCTGCAAGCTATCTGGCTGCGCATAGATGACGCCCGCGCCAGAACGGATGACCGTCTTGTCCGATAGCTTCCACGCAAAGCCCACGCGCGGAGCAAAATTGTTCAAGTCGTTTTTGCAGCCACAATCGCCAGCGTTCACGCGCACCTGCTGTAGCCGGGCATTGGCTCCGGTATTCGCAAAATCAGGGACAAAGCGGGAGACGTTGTTCTGCACGAAAGAAGGCGCATAGAAAACGTCGTACCGCACGCCCAGGTTCAGCGTCAGACGGGAAGAGATCTTCCAGTCGTTCTGCACGAACATCGCCAGCGTGTTGGCCCATAAGTCTTCGCCGTTTTCATTGCCGATCGTACCGTTCGCCGCCATGCCCAGCATGAACTCGGCCAGCCCGTCACCGGTCGCCGCACGGTTAAGGGGGTCAGCCGTGAATTCCCGGTTAAAGGCGAACTGGCCGCGTGCAAAACGGGCCGCCAGGCGCGAGATATTCTGCCGGCGGAATTCGCCGCCAAAACGGATATTATGCTTGCCGATGTTCTTGTACAGAATGTCGGAGGCCTGGAACAGGTCCATGTTGTTGTAGTTCGGCCAAAAGCTCCGGGAACCCAGTTCCGCATAGCCGGCCGGCGTGAACCGGGACAGGCCATGGTCGTTCGATCCAGGATTGGAAACGGTGGGAATGCCCTTGATGCCATATTCAGCGAACAGGGACGTGTCATACGGAATGTCGAACCGGGAAATGATTCGCGTAAATCCGAAACGCGCTTCATTCGTCGCCGTTGCGCCTAGTGTCGCGGAATGCGTCGCCGCCACCGAATGGCTATCTACCACGGTTGTGGTCGCCAGGCCGCCGTCGGCGGGTAGCGGCAGAGGGCCGGGCTCGTAGCGATCGCGTGTGCGTTTGCTGTAGCGGGCCGAGAACCGCTGACGGTCGCTGATATTGTGATCGCCCTTGAAGTCGTAGCTGTTCACATCGTTTTTCTCGGTAGGAGCGAAGAAATAGTTGTTCGCAATGCCGGTGCCATTGTTGGCCCGGGGATAGAGCGCAAGCAGTTTGGAAGCCAGTGGGTCCCAGCGGGACTGCGGAATCGTGTTGCCGGGGAACGGTTGCCGGGTGAAGCTCGCCGCGGTTCCTACCGTGGTCGCGGGATCGAATACCGGCCGGATGCGATTGAAGTTACCCGCGCGGACTTCGTCCACCGGCACGGTGGAAACAAAGCTGCGGCCCAGCCTCGTACGGGTACCTTCGTAGCTGCCGAAGAAGAAGGTCTTGTCCCGGCGGATCGGACCGCCGAACGTCCCGCCAAACTGGTTCTGTTTGTAGGTGGGCTTCGGATTGCCGGCCCGGTTGGCGAAAAAGTTCGTGCCGTCCAAACTGCTATTGCGCAAAAACTCGAAAGCCGAACCATGGAATTGGTTCGTCCCGGACTTGATGTTCACAAATACCTGCCCGCCCATGCGCGTGCCGTATTCGGCGGAAAGATTGTTCGTCACCACGCGGAACTCGCCCACCGCATCCACGCTCGGCTTCACGGCCTGGGCCTCGAAACCCAGCGGTCCGCCGGAAGCCACCGAGGAGTTGTCTACGCCATCCACCGTTACCTGTACCTGGTAGATATGCTGGCCTCCCGCCGAGAAACCACCCTGGTCCTGGGTCCGTCCGCCCCGCCCGGGGTTCGTGCCCGCCGTCAATGCTGCTAGATCCAGGTAGTTCCGGCCGTTCAGAGGCAGCTCCACGATCCGCTTGTTTTCGATTACCTGCCCCACGGTGGTCGTCTCGGAGTCGATCAGCGCCGCCGCGGCGGTTACGTCGATGCTTTCGGTAACCGTACCGGTCTTTAGCGTAAAGTCGATGCGGGCCGTCTGCGTGACGTCCAGCTTGATCTCAGGAACCTCAGCGTTGGAGAACCCTGTTTTCGATGCGGAAATCTTGTACCGTCCCACAGGCAGCGCCGGCGCCGTGTAAAACCCCTGATCGTTGGTCGTCAGTTCGCGGCGCAGACCGGTGTCAATGCTGACGACGGTGACCGTGGCGCCCGCCACGACGGCATCCGTCGGATCTTTCACCACTCCCTGAATGGTTCCGCTTTGGGCCGCCAGAGCAAGGGAAGCCGCCAGCAGAGTAAAAACTCTTTGAAGCATCCTCCCATAATAGACCATTAAGTCTATCGACTATGTCGCAGTTCGGTTAAAAAATATCCAGAAGGTGACCCAGACGGTCGCGTTTGGTCCGTAAATAGTCCTCTGCGTGCTGCTGGGGTTCCACAATTGCGGGGATTCGTTCCGCCACCTGCACCCCGGCCCGTTCCAGCGCGCCGATCTTGTCCGGGTTGTTGGAGAGGAACCGGACCTGCGAGAGCCCGAAATACTTCATGATCGCCACAGGGAGTTCGTAGTTCCGGAGGTCGACGGCGAGGCCCAATTGCAGGTTGGCATCCACGGTGTCGGCGCCCTGGTCCTGCAACTCATAGGCCTTTAGTTTGTTCATGATGCCGATGCCGCGGCCTTCTTGCTGCTCGTAGATGATGAGGCCCCTCCCCTCGCCGGAAATCTTGTCGAGAGCCAGTTCCAATTGCGCCCGGCAGTCACAGCGCAAGCTGTGGAAAACGTCGCCGGTGAGGCATTGCGAATGAATGCGCACAATCGGCGGATTCCCTTCCATCGAGCCCATCTTCAGTACTACAGCCTCCTCGGTTTCGTCTCCAAAATGGCCCACGAAGCCATAGATCCGGAATGCGCCGAAGCGGGTTGGAAAGTCGGCTTCCGCCACTTTATCCAGTCGAAATGCCTTATTTTCCGCCATGTTAGCTAAAAGCGAAGATAATCTCATTATACGGCGATGCTGGAACAGCACCTTGTAGTCCTTTTGATGAAGCTGGCGGTGTCGGCGGCTCTGGCAAGTATTCTCGGCCGTTCCAGCGCTTTCCTGCGTATGTTGATGCGAGAAGAGCGGACCATGCCGCAGCGATTACAGATGGCGCTGGGGTTCGGGGTGATTTTCGGCGGCGGTATTGCGTTGCGCGTCCTTACCCGCAACAATTATCAGGCTTTAGACCTTGGTCTGGAGGGGGCGCTGCTGGCCGGTGCACTGGGTGGTTACGTCACCGGATTGACTGGCGGCATCCTGATTTCCCTGCCCGCGTGCCTGGGAAATGGGGAGTGGATGGCCATGCTTTTGTACGCCGGGATGGGCGTAACAGGTGGTTTATTGCGCGATTTGGCGCCATCTAAGGACGATATTTGGCGTTTTTCGCCCTCTTTAGACCTCAATGTGTGGCGTTTGTTTCGCGCCAAGTACGACAGACGGGTAGCACTTTTCCACAGTTTCGTTCTTTTGACCGTTCTCTTCGCCGAATTTTCGCGGTGGGCACTGTCCCAGATCCAGCCCAATGATGGCCGGTTTCTCTACACGCTCTATAGCGGCTGGAAACAGCCCGATTGGATGGGTCTCGTGCTCATCTATTCCGCCACGCTCTTTGCCTTCGCCATCCCCCTGAAAATCTGGAACAGCATCCGGCAGGAACAATTGATCAGCGCGCAGCAACGGTTATTGACGGAGGCCCGGCTGCGGGCATTAACCAGCCAGATCAATCCGCATTTTCTTTTCAACACGTTAAACACCGTCAACTCGTTGATCCGCACGAACCCGGAACAGGCGCGCAATGTGGTGCGGAAACTCTCCAACATCCTACGGCGTCTGCTCCGCAAGGACGAGAACCTGTCGCCGCTCCGGGATGAAATCAGTTTTATCAACGACTACTTAAGCATCGAAATGACGCGTTTTGGGGAGAAACTGCGCTTTGTGAACGAGACTTCGCCGGACACGCTGGACCGGTTGGTTCCGTCCATGCTGCTGCAACCGATCATCGAAAATTCGATTAAGCACGGGTTAAGCCCTAAAGTGGAAGGCGGGGTAATCAGATTGCGGACACGGGTGGACAATACGCGGCTGCATATTGAAATCGAGGACGATGGGGTAGGTGTGGAAGAGTCCAAACTGGCGACGATGTTCGATTCGGGAATCGGAGTTTCCAACGTGAACGAGCGGCTGCAGGTACTTTTCGGTGATGATTATAGGATGGATGTCGATAGCCGGCCCGGCGAAGGAACACGTACGCACATTGAGTTTCCTGACCTGAGCAGCCGCGGATAAGATACAATGCCGCAACGACTGTCTATGCAGACTGCTGTCGCCGTCCAGACTGAAAGACTCCACCAGACCATCGCGGCGCGGACCAAACGCGTCTACGATCACCTGGCCGCCGTTTATCCGGCTTCGACATTTTTTTTCCACTCCAAAGCCCATAAAATCGCGCTCGAGATGAGCGGATTGCAGAATGGCATGAAGGTGCTGGAGGTTGCGACGGGATCGGGCGAAATGTTCCGCCGGCTGGTTCGCAGCAACCCTGCCGGGCATACCTGCGGCGTAGATCTCTCCCCGAATATGGCGGCCCGGACCCAGGCGGGCGCGCGAAAAAAGTTTCCCCGCTCCCGGCTCCATTGCCAGGCTGTGGACGCGCGGGCGCTGCCTTACCGCGACGGCTACTTCGACTCCATCTTCTGCTGCTATCTGTTCGAACTGCTTTCCACCGACGATATTTACCAGACAATGGAAGAAATGCACCGCGTATTGAAGCCGCGCGGCAAGCTGACGGCGATCTTGATCGGTCAGCAGGCGGAATTTTTCAACCGTGCCTACCTGGTGGCGGCCTCCCTGGTACCGGCGTTCTGGGGAAGGCAGATGGATAAGTCCGCTCCGGGCATCCTGGAGGCCACGGGATTCCGCGTAACGCAGGAGCGGCTGGTACGGCAGGGCTTTTATCCGTCGCGCATTCTGACGGCGATCAAAGAATAGACATAGTTTCCAAGTCCCCGGCAGTTGTGTTCGAATGTGAGGGATGCAACCGCGCCTACTTCTTGTTTTCGCCGTCTCCCTGGCCTGTATGGCGCAGGTCCAGTTGAAGCAGTCCCCTGACCGGATTTCCGTCACGATCGACGGGAAACCGTTTACCGAATTTTTCGTCGGCGCGGAGACAACAAAGCCCTACCTGCACCCGCTCCGGACGGCTAACGGAAAGATTGTCACGCGCTCCTACCCGATGGAGACCGTGGCCGGAGAGGCGAAGGACCATCCGCACCATCGCGGCCTATGGATCACGCACGGCCTGGTAAACGATGTCGACTTCTGGGCGAACGAAAAAAATCAGAAGGGCGCCGGCAAGAACGGACGCGGCACGATTGTGACGCGACGGATTACGAAAGTGGAGAGCGGCAAGAAGAAAGGCACACTTGGCGCGAACTTCGAGTGGCAGGACGCCTCCGGCAAAGGACTGCTGGCCGAACAGCGGACGATGACGTTCTACCCCCACCCGACGCAACGCATCGTGGATTTCGACGTGACCTGGACGGCCCTGGAAGACGTCACGTTCGGGGACACGAAGGAAGGCATGTTCGCCATCCGTCTGGCCACAGATCTTGAGGAAAAACATACCGGCAAGATGCGGATGGCCGATGGACAGGAAGGCGAAAAGCGGGTTTGGGGCAAACGGTCGCCATGGGTAGACTACGCCGGCACGTTAGAAGGCGAGAAAGTGGGCCTGGCGATCCTGGACCACCCTGCCAACCCGCGCCACCCCACTTACTGGCACTCGCGCGCCTACGGCCTGTTTGCGGCCAACCCGTTCGGCGTGCACGACTTTGAGAATGACAAAACAAAGAACGGCGAACTGAAGCTGGCCAAGGGTAGCGCCATCCGGTTCCGGTACCGGTTGGTGAT
Source organism: Bryobacteraceae bacterium (assembly GCA_035714175.1). Lineage (GTDB taxonomy): Bacteria > Acidobacteriota > Terriglobia > Bryobacterales > Bryobacteraceae. Next base: position 55,123 of record DASTML010000001.1, on the reverse strand, counting down.
TCACCCTGGCGATGCGAACGACGCCAAGATTGCCGAAGAGTTCACGAAATATTCGAAAGTAAAGTAGTCGCGGACTAGTTCGACACGGCAATATCCGCCATGTCGTGGAAGGCTTCCGGAGTTTCGATCGCGAGCGCGACAGCCGAACCGGTTGGCGCGTTCGCCGGAACCGTGAAATTCACCTGATAGAGCCCCGCAAAGCCCGGGGCCAACCCTTTGAAGGTAACCGCGGCCTGACGCCCGCCCACGTAGACCTTAACGTCCGACTGGACCGTGCGCAGCGGGTTGGACGGTGCGGCAGCGCCATCAGCCGCTTCCGGCGCCACCGGGCCTAGTCCGGTGAGGTAAAGCAGGACGGTCTCGCCGCGGCGTGCGGGCGAGGCAGGGCCGACCGCGGAGTAATTTGCGTGTAGGAGCGCGCCGTGGCCCGTGCCCGCCTGGTTCACCGTGAAGATACCGGGCGCCGTGCGGGACAAGGGCAGTTCCACGGAATTGGACCGCTGCCCGTTGTTCAGAACCGCCACGGTAACGCTCGTCCCCTCGACGGCGAAGGGCGCCAGCGCGCTGATCTGCGTGGGGCTCACGAAATAGAGCGGCACGGGCGTGTTGTTCAGTAAAACCTGCACGCCGCCTAGCGCGGCGGGAAATGGCAGTCCGGGAGCCACGGCCGTGGAAGGGGCGAGGCCACTACCGAAGATGGTGAAAAAGCCGCCGGGGGAGAGCGGCGCCCCAACCGGCGCAAAGCTGGCCGCGTTGACCACTCCTTGTGGATTGACGAAGACGCCCGCTCCAGATGGAGCAGCGGCACGGACGGCCAGGCTGAGTTCGTAGTTCGTGGAATCGGCTAGGCCGTTGGTCTGAAAGGCACCGCTTTCCAGGCCCAGGGCCAGACGCCCCTGATCTATTGTTCCGGTTCCATCCGCCGCCAGCGAGTAGGGATTGGCGGAAGAAAGGCCCAGAACGCCTTCCGGTTGGCGAACGCGCAAGCTGGAAACGAGGCGGCCGGGAATAGCGGCGCTGGAGGAACCGGAATACGATCCCGGTTTGCCGGAATCGATTCGCAAGCCGGCGCGAAAGAACAGATTGCGGAAAGCGGCGGGCGCAGCGGCTGATTTCGTTCCCACCCAAAAATCGTGTACGCCCGGCGCGGATGATCCGAAGAGCGCCAGGGAGCCATCGGCGGAAAGCCAGAGCGAACGGACTCCGTTCAACAGACCGCTGCCGGGCAAGGTGAGCGTTCCGGAACCATCGGCGGCGATGGTGTAGGCGACGTTGCCGACGGTGGAGTTCTCCAGACGGTCCAAACTCGCGGCGGATTTACCGCTGACACTGACCGTGCCGCCGCTGCCGGCTCCGGTGGCGATCATACGAAAGGCGGCGTTCCGGCGTTGGGCGGTGGAACCGCCCGGAAATTCGAGAGCAGAGATATCCCAGGTTCCGTTGAACGCAGCGTTCGTTTGGACGCTTGCGGGGGCGGCAATAGCCACAAATAGATCATAGACGCCGGCATCCCCGGTGGAGGCTCCCACGACGGCGCCCTGCCCCAGTCCGGCCTGGATGGACGCTCCGGGACGTTGCGGGTTGGAGAGAGCAAGGAGCCCGGTGCTTTTGACCGTATAAACACCGTTCCCGGCAAAGGCAGTTGGAGCCGCAGAGCCAACGATTTGCGACCCCGTATAGGCGTAGCCTCCCACCCCATCGAAGGTAATCACGCCGTAGGCCGTACGCATGCCAGTGGAGCTTTGCAGCAGGAGATGACGAAAAAAATACCGGCCTTGCAGCGACCGATTCGCTAGTTCCTGTCCATGCGCTGCCACACTGGCTGTCCACAGTAGAACAGCAATGCTCCATTTGCCCATCACTATCCCGATTCTCCTTGAATGTCGTGTAAACGCGAAGATTCTGGAGCAATTTTCATACCAGGCCCGCCTATCCCAGGGGGAATAGGCCATTGGCCGCCGATGCAAGTAAAACTTTACCTAGACCAGAAACTCCAGGTCCTCCAAAGGGTTCCTTCCCGTAGAATCAAAACTGCCCAGGGACGGGCGGAGGACCGATAACTTAATGAAACGCAATGTGGGCGGGTTTCTTGCGTTGGCCGGCATTGCCCTTTCTGGCGTAGCAGGTTGGGCGCAGACCGCGGAACCGGAGGAGCCGGCGAACGCGGACCATGCGGAGTGCACGTTCTTCGGACCAAAGAGAGCCCAGTTTCTGGAAGCGGCGTTGGGGGCAGCGCGAAGGCCGCGGCGTTCGTTTTCCCAGGAGACGGAAGAGATTGTTGGCAGGTTGGGCGGCAACCGGGGCAACGACACCAGGCAATTTGTTCCCGGCGGCAGCCGGACTTACATCAATCAGCAAAGCGCGGGCACGGCCAATGTAGTGGACCGGCATATCTTTGGCGTCCTACAGTCGCGCGGTATTGAGCCCGCGCCCCGGTCTACGGACTACGAATTCATGCGCCGCGTATCGTTGGACCTGACCGGACGAGTTCCCCGGCCGGAACGCGTAACGGCGTTCGTCTCCGATTCCGATGCGGACAAACGATCCAAATATGTGGACGAACTGTTGCAGTCACCGGAGTGGGTAGACAAGTGGACCATGTTTTTCGGCGATCTGTTCCGGAACACAGACCAGATTCGCGCCACGAATACGGTGCGTCGCGCGGAAGGCCGGGAGGCATTTTCTGCCTGGATCCGGCAGTCCCTGCTGACGGGCAAGCCCTACAACAAAATGGCATACGAACTGATCGCGGCCGAGGGCACGAATTCCTGGACGCAGGGCGAATTGAACTGGCAGATCGGCAATCGCACGACGGGCGGCCCGGCGCAGGACAACTTTGACCAGATGGCGGCCTCCACCATGGAGACGTTCCTGGGCGTCAGCCATTTCAATTGCGTGATGTGCCATAACGGGCGCGGCCATGTTGATTCGCTGAGCTTGTGGGGAAAAAACACCAGCCGGTTGCAGGCCTACGGTTTCGCCGCCTTCTTTGCGCAGACGACGATGACGCAACAGCCGCGCGATCAACGCCCGGACCCCAATATCTACTACTGGTCCCTCGCCAATGTCCGCACGGGCGGCTATAGCCTGAACACCACGACGGGAAACCGGCCGCCGCGGACGCCTATCGGTTCCACCCGCACCGTAGCGCCGGACTATCCTTTCGGCGACGGGGCAACGGCAAACGCCGGCGAAACGCCGCGCGCCGCCGCGGCGCGGCTGGTAACCAGCGACTTCCAATTCGCGAGGGCCGCGGTGAATTATTTGTGGCGGGAACTGATGGTGCGCGGCCTGGTGGAACCAGTGAACCAGATGGACCCGGAACGGCTGGACCCGGACAATCCGCCTCCCTCTCCGTGGACGCTGCAACCATCCAACGCAGCATTGCTAAGGGACTTGGCGCAAGAGTTTATCGACGGAGGCTATAACATCCGCGCCTTGATGCGGCGCATTGTGACCTCAGATGCTTATCAACTCAGCGCGCGGTATCCGGGACAGTGGAATCCGGACTGGGAGGGACTCCATGCCCGCCGGTTGGTGAAGCGGCTTTGGGCGGAGGAGGTGTACGACGCCATTGTCCAAACCTCCAACCTCCCGGCCCCGATCACGATGACCGTGACCACGCGCATTGCCAATGGCGCGGCGGCGGAGACGCGCGTGGTGCCGTGGGCGATGCAGACCACAAGCCCCTCCTCCCGCGGCGGCGCGACAGCGTTCCTGAACGCGTTTTATCCTGGCGACCGCGAGGACACCGACCGGCGGCGCGACGGTTCCGACCAACAGGCGCTCACACTGATGAACAACGCGCTGGTGATGAATCGCACGCGCTCCTCCACCTCGGCTGGACAGGACAGCCTGCTCAAGAAAAATATCAACAAGACCGACCGGGAACTGATTGAAACGTTATATCTGACGGTCCTTTCCCGGCTGCCGGACGAGAGTGAACGGGCCGCGGCAGGCAAGGCGCTGACTGCGGGCAACCGGCAGCAAGCAGCGGAAAATCTGCTGTGGGCGCTCTTCAACAAAGTAGACTTCTTTTTCAATTACTAGGGGTTGCGACATGGAAAACGAATCCAAATTCCTGCGTTTTGTTGCCGGGCATCCCCACGCGCATGTGCCTTTTTATGCGCGGCCGGCCGGTAGCCGGCGCGATTTTTTCCGCGTATTGGGAACGGGAGTGGCGGGCAGCTTTCTTGCGTCCGCGCCGGCGCAGGCCCAAATTGTGAAAGGCGCGGCCGTTCGCCCCCGCAATACAGCAAAGAACGCGATTTTCATCCTACTGGCCGGAGCTCCGAGCCATATTGACACTTTCGACTTGAAGATGACGGACGGCATTACGCCCACGGCATTCGCGCCATCCACGATCAAGGGCGTTGCCTGGAATACAGGCGTTTTCCCCAAACTCGCGGCTTCATTTGACGATATTGCGCTGGTTCGTTCGGCCCGCGCCTGGGCGGCGCAGCATACGCTGTCTCAGACCTGGGTACAGATTGGCCGGAACCCAGCGGCCGTACTAGGCGACATCGCGCCAAACATCGGCGCGATCGTCTCCGTGGAAAAGAAACCGGAGCGGACAAGCGGGCAGATTTTCCCGACATTTCTTGCGCTCAACTCAGATGGCGCCGTGGGAGCGGGCTATCTGCCGGCGAGCTACGAACCCTTCAAATTCGCCGCCAGTCAGAACGGCTTGCCAAATACAACGAATGCCGACGGCGCCGCCCGGCTGGAGGCGAAATATTCGCTGCTGCAAGGTCTGGATGGGCCACTGCGCGCACAGTCCCCCTACGGCGATCCGATGAACGATTTCAGCGCGTTCTATCAATCGGCGCGAGGGCTCATGTACAACGCGGCCGTGGACAAAGCATTCAAGTTTACGGCGGCGGAAAGCGCGCGGTACGGCACTACCTCGTTCGGCAACGCGTTGCTGACGGCGAAACAGGTGTTGGAAGCCAACATGGGCACGCGATACATACAAGTGACGCTCGGCGGCTGGGACATGCACAACAACATTTACGCCACGCAGGCCGGGCAAACATCGATCTTCTCGTTGGGCAAGGTGGTGGATGACGCGCTGAGCACGCTGTTGGCCGACATGAAAGGCAACGGGCAGTTGAACGAAACGCTGGTGGTAATGATGGGAGAGTTTGGGCGGACGGTGGGGCCGCTTTCGGCAACGGCGGGGCGAGACCATTTCCTGCAGCAGTTCGTGTTCTTCGCGGGCGGCGGCGTGAAAGGGGGACGCGCCATTGGAATAACGGACGCGACAGGAGCTCGGACGAAGGAGTTTGGCTGGTCCGCGGCACGCGATGTACGGGTGGAAGATGTGGAAGCCACCATCTACTCCGCGCTAGGCATCAACTGGACCAATATCCGCTACGACGATCCCTTTGGACGCGGCTTTGAATACGTGCCTTTCGCCAATGACGGGCTTTATCAACCAATTGATGAGCTATGGACATAGCGCCTTGGTATGCTGGTAAACGAAAGCCCTATGACGAAGGTTCAACTGCGCTACGAACTGCTCCGGCCCTTGGACGATACCCTGCTCCAGCGGATCTCCGACGCACACGCAATCTATGGTTTCCAGCGCATACAGGTGGAACCGTCGCTCGATAAAATCGTGGTGGAGTATGACGCCTCCCGGCTGTCCCGCAGCGGCGTAGAGTCGAAACTGCACGGCGCCGGAATTGCGGTAAAACCGCTCTAATCCGTTTCGATCTTCGCGTCCCACCGGATACAGAGCCCCTCCATACAGGCGCGCCATTGGCCTGCGGCTGGCTGCGTCACACGTAGCCCCGGGGACGCCGGCAGTTCCGCGGGCGAGGCCCAGCGCTTGTTCTTCCGCCGGAACCCGGCCTGCTGTTCGTAATAAGCCTGCAAGCGCATTCGCGTGTTCCATGTTGGATCAGCCGGCGTGGGTTCCGGCCCGCTCTCTTTCGCTGAGAACCGCACGTAGCCCCAGTATTCGGGCAGATGCATATTCACTTTCCCCTGCGGCGACCAGACCCAGTTATCCTCCTTGGTCTTCGGCACGCGCCGGTACTTGCCGTCCACGATTTCATGGCGCCACTCCACGCGGGAGAAGTTGACGCGCCACATATCGCCGTTTGCGGGCGGCAGCGGACGGCGGGCGGCGGCCCCGAAGGCTTTCCAGGGAATGGCGATCTCCAACGTCCAGCCTTTGTCGGTATCGGCGGGATTGTTCAACGTTCCATCCACCTGTACTGCGGTGCGCAGGCCCGGAATCTCCCAGCCGTTGTCAGCGGAGCCGCCGTCTTTGTAGGGCTTGGGGAGAAAGAGGTCCCAGGTGGCGTTCAGGGCGTTCATTTCGAATTCAAAGTATTCATGGCTATCGCTGTTGGGATCGACGAAGAGTTCGAAGTCGTTGTCGTGAAAGATGACGGAATCGTGTTGGGTGAGAGTGCCCCAGACGTGCGGTTCTTCGAGTTCGGCGGCAATGTAGAAATACTGGTCATCCCACAACATACGGGCGCGGGTTTTGAAGCGGGGCCGGGGCTTGGCGTCGCCTTCGATGTCGACGAACAGCGACGTCCAGGGGGCGTGGTCCCACTGAGCGTCGATGCGGCCGTCGATCTGCAAGGGCCCAGCGGCGCGATAGCAGACATAGCCCTTTGGCGGCGTTTGCGCGGGCAGGACAAGCGCGAGGAGGAAAAAGGCAAAGAGGCGAGGCACTGTTGACCTTTATGCCACAGCGGCGCGGGTGCGCGAGAATCGACAGATGCGACTGCTTGTCCCGCTGCTGCTGGCCGCCCTGGCCCCTTGCGCTTTTCCGCAATCCCGCGCAGAGGCGCTTCGGAAGATGGAGTTGGCGATGGGGCCTATGCCGCGCCTGGACCGCGCGCGCAATCTGCATGTCCAGACGCTCTCCACCGTAGATGCAGGTTCCTACACGCAAACGAAGCTGACCTTCGAACCGGAGCCTGGGCGCAAAGTGTTCGCCTGGTTGCTGACGCCGAAAACGGGCGGACGGCGGCCGGCCGCGCTGTGTCTCCACCAGACGACGCGCATCGGTAAGGACGAGCCAGTGGGCGTGGGGCCGAAAGTGAATCTGCACTACGCCAAGGAACTGGCGGAGCGGGGATGGGTAGCGCTGGTTCCGGACTACCCGTCGTTTGGCGACGATGCGACTGACTTCGACAAAGAAGTGTACGGGCGCGGCTACCAGAGCGCGACGATGTACGGCATTGTGAACCATACGCGAGCGGTGGATCTGCTGGCGGGGCACCCGCGCGTGAACAGCAAGCAGATTGCGGTGATCGGCCATTCGCTGGGCGGGCACAACGCGTTGTTTGCGGCGGCGTTCGACACGCGGATTCGAGCCGCCGTGACCAGTTGCGGATTCACCTCGTTCGCCAAATACTATGGCGGGAACTTGAAAGGCTGGACGTCCAACCGCTATATGCCGCGTATCGCGGCCGTCTATCACAACAGCCCGCAAGAAGTCCCGTTCGACTTTACCGACGTACTGGCGGCCATCGCGCCGCGCGCGGTGTTCGTGAACGCTCCCGTCCGCGACTCCAATTTCGAAGTGTCCGGCGTGGACGACGTGGCCAACGCCGTGCGCAGCCGTTTTCCAGCCGGACGGTTGATTATCGAGCACCCCGAGGCCGAACACGACTTCCCAACGCCCATTCGGCAGAAAGCGTATGAGTTCTTAGAAAAAAGCGTCCGGTAGCGCGACTTTTACAAGTTTTTTACAACTTGTGCACGACCCGCGCGGTTGTCTCCCCCTACGCTACCCACATGGAGCGTACGACGATGTATCGCGATGAACACCTTTCGATCGAAATGACGGGCAGCGTGGAGATTGACACGCGCGGCCTGACGCTGACGCGGAAAGAGTTTGAGTTGTTGGCGATGTTGGCGCGCAACGCGGGGGAAATCGTACCCAGGAATGTGCTGTTGAGCACGGTATGGGGCTACTGTGAAGGCACCCGTACCCGTACCTTGGACGTGCATATCCGCCGCCTCCGCCGCAAGATGGGCGCGTTGGGCGAAACCTACATTCAGACGGTCTTCGGCATCGGCTACCGATTCGAGCGATATCGCGCGCCGCGGCCGATCCTGACTTTCTCGCCGGTTTACAGCGCAAGCGCCTGAGCAGACAGCCCAGACCTCGCATGGACGGTACAATAGAAATTTGCCCATGCAGGTTCGCATCGCATCTTCGAAAGCGCTTGGCGGCGCTATCCGCCTCCCCGGCGACAAATCGATCTCCCACCGATACGCCATCCTATCCGCCATCGCCGAAGGTACCTCGACGCTGAAGAACTTCTCGTCCGGCGCAGACCCGCACTCGTCGCTGGGCTGCATGGAGTCGCTCGGCATCCTGGTTGAAAAGGGCGACGGCGAGGTGAAAGTGCATGGCCGCGGTCTGCGCGGCTTGCAGGCCCCGGCGGCGAATCTGGACGCAGGCAACAGCGGATCGACCATCCGCATGCTGAGCGGTATTCTGGCCGGCCAGCCTTTTTCGAGCACTATTTTCGGCGACGAGTCTCTTTCTCGGCGGCCGATGAAGCGAATTATGACGCCGCTCGAAAAGATGGGCGCGAAGTTTGATGCCGTGGACGGCACCTACCCGCCGCTGACGATTCACGGCACACGGGACCTGCAGGCGATCCACTATCAATCGCCGGTGGCCTCGGCGCAGGTGAAAAGCTGCGTGCTGTTTGCAGGCATTTCCTGTGCGGGCGAAACGTCCGTAACCGAGCCGTTGCGGACGCGCGACCACTCCGAAATCGCTCTGCGCGAGTTCGGCGCGGAGATTATTACCGAAGGCTTGACGACGACTATCACCGGCGGCAAAGAACTGGAACCGCGCGAACTGTACGTGCCGGGCGACCTTTCCGGCGCGGCATTCTTCCTGGTAGCGGCCATGATGAGCCCGGAGGCGAGCGTGGTGCTCTATGACGTGGGCGTGAACCCGTCGCGGACCGCGTTGATCGACTTCCTGGTTGGCGGCGGCGGACAGGTGAAGGTGCTCGACGTGCGTTCGTCCGGCGGCGAGTTGGTGGGCGACCTGCAGGTTCGCAATTCGCAGTTTCAGGGCGGCGTAATCGAAAAGGGCATGACGGCGGCGTTGATCGACGAAATCCCGGTGCTGGCTGTGCTGGGCGCGACGAGCGAAAACGGCCTGACGGTGCGGGACGCTTCGGAACTGCGCGTCAAGGAAACGGACCGGATCGCCACGGTGGCGGAGAACCTGCGGCGCATGGGCATTGAAATTGAGACGGCCGCCGACGGGTTTCACATCCCCGGCAAGCAGACCTTCCGCGCGGCGGAAGTGGACAGCTTCGGCGACCACCGCATCGGTATGGCGTTCGCAGTGGCGGGCCTGGTGGCCGAAGGCGGCGAGACGATCGTGAATGAGGCCGAAGCGGCCAGCGTCTCCTTCCCGGAATTTTTCGATACTCTGGATTCCATTCGCACGTAGGACCGTTTGCCAATGGGCGCTGACTCCGAATTAACGGTCGAGGGGCTGGCCCACGACCTCAATAATGTATTTGAAACACTCGCCGAGGCCGCCGAACTGCTGGCCGCCGACAGCAAGTGGACGAAGCTCGCCAGTACGATCCGCCGCAGCGTCCGCCGCGGCGAGCGGATTGTGGAGAGCCTGAACCAGACCTTTGCCGATACGGGCGATTTGTGCGAGATTCTCGACAACGCGGTGCAGCATACGGACGACGTGCTGCACTTCACGCGTGGTTCAGCGATTCAGTATCAGCGGCAGGTAGAGCCTTCCTTGGCGCTTCCCGGCTCGCCGGCCGCCTGGGAACGAGTCTTCGTGAACTTGTTTTTGAACGCCGCGCAGGCCAATCCGCAGAGCGTGGAAGTAGTAATCCGCGCTAGCGGGACGGAGAATGGCGGAGTGATGCTCACCGTGGCCGACAATGGACCGGGCATTCCGGCGTCGATTCTTCCTTCCATCTTCGAACCCGACGTGACAACCAAAAAATCGCGCGGCCGGCGGGGCCTGGGCCTTCACATTGTGCAGTCGATTGTCGCCGAGCAGGGCGGAACGGTAAAGGCGGAGAATCAGCAGCCGCGCGGCGCTATCTTCACTGTAACCTTGCCGCAAGCGCGAGTGTCGTAAACTGACAACTCTATGGCAATTGCGATCTTGATTGCCGCGCTGGCCGGGGCAACGGTCGCGCTGTTCTTTCAGCCGCGCTGGTGGTTTCCGGATGCGATTTCAGCACACGCCCGCGCGTATGATTCCCAGCTTGTCATCACGTTGTGGGTCGTTGGGTGTATTTTCGTAGCCGCGCAGGCGGCGTTGGCCTGGGTCGTGTTCCGCTATCGCGATCGCGGCCAGCAACCGTCGGCCGCTGCCGGGAACAATACACTGGAACTGTTGTGGACCTCCGCAACGGCGGTGGTCTTTTTGGCGCTGGCCTTCGCCGGACAAGGAATCTGGGCTGGCGTCCATCTGGCTGGGCCTGATCCGGCTGCCCTACGGATCGAAACGCTCGCCAAGCAGTTCGCCTGGACCTATCGCTATGCGGGCGCCGACGGCGTATTCGGCCGGGTGGACATCCGGCAGATTGACGACGCTTCCGGCAATCCCTTCGGCATCGACAGCCGCGACCCCAAAGGCCGCGACGACATCACCGAAGCGCTGCTGCGCGTCCCCGCCGGCCGCCCCGTGGAGTTGCACCTCAAGAGCCGCGACGTGATCCATAATTTCTTCGTACGAGAGCTGCGATTGAAGCAGGATGTGGTGCCGGGCATGACCATTCCCCTGCGATTTACAGCAGAAACGCCCGGAACCTATGAAGTTCCCTGTTCCGAATTGTGCGGCCTCGGACACCACCAGATGCGCAGCTCTCTGGTGGTTTTGCCCCCTGCGGAGTTCGACGAATGGATGCGCGAGGCGCAGCAGAAGGTCGCACAGCCGTGACGCTCTTTTCCACCGACCATAGAGTCATCGGCAAACAGTACATCGGCCTGGCACTATTCAGCGTGCTGCTCGGCATGTTGCTTTCGCTGGTGATGCGCTTTCATCTAGTGCACCCGGACAGCAAGGTGCGGCTCTTTCAAATGCTTTGGCCCGACGGGGCGCCCGGCGGCCAGATGACGCCGGAACTCTATCTCTCGCTAATGACGATGCACGGCACCATCATGGTCTTCTTCGTATTGACCACAGCGCCGCAATCCGGATTCGGCAACTATTTCCTGCCGCTGCAACTCGGTGCGAAAGACATGGCATTCCCAGTGTTGAACATGCTGTCTTTCTGGACGACGGCGCTGTCTCTCGTCACATTGTTGGCCGCCTTTCTGGTGGAAGGCGGGGCGCCGCTTTCGGGATGGACAGCCTATCCGCCGCTGTCAGGGCTCGGCAAAATCACCGGTCCGGGGCAAGGCCTGGGGCAGGATTTGTGGATCGTCTCCATCGCGCTTTTCTGTGCGGCCAGCCTGATGGGCGCGATCAACTTCATCGTCACAGTGATTGAATTGCGCGCACCGGGCATGGGCTATTTTGATATGCCTCTCACCTGCTGGGGCTGGTTTGTGACGGCATTGATCAGCCTGTTCGCGTTTGCCGTGCTGTTGGCCGGAGGCATTCTGCTGCTGCTGGACCGCTCGGCGGGAACGAGTTTTTTCATCCCGGCGGGACTGGTGGTGAATGACCAGGCGCAGACGCGTTCGGGCGGCTCGCCGATTCTGTTCCAACACCTCTTCTGGTTCTTCGGCCATCCAGAGGTTTACATCGCCATCCTGCCTGGTATGGGGCTCATCAGTACCGTGCTCGGCGTGTTCAGCGGCAAGAAAGTCTTCGGGTATAAGGCAATGGCCATCGCCATGCTTGCGATCGGCGGGTTAGGGTTCGTCGTCTGGGGGCATCACATGTTCATCAGCGGGATGAGCCCTTATTCGTCGATTGCATTCAGCGTGCTGACGCTCGCCGTCGGCGTTCCCAGCGCGGTGAAAACGTTCAATTGGCTGGCGACGCTCTGGGGCGGGCGGCTGCGCTTTTCCGCGGCCATGCACTACGCACTGGGCTTCGTTTCCCTGTTCATCACGGGCGGCATCACGGGGCTCGTATTGGGCCAACCGGGGCTCGATATCTATTTCCACGACACCTACTTCGTGGTGGCTCATTTTCATCTCATTATGGGCGTGGCCGCGATCTTCGCCATCTTTGCCGGACTGCACTACTGGTTTCCGAAGATGTATGGGCGGTTTCTGCACGAGGGGCTCGGCAAACTGCATTTTTTCCTGACATTTGCCCTCGTTTATGCCGTGTTTGTACCGCTGCACTTCGCCGGCTTTGTGGGTAATCCGCGCCGCTATCCAGATTTCAAAGAATACGAATTTCTGAAAACCGTTCTGCCGCTGCACATCGGCGTCACCCATGCGGCATACACCCTGGCGGCCGTCCAACTGCTATTCCTCGGCAACTACTTCTGGAGCAAGCGGCGCGGCGCGGTTGCGCCCGCCAATCCCTGGGGCGCGGATACACGGGAGTGGTCCGATGACTAACATCGCGCGCACGGGCCAGTCTTTGCTCATCGCCGCCAGTTCCATGTTGTTTGCCGCCTTCACAAGCGCCTTGGTGGTGCGCCGCGCAATAGGGGGCGACTGGGTGTCCCCGCCCTTGCCGTACTGGATTTGGCTGACGCTTCCGCTGGCGCCGCTGGCAAGCTGGTGGATTCACCGCGGGCGGACCGGCTGGGCGATGGCGGCCGGCGTACTGCTGGTGGCATTGCAACTCGCCGTCCTGGCGCAGTTGCGCCTGGCGGTAATCGGCGAAGCGTTCTGCGCCGTGCTGACGGCCGCGCATGCGGTTCACGCTGCCGCGGGCGTTGCCGCGCTCGGCCGGTTTGGCGTCAATGCAGGCCTTTTCTGGCACTTTGCCGGTCTCTTGTGGCTGTATCTCCTTTTTTTGCTCGGAGTATGGGCGTGAGCGCGCGCACGAACCCGCCGGGCGCAAAACGGCTCGGCATGTGGCTGTTCGTGGTGAGCGATCTGCTCACGTTTGCGACGCTTCTGGTGGTGTACACGGCGCTGCGTCTGGCGACTCCGGACTGGCCGCATCCCTTCACGCTCTCTCCCGCTATCCTCTACGCCACCGGGATGACGATCGTGCTGCTCGGCTCCAGTCTCACCATGGTCTGGGCCGTCTCCGCGATGGAGGCCCACAACCGACCGCGAACTGTGCGCTGGTTGCTGGCGACCATCGCCGGCGGCACGGCGTTCATCGTGCTGCATCTCGCCGAATGGAGACATTTGTTGCAGGTGGATCATATAACGCCCGCCGCCAGCCTCTTCGGGGCCGTGTTCTATGCCGTTACAGGGCTGCATATGCTGCATGTGGCGGCGGGGATCGTCTATTTGGCCGTTCTCACCGGGGGCGTAGCCCGCGGCCGGTTTACAGCTGAAGATGTGGAAACGGGCGGGCTCTATTGGCACTTCGTGGATCTGGTGTGGATGTTCGTGTTTCCGCTGATTTACCTCATGGCGGTGCGGCCATGAGCTATGTGGCCGTTTGGGCTGCCCTAGCCCTGCTTACGCTTGCCGAAGCGGCGCTCGCGTGGGTCCATGCCGCCCCCGCGCTCATGCTGACGCTGCTGCTGGCCCTTTCGTTTGCAAAAGCCGGGCTCATCGCCTGGTGGTTCATGCACCTGCGCACGCGGCTGCCGAAAGCGTTGTTATTCGCGATTCCCATGCTATTCCTCTGTATTGGCCTGCTGTTTGCGCTGCTGCCGGACGGCATCCGCGCGGGGGCAATGCGGTGAGCCGCCTGGCGCTGGCAGCCTTTTACGCGGCGGCGGCGTGGGGCCAGTGCGCTATGTGTTTCCGTACGGCCGAGGCCCAATCCCGCGCCCGCGCGGAGGCCTTGAATCAAGGAATCTTGATCCTGGCGCTGCCGCTGGCCGCCGGCTTCGTGTTTATTGGCGGGCTCGCCTATCAACGCCGTTCCCGCAACGCGTCCAACGCCAATAAAGACGGCCCCTCCGCGGCATCCGGCGCCGCGTGACGCAAGGGCTTTCCGGAAACAAATTCCTTCAAAGCCGCGTGAAACAAGGGTTTCGCCGTTTTCATTGCGAAAAATCGTTGAAAATCGGGCATTTCAGGCACTTTTCCTCTTTACAGTCGCGTTCCGATTCCCTTATTATCGGAACTGCAATCGCTCGTCGCCAGAACATTTTGTAGTTGAAATGATTTAGCGCCGGGGGCGCATCTCTCGGGAGAATCAGTTTTAGTAAGGAGCTCAATATGGCTGCTGCTCGCATGACGCAGACTCAACTCGTAAAGGCCCTCGTCGACGCCGTCGAAGGGTCCTCCAGCAAGCAGGTGAAGGCGCTGCTGGCCGCTTATTCGGAAATCGCGATCAAGGAAACGAAGAAAAACGGTGTCTTCGTCCTGCCCGGCCTCGGCCGCCTGGTTCGCCAGGAGCGGAAAGCCCGCATGGGACGCAACCCCGCGACCGGCGCCGCCATCAAGATCCCGGCCAAGAAGGTCGTCAAATTCCGCGTGGCAAAAGCCGTGAAGGATGCGATCGTTCCGCCGAAAAAGAAGTAGTTTCGTTCGCTCTCTCTAACAACAAACAGAAACCCCGCCGGGTGACCGGCGGGGTTTCTGTTTCGTACCGATTTCTTTTCGCTCAACGTGCGAGCGTCCAGAGGAAGCCTATGCCTGCTTCTTTTCCTCGGCTTTCTGTTCTTCCTTGATTGCGTTCTTGAAGTTACGGATGCCTTCGCCCAAGCCTTTGGCTACTTCGGGGATTTTCTTGCCGCCGAAAAGCAGCAGCGCAACCGCCAAAATGATCAAAAGCTCCATGGGCCCAAGTGATCTCATATGGCCTCCTTCTGAATACCACTATCATTATAGAACCCTTCGGGCCTCGTCAACTGACCGGCCCGCCTATACGGAGAACCGAATCATGCCGACGAAGAAAAAGCAGGAAAAACCAGACGCCGGAACCACCGCGCGCCGCGTCGCGCGCAAAGTGGTCGGTATCGTCAAAGCGGCCCGGGCCATAGACCCGGATCCGCGAAAAAAGAAGCCGAAACACAAGCCGGACCCGCTACGGGAAGCGGAATCATAGGCCGCGTTCATCTGATAGAATTCGGAACCATGATGCGCAAGGCAATCTGCTGGCTGATGTTCGGCGCCGGCCTTCTCCTGGCGGAAACCCGGGTATTCCAGGGCTTCACCCTCATTGACGGGACCGGGAAACAGCCCATGGCGGACGCCGCCATGGTCATCACCGATGGCCGGATCACCTATGTGGGACCGAAGAAGGCGATGAAACTGCCGCCGGGCAAACCGGAGGTGATCGAACTGGCCGGGAAATACGTGATCCCTGGCATCATCAACCTGCATTGCCACCTGGGCAACACCAAGCGCATGGTGCAGGATCCAAAAAACTTCACGCGCGAAAACGTCAACGATCAGCTGAAAGTCTACGCCAAAAACGGCGTGACCACTGTCCTCAGCATGGGCAGCGACCAGCCCGTTATCTTCGACATGCGCGCAGAACAACGCGCCGGCCGGCCCGCCACCACGCGCATTTTCACGGCCGGCCGGGGTTTCACGGGTAAAAACGGCTACCCAACGATGGCCCAGGGCATGAAGGGCGTTCCCTACGAGGTCCAGACCGAGCAACAGGTAATCGATGCCGTCAAAACCGAGGCGTCGCACAAGGTCGACATGCTGAAAATCTGGGTGGACGACCACCTGGGTAAAGAGCAGAAAATCCCCGCTAGCCTCTCCGCCGCCATCATCCGCGAGGGCCGCAAATATGGCTTGCCTACCTCTGCCCACATCTTCTATCTCAGCGACGCCAAGCAACTCGTCGGAGCCGGTCTGCACGGCCTGGGGCATAGCGTCCGGGATACGCTGATTGACGACGAGTTGATTCGCCTGATGAAACAGAAGGGCGCATGGCTCTCCGCTACCACGCTCACGCGCGAATACTCCGTGTTCACCTACGCGAAGGGCGCTCCGTTCGCCGACGATCCCTGGTTCATCCGTAGCGTTGACCCGGCCGACCGCGACACCATCAAATCGCCCGCATACAAACAACGCATGGCAGCCGCGGACCCGCACTGGCATCGATACGAGAATGAGTTCATAGAGATCGCCAAGAAAAATTTGAAGAAAATCGCGGACGCCGGAGTGAAGTTCGGATTTGGTACCGATACTGGCCCGCCCGCGCGTTTTCCCGGCTACTTCGAACACCTGGAAATGGAATTCATGCACGACGCCGGGTTGACGCCCGCGCAGATTCTGGGCGCTGCCACGAAGAGTTCCTCCGAATTTCTCGGCATGGATAAGCAGTTTGGAACGTTGGAACGCGGCAAGTGGGCCGATTTTGTCGTTCTCGGCCGCAACCCGCTGGAAAATATCAAGAACACCCGCTCCGTGGAACAGACCTGGGTCGCGGGGAATCGCGCGTTCTAGCGCTACGGACGGGCTAAGGCCCCGACAAGCGCGGACAACAATCCGATTACCCAGCCCGGCGCCGTCGCCAGGAAGGCCTTCCCTTTCGAAATGTTCGCCAAGGCCGCCAATCCGAATGCGAAGGCAACGATGTGCCAGACGGTAAAAATTGAGAAGTAAGTGGCAATGCCGGTAAGCAATTTTGAAGGGTGCCCCGCCAGCAGCAGGTCCAGGCCGAAATGGTGCGTCAGATCGTACATCGTGACCGCATCCCCTCTGCCGCGCAGAACCAGTAAATGCGCCAAGGTCTGTAGGGCGTCAATGATGTTCACGTAGGCCACCAGATTGAACAGATCCGGAAAGCGGACGTTGATCTGCAGAATCACGCAAGCGGCAAACGTAATGCCCGCCGTCATCAGGGCCATTAACGCGACGAACATCGGCGCGGTGACGGTACTGAAGCGCGCTTGTGCCTCCATATTGGGCGCCATCTCGTCTAGCTTCTTGGCATTCTCAGCCGCGGACACGCCCGCGGGCGGGTTGTTTCGCAATACCTGCATCATCATACGCGGCTGCGTGTAATTGAAGGCGGCCATGATCACACCGCCCAGGAGCACCGGTAGAAACCATGCGATCTTTTTGCCTCGAATCCGGCGGACCGTTTCGGACGGATTGATGAATACGTTAAGAAGTGCCAGCAGTTCGTTCACAGTCACTTCCGACAATAGCATCAGGGTTCCGTAATCGTCAGGGTTTGCCCGGCCCGGATGTGCATCAGTTCCTGCCGCTTCCCGCCGGGCCATATGATCTCCAACTTCGGCACAACGGCCAACGCGCCCAACCCCAGGTGCACCTCACGGCTGCTCGCGCTCCCGTAACCCACCGCCGTCGTCACGCGGTTCGTCTGCCGCCCGGCAGTCACCAGCGCCCCCACCCCATCCCGGTTTGAGGTTGTCCCCCGCAAGCGTAACCGCAGCCAATTCCGGCCAGCAATGGGCGCGCCCATCTGCAGAGCGGGCCTCTCGCCCAACCGGCTAACGGCAACATCCACGGCCCCATCGTGATTAAAGTCCGCAAATGCCGCACCGCGGTGCCAAGCCAGCGTTCCCACCGGCTCTGGCCGGAACGTTCCGTCTCCGTTGTTGTAAAGCAGCAGGTTGGTCTGCCGGGACGTGCGGCTGGAAAACTGCTCTGTATTCGTCTGGACATCTCCGCCGGCGACAAACAAGTCTTTCCACCCATCATTGTCGAAATCAAACGCGCCGCAACTCCAACCGCTGTAGGCCATTGTCGCCTTGCCGATCCTGGAGGAATAGGTCTGGTCGCGGAAGGTCATCCGGCCCATATTGCGGAAAAACGGGAATGTTTCGTTGTGCAGCGCGGTCACGAACAGGTCGTCCCGGCCATCATTGTCCAGGTCCCGGAAGTCCGCGCCCATTGAGGACAAGGCCCTCCCATCGTCATTCCAACCCACGCCCGCCGCATCCCCTATCTCCGCGAACGTGCCGTCTCTTCGATTGTGAAACAGGAAATTCGGCACGGTATCGTTTGTGACAAAAACGTCCAGCCAACCATCGCCGTCCACATCGCCGAACGCCACAGCCATTCCCTTCCCCACGGCCTTGCCGATGCCGCTCGCCGCACTGACATCGACAAACGTTCCTGCATCGTTCCGCAGCAGAATGTTCGACAGCCCTTCGTAGAACTGCGGATGGCAGTAGGTTCGCAATTGTTGCGCGGCTTCTCCGCAAAAGGGCTCCGTCGCCGGATTCCACTGCACATAACGCACGATAAACAGGTCCAGGTCCCCGTCATTGTCGTAATCGAACCACCCGCCGCCTATGGCCCAGCCGTCCACCTTCGGGATGGCAACAGCGGCAAACTTACCTCCCCCCAGATTGCGGTACAACACGGACTCGCGCACGCCGGCAACAAAGAGATCCGGGCGTCCATCATTGTCGAAATCGGCGGCCGCCGCGCCCATGTCGTAACCCGTACCGCACAGGCCGCTCTGCGCCGTAACGTCTTCGAAACGGCCGCCCACGTTGCGATAGAGCCGGTTGCAGTCCTCCGGAATCCGTTTACGCAACGACGGCTGGGGAGCGCCATTGGTGAAAAACAGATCGTCCCACCCGTCACCGTCAAAGTCGAACGCCGCCACGCCGCCGGGCATCGTCTCGATCTGGTGTTTCTCAGCCGTCTCGTGGTTTCGCAGCGTGTGTCCGAACGGACCGGCGGCCAACAGGGATGCCAGCACCCACCGTAGCATCTACCGGATCCCCACTTTCAGAATTTGATTTGCCTTCACACGGTGCAACGCTCTGCGTTCGCCGGTCGGCCAACGCACCTCTAGCCGCTGTACCTCCGTAGCCGCGCCCAAACCGAAATGGACCCGCATCGGGCTCGTGGCGCCGAACCCTTCGCTGCCCTTCACTTCCCGGTGTTGCTTCTTGCCGCCCGCTTCCAACAACAACGTAGCGCCTACGGGGTTCGCGCCCGTCAGGTCGATCTCCAGCCAATTCCCCCGGCTCCCGCTCCGATTCTCGTAAAAGGCGTTCCGGGCATGGTCGCCCTGGTAGTGGCCGCCCAGTTGCGCATAAATCTCCAAGTCCCCGTCCTCGTCCAGGTCGATAAAGCTAACGCCGTGTCCTTTGTTGCCCGGCCGCGCGAAATTTGTCAAAGCGGTCACGTCGATAAACGTTCCGTCGCCGCGATTACGGAATAGCCGGTTTGGCTCCAACCGCGAAAGCTGTGGATCACCCGTACCGAAATAGAGATCGACGTAGCCATCGTTGTCGATATCGGCTACTCCCGCCCCCATCACACCCATCGGGTAAAACAGCCCGGCCTCCATCGTCACATCGCGAAACGTACCGTCTCCTTGATTGCGGAACAGCCGTACGGAATCCGGATGCGGCGCCAGGGGCCGGTAGCTGGCAGCCAGGGCTTCTACCACCGCATCCCATGGGGCCAGGCTCGTCGTCAGTATGTCCGGCCGCCCATCGTTGTCGTAGTCGAAAAAGAAGCAGACAAATCCATTGTGCGGCGGCTGCGTCACGCCTACCCGTTTTGCGACCTCAGTGAAGCGCCATTTCCCATCGTTTCGATAAAGGCGGTTGGGAGTCCGGTCCAATCCGTTGACCAGTAAATCCAGATCGCCATCGCCGTCGTAGTCCCCCAGCGCAATGCCGATCGCACCATAAGACGGCGGTTCCACAATGCCCGCCTCACGCGTCACGTTCGTAAATGTTCCGTTCCTATTGTTGCGGTAGATCTGCGGCGTGGACCCGTCGCGCAACACGCCGTTGGCAATTGCCAGATCCAGATACCCGTCGTTATCCAAATCGCCCCAAAGCGACACGAAGCCCGATCCTCCGTCCGCGGCGCCGCTCGCCGCGCTCACGTCCACAAACCGTCCGCCTACGTTCCGGTACAGGCGGTTCGGCATGGGCCCGGACCATCCGTTCAACGCCAGGTACAGGTCCACGCGCCCATCGTTGTCGTAGTCGATCAGGTTCAGGCTATAACCCGAAGGCGTCCCCTTCAGTCCCACCGCTTCGGTCACCTCCGTAAACCGCCCCCCGTCGTTGCGGTAGACCGCAAGGAAGGCGCCGGAGCCGGCGAGAAAGAGATCGGGATCGCCGTCGCCGTCATAGTCACCCCAGGCGCAAGTGCCATTGCCGTCCAGGCGGTCCACGCCCCGTTCTTTCGCGATGTCGGCAAAGGCGAGCGCCGGCTGCCCCTGCTGGCGCGGAGGCTGCGGAAAGAGTGAGGCCGCCGGCAGCTTGGGAGCCATTCCCGCCGGCAGTTGCAACAACGCCGTGTGCAGTAGCCACCGGTCCACCAACGTGCTGCCCGGTGTCTGCGTCGCCTGGTAGAAACTGCTGGCGGCATCCTGGAACGCCCCTTGCCGGTATAAACTCGCCCCCTGCTCGCGCAGCGCTTCGCGCCGCTGGGACGGCAACTTCGCCCGCACCAGCGCCTGCTCAAAATACTCCAGCGAACCGCCATGGTCGCCCTTCCGCGCCAGCGCCTTGGCCATGAGAAATAGAGCTGCGCCTTCTTCCTCCGTATAGGGCGTGGCGCTAGCGATCACGCGGGAAATCAGCGGAATCGAACGATCAATTCCCAACTGCGGATCATGCGGAACGCGATGCTCGTTATGTTCGGAAAACCGTACTTCGCCCGTCATCCATTCCGACAGATTCAGTAGGTATTCGTTCGCAAAGGGCTGTAGCTTCACGACGCGCGCTGCCAGTTCGAATGCCTGATTCGGATCATAGTGCAGCAGCTCCGCGCGCGCGTGCAATACAGACTTAGCCTTCAGCGCATACACGTGGTCCGGATTCTCCTGAATGGCGGACGCTAGCGCCTCCACCGCTAGGGCAATCGAAATCCGGTTCTTCCCGGCGTCCGTGGAAAGCGCAAAATCAGCCAAATACGTGCGCGCCAATTGGAACCATGCTTCGGCGTCCTTAGGGTGCACTTGCAGATAAGCCGCAATTTCGCTCCGCGCCTGGGCCGTCTTCCCGGCGCGCAGCAACCGCGTGGCGTTGGCCAGGGGATCGCCCGACTGTGCCCATAGTGCCGTCCACACGCAGATAAGTACCGCTAATTTACACTTCCGCACTTGCAACACAACATACTACGGCTCCCCCCGGTTGCATAAATGTTTTGTTTCTTGTAAATTCATCCAAACGCTTTTGGGGAGCCGACTTTCCAGAGAAATCCAAAGGTTTCTTAAGAAAACCCGAAAGCGCACTATTTGGGGAGTTACTATGTTCCGTACCTGCAGAGTCTTGTCAGCTCTGTCGCTGTTCGTTGCAGGCCTCTTCGCGCAAGAGTTCCGCGCCACGATCACCGGCCGCGTTCTGGATCCTTCCGGAGCGCACGTACCCAACGTTTCCGTCCGCGCCGTCAATACGGCCACGAACGAAACGTCCACCGCCACCACCGACGCTTCCGGGTCCTACACCATCCCTTTCCTCCGTCCCGGCGTCTACCAGCTAAGCGCTTCGGCGCAAGGATTCAAGGTTGTCAATCGGGAAAACCTCACGCTGCAAGTGGGCCAGATCGCAGGCATCGACTTCAATCTGGAAGTCGGAGCTGTCACCGACACAGTGAACGTCACCGGCGAAGCCGCATTGCTTGAAACGCAGACAGCCTCCCGGTCCGGCGTCGTCAACTCGCTCCAGGTTTCCGAACTGCCTTTGAACGCACGCAATCCGTTCATGCTCGGAACCATGATGTCCGGCGTCGTATTCCGCGGCGCGGCCATTTGGCAAAGGCCCTTTGACAACGGCGCCATCGCGGAGTGGTCCGTCAATGGCGGCCGCCAGTCGACCAACGAATTCATGCTTGACGGCGCACCCAACAACGGCCAGGCCGGAAACAACAACATCGCCTATGTGCCCATCGTGGACGCGGTACAGGAATTCAACGTGCAACAGAATTCCTATGACGCGCAGTACGGCAAAACCGGCGGCGGCGTTTTTAACGTAGTGCTCAAATCCGGCACGACGGCCTTTCACGCCACCGGCTGGGAGTTTCTGCGCCGGCCGTTCCTGGACGCGAATACATTCCAGGGCAACGCTGTCGTGCAACCTGCCGGCATAAAGAACAAGCGGGCCGATCACACCCTCGATCAATACGGCTTCCAACTGGATGGCCCCGTCTATCTACCCAAAATCCTCACGAAGGAATCACGCGTAAAACTCTTCTATCTCGGCAGTTTTGAAAACTACCGGGAGAAAACGCCCAATCCGCTTACCAACTCCTACCCGGAACCGGAAATGCGCAACGGCGATTTCTCTAAGCTCCGCAACGCCTCCGGCCTTCCGGTCGTCATTTATGACCCAACCAATTTCCAACTGGTCAACGGCGACCCGCAGCGCGTCGCATTCCCGGGCAACATCATCCCGCCCAGCCGCATCAGCCCCGTCGCCGCCGCGGTCACCAAGTTCATGCCGCTGCCCAACTCCGCCACCCCGGCCAATCAACAGTATTCCACCAACAACCACCGGCTTCCCGGCTATGTGAACAACGACAGGTTCTATAACCTAATCCTCAAGTTCGATTGGAACTTCGGCGACAAACATCGCGCCTACTTCCGGCACGCCTCCAATGACCGCACCGAGGACCGCGCCGTCAACGGCATCGATAACGCCATTGGCACCGACGGCCAGCAACCCTTCCAGCGCATTAACGACGCGTACGTCGCCGACTGGCTCTGGACCGCCACGCCCACCTTGGTCTTCAACGTTCGCGCCTCCTACAACCGTTTCATCGAAAAGGGGTTCGGCCGCGCCAACGAAAACTTTGACCTCACCAGTCTCGGCCTACCTGCCAGCCTGGTCTCCCGACTGCCAGGCCCCACCTACTTTGGCCGGTGGAACTTCAATGATGCGTACGCCACGCTCGGCCGCTATCAGAGCTTTAACTTCACCAACAACTACAACCTGTTTGCCAACGTCACCAAAATCGTCCGCACCCACAATCTCAAAATGGGCATGGATCTCCGCCGCATTCACTATCTCCAGCAGAACAGCGGCAATATCCTGAATATCGTCGGCGAACGTTCCTTCACGCAGCGTATCTTCAACCAGGCGGAGGCCACAGCCGGCGACGCTTACGCAAGCTTCCTGCTGGGTGCCGTCTCCGGCAATCAGAACTTCCCCGTCTATCCGTTCAACCGGCAGTGGTACTTCGCGCCGTACCTGCAGGACGATTGGAAAGTCTCCCGCAGACTCACCCTCAACCTCGGCTTCCGTTGGGACTACAACGGCCCGCCCGATGAAAAATGGAACCGCCAGAACCGCGGCTTTAACCCCACCGTTCCCGTTCCCTACGCCTCGCAAATCACCGATCCCGCCTTCAAAGACCTCAAGGGTGGTTTCGAATTCGCCGGCGTCAACGGTAATCCGCGCATCGCCGCCAACCGCGACCTGAACAACTTCCAGGGCCGTATTGGCGTTGCCTTCCAGCTCAGCGACCGCATGGTGCTGCGCGGCGGCTACGGACTCTACTACCTGAACCCCAACAACAACTTCTTGCAAACCGTGGGCTTCGGAACCAACACCGATATCGTCCGCTCGCTCGACGGCAACCGCACCGTGCTCCCGAATCTCCTTTCGAACCCGTTCCCCAACGGCTTCGCGGTGCCTTCCGGCTCCAGCCTCGGCGCGGCCACCTTTGCCGGCCGCAACAACAACTGGTTTGATCCGGCCTTCGTCACGCCGAAGGTCCACCAGTTCTCCTTCGGCATCCAGCGGCAAGTCAGCAAATCGGCCTCCCTCGAAATCTCTTATGTGGGCAGCCGCTCCGTCGATCTCAATAACGAGCGGGACTACAACATCCCGTCGCTCGACTTCCGCAAATCCTGTAATCCGCTGGAGGGCGGCTCCGTCGCGTTCTGCGAAGCACAGATCCCCAATCCCTTCCAGGGAATCGAAGCGTTCCGCGGAACCACGCACTTCACCTCGGCCACGATTCGCCGCTACGACCTCGCTCGTCCGTTCCCGCAATACAACGGAAACCTCTTGCGCCAGGGTGTCAACGGCTCCGCCGCCTGGTACAACTCGCTTCAGGTCAACTACAACCAGCGCATCGCCGGCGGTCTCATGTTGCTGACCAACTACACCTTCAGCAAAACCGTCGAACGCTGGGGCTGGACCGATCCCTTCGCCAACGTGCAGCAGCAAGGCCTGTACTTCAACGATCGGCCCCACTTCTTCAAGCTGACCGGCATTTATGAACTGCCCTTCGGCCGCAACAAGAAGTTCGGAGCCGGCGTCAACGGCTTCGTCAATAAGCTCATCGGAGGGTGGGAAGTTACCAGCTTCTACACCAATGCCAGCGGGGAGCCGCAGGAGTTCAACAACGGCACCAACTTCCTGATGCCCTTAAAGGACCCCACAAGCGCCGGCGGCCCGTTCAACGGCAATATCGATTGGAAAGCCAACCAGGTTTATGGGTTCAACCCCTGCGTGGCGCGCATGAACAACGATGGCTCCATTGCCATGCAGTCCTTCTCCGTCGCCCGCGGTTGCTCCGCCGACGTCAGTCAGGCCGCCTGGCTCATGCTCCCCACGTACGCGCCCAAGGCGCTGCCCACCCGTTCCGGCCAACTCCGGCGCCACCACGCCTTCACGTTGGATTCCTCCATCATCAAGAACACGCAAATCACCGAACGCCTCCGCATCCAATTCCGCGCGGAAGCCTTCAATCTCTTCAACCACAACTATTTCGGCCGGGATAACTTCAACAACGATCCGAACAACGCCAACTTCGGCTCGCTCTTCCCGTCCATCGTTTCCAACCAGAACAGCTTCCCGCGCCAGGTCCAGTTAGGCATCAAGGCCTACTGGTAACCAGCCGGCGGCTTTGAATAAGCGGCGCGCTTCCGGGCGCGCCGCTTATTTTTTTACCGTGTCGTATAGCCGCCATTGGCAAAGATCGTCTGCCCCGTGATCCACCATCCATCCGTCGCCAGGAATGTGAGGATCGGCGCGATGTCCGCAATATCGGTCAATCCCGTCTTCGTGTAAGAGCTCAGCGCCGCCGCTGTCTGGTTATAGTGCGCCGATTCCGCCGTCTCCTGGCCGTAGAAAAACGGAGTCTCCATCGGACCCGGCCCCAGGGCATTCACCGAAATGCCGCGCCCCCCGAATTCGCGAGACGCCGCGCGCGTATAGTGTTCAATCGGAGCTTTGGAGCCTGGATAGATCGCATACGAGTCCGTGTAGGCCGCCAGCAGCGAACTGACCACCGTGATGATCTTGCCCCGGTCGTTCAGCTTCTTCCCCGCTTCCTGAATGAAGAAAAACGCAGCCTTCGAGTTCACCGCGAAGATCGTGTCATAGTCTTCTTCCGTGCATTGCAGGATCGGCTTTTTAATCACCATGCCTGTTGTATTCACGGCCACGTCAATCCCGCCGAACCGCTCGATCGTCGCGTCAAAAACCCGCGCCGTTTCGCTCGGCTTCGTCAGGTCCGCCTGAATGGCGAATGCGTCCGTTCCCAGTGCGCGCACCGCCGCCACCGTCTCCTCGGCGGCCGCGCCCGTCGCGTCGCTGTTGTAGTGGACCGCCACTTTCGCGCCCATCGCGGCGAACTGGCGGCTAGTCAATCCGCCCAGGTTCTTCGCGCCTCCGCCAATAAGTACTACTTTGCCTTGTAACTTCTGTTCTGCCACCGTATCTCCTCCGGGGACCTCTTTCACTTTGCGCGGCCCCTATACTGGAAACTATAGAGAGGACACGGCCGAAAGGCTTTCAGATTCTCCGCCCCACTTTCAAATTCTCCGTTCCCTGAATACTGCCGCTCCGGAGACTGGTATGGAAAGCATCGTGCTCGCCCAGGGCCAATGGCCCGCCGCTGGATTTTTCTCGGCGGAGCAGGACATTCGGAACGGCGTCGATTGGACCATTCACCGCGATACAGACACCGTGGTTGTTCATCTCGAAGGCCCGGTCAACCACCTGGAAACCGAACAGGAAGGATGCGGCGCAGCCCTCGGCCCTCCCATGCCCGGCGAACTCTGGATCATACCCGCGGGCTCTCGCTACAGCGCCCAGGCCAAGGGCGGCCGGATTCGTTACGCGGAACTGCACTTCCGCCCCGCCGCGCTGTCCAGCCCGATTTCTGCCCGCGCCGGCCACTATGACGCTTTCTTCCATCAGGCCGCCCTGCGCCTGGAATCGCTCGCCGCTCGCCAGGACGATCTCTCCCGCCTTACCGCCGAAACGCTCAGCTTCGCCCTCCAACTGGACTTCTATCAACGCTTCGGCGGCGCCGCTTTCCCCGAACCGCACCGTAGCCCCCGTTTCCTCGCAGCCGAACAGAAACGGATCGAATCCCACATCGAACAACATCTCGACTCGCCCCTTCGCCTCCCCGCCCTCGCCGCTCTCGCCGGCAGGACCTCCCACGACTTCCTCATCGCCTTCCGCGCCAGCTTCGGCACAACGCCGGCGCAGTACATCATCGAGCAGCGCCTGCGCCGCGCCCAAAGGCTGCTCGCCAACTCGTCCAAGGACATCACCGCCGTTGCGCTTGAATCCGGCTTCTCCAGCCACGCTCACTTTTCCAGCGCTTTCCGCGCCCGCCTCGGCGTCACGCCGCGCGAGTTTCGCCGCCTCGCCCCGCGCGGCCTACGCGTCTGGTGATCCCGGCGTCGTTCTGATACTCTTTTACCAAGTCATGCCGGGAACCACGGATACCTTGCTAGAGTCCAATCTCGAAAGCGTGGATAGTGCCGAATCCCTTTGCGTCGATGCCGCCAAGCAACTCGGTCTCGATGAGGATGCCTGCATGGACCTCGGCTTAGCTGTCCGGGAAGCGATGGTCAACGCCATCGCCCACGGCAATAAGTACGATGCGTCCAAATTTGTCCGCCTCGTTCTGGAAACTAGGCCGGACTCCCTCCGCATTATCATCAGTGACCAGGGGGAAGGGTTTGACCTCAACCACGTTCCGGACCCCACGCAAGAGGAAAACCTGCTGCGCGGCAGCGGTCGCGGACTGCTGCTGATCCAAACCTTCGTCGACGAATTTACCGTGCGCCAGGCGGCGGCCGGCGGAGCCGAAGTAACTTTAGTGAAATACGCAATTTCTGACTGAGGAGAAACTCGCGTGAGTGCGACCATTACAACTCGACAAGTTGGCGACGTTACGGTAGTCGATGCCGCTGGCAAGATTACTCTCGGTGAAGGAGCCGCCATGCTCCGCGATCAGGTGCGCAATCTGCTCGGAGCCGGAAACCGGAAGATTCTCATCAATCTCGGCGAAGTGAACTATATCGATAGCTCCGGCATCGGTGAACTTGTCTCCAGCTTCACCACCGTCACAGGCCAGGGCGGGCAGCTTAAACTGCTCAACCTCACCAAACGCGTACAAGATCTCCTGCAGATCACCAAGCTTTATACCGTTTTCGAGATTCACGACGACGAGGCAAAAGCCGTCCGCAGCTTTTCCTAGCCGAGAGCCCACGAATTCTCCGGGGCCTACGAATTCCCCGGAGAATTTTCCCGCTGTCCGGCCACTCCTATATTGTTGGCGCCCGGTTACGGGCGGAATACAAAGGGACGCTGCCGGCTCATGGAACCCACTCTCAATATTCGACTTCTCATCGCGGAACCCCTTCCGCTCTTGCGCGAGGCGCTCTCAGCGCTTTGTGCCCATCGCGGAAATTTTCAAGTAGTTGCCCAATGTGCGGATGGCGCTTCCGCTCTACGGCAGATCATGGAACTCCGGCCCGACGTTGCCCTCCTCGATCTCGACCTCCCCGAGGTCCATACCCTCGAACTATTGCGCCGGGTCCGGGAGTCTTCCTGTGACACCCGCATGGTTCTCATGTCCACGCGCTCGGACCGCAAAACGGTCATCGAATCGCTCCGCTGCGGCGCGCAGGGCTTCGTCCTGAAATCCGGCTCCGCCCAGCAGTTGTTTGACTCGCTGCGCCAGGTCCGCGAAGGCGGCGTTTACATCTCCCCGTCCGTCGAAGTCGAGAAGATTTTTGGCCCGCAGCGCGGCCGCAAACTCGAAGAAGATCCCATCGAATCCCTCAGCGCCCGCGAACATCAGGTGTTCACCATGCTTGTCGAGGGGCTCCGCGCCAAGGAAATCGCCGCCCGCCTCTCCGTCAGCCCAAAAACAATCGATACATACCGCGCCAGCATGATGCGGAAACTCGACATTCACGATGTCGCCGGCCTGGTGAAGTTCGCCATCCATCGCAACCTCACCGCGCTCGTCCCTCCCGAACCGCTGCAAAGCCGCGCGGCTAACGGCGGGCTGGACTAATCTGACGCACCCACGCCCCCGGCTGAGCGCCATGGCCTTCGCCATGGTCTTCCGGGGGCGTGCCGTGTTATCCTCTGTAGTTTGGGATAGTTGTGGACAAGCACGAACGAGAACAGTTAAAACATGACGTCTTCGTCGATGAGGTGACGCACACCATCGACTATGCGGCGTCTCACAAGAAGCAGTTGACGACGTACGCTGGCATCGCCGTCGCGGTTCTCGCCGTCGCCGGCGGGTGGTGGTTTTGGTCGGGTAAACAGTTGGAGGCGCGTCAGGCGCTCCTGCAAAACGCCCTCCAGGATCAGCAATCCGTCGTCGGCCCGGGTACCAGCCCCTTCGTGCGTAGCTACACCTCGCAGGAGCTGAAGGACCAGGCAACGATCAAGTCCTTCTCCGGCATCATCGAGAAATATCCTTCCAGCGATGAAGCCGCCATCGGCCACTACTACATCGGCATCACGTATGCCGACCAGGGCAAGTTCCCCGAAGCCGAAAAAGAATGGCAGATTGCCGTGGATAAGGGCAGCAAAGAATACGCCGCGCTGGCCCGTTTCTCCCTCGCCCAGATGTACAGCAAGCAGGGCAAACTGCCCCAGGCCGAAGAGCACCTTCGCTATTTGATCGACCATCCCACGGCGCTTGTCTCCAAAGAAAACGCCCAGATCGAACTCGCCAAGGTGATTGCCCCGTCCAAGCCGGACGAAGCCAAGAAGATGCTGGAGCCGCTGCGCCAACTGACCACGCGCAGTTCCGTCAGCCGCTGGGCCATCTCGGCCTACAGCGAAGCTTCCGCGCCCCAGAAAAAATAAGCCGGTGAACCCCGCTGGCGAAGCCGACGGTCCCATCGCGCATCTCCGGCTCCGGCCGGAGATGACGCGCGGACGCCGCTTCCCGGAGCTGCGCCACCCGTACCGGAACGATTTCCAACGCGACCGCGACCGCGTTATCCATACCCGCGCCTTCCGCCGCCTCGAAAACAAGACCCAGGTTTTCACGCCCGGCCTCTCCGATCACTTCCGCAACCGTCTCACCCATTCCATCGAAGTCTCCCAGATGGCCCGCACCGTAGCCCAGGCGCTCGGCGTGGATCCCGACCTCACCGAAGCGCTATCTCTCGTTCACGACATCGGCCACCCGCCGTTCGCCCACTCCGGCGAAGAAGAGCTGTCCCGCCAGATGGCCCGCTTCGGAGAAACCTTTGACCACAATCTCCACGCTCTCCGCATTGTCGAGAACTTTGAGCAACGTTACGCCCGCTTCCCGGGCCTGAATCTGACGTTTGAACTCCGCGAAGGCATCGTCAAACACTCGCGCGACCTCGTACCCGGCGAAAATCCCGAACTCGACGAATACCTGCCCGATCAACGCCCCCCCATCGAGGCGCAACTCATCGACCTCGCCGACGAGATCGCCTATTCCACCGCGGACCTCGACGACGCCCAACAGGCCGGCTTTTTCACGCTCGCCGAACTCGGGAAAGCCGTTCCGGCCTGGGACGACCTCTACGACACGGCGCAGTCCATGTACCCCGGAGCGCCCGCCCGCGTGCAGTTCCATGAAGCGCTGCGCCAGATGATCGACCTCCTCGTCACCGGCTTTGTAGACGGCACCGTGGCCGCTTGCCGCGCCGCGGGTGCGCGTTCGGTGGAGGATGTGCGCCGCCATCCCCAGCGCCTCGCCTGCCTGCTTCCCGATGCGCGGAAGACCTGCCTGGAACTGAAGCGTTTCCTTCGCCAGAGAGTTTACCTGTCGAAGGAATTGAACGCGGAGAGGGAACGGTCGGTACAAATGATCGGCGAACTCTTTGCCTACTTTGAGGCGGACCCCATGCGCTTGCCCGATCCTTACCGCGAACAGGTAGCCGTCCGCCCGGCCCACCACGTCATCTGCGAATACATCGCCGGTATGACCGACGGCTACTGCGGCCGCCGTTACCAGGAACTGATCGTCGATAAACAGGCATAGGCCTCCCTATCGCAGTCGGGCAAGAAACCGGCGAATCTCTCGCAACACGTCGTCCGGATGCGAGAGGAATACGTAGTGATTGGCGCCCGGCAATTCCACAACCTGCCGATTCGGCCGGGCGGAAAAAAACTGCCCCTGGACCAGTTCCCGCTCCTTCCGTGCGAACTCGTAGGAAGTTTCCAGCGTGTCCCTATGATTCTGGAGATATGGCCGCACCCACGGTTCCACATCGGCGGCCGTCCGCGGGACAGCGAAGAGGGCAAGGACTGGAGCACGAAAAGAGTGCACGTCCGCGTCGAATTGGCTGGCGGATAGCTCTTCCCACACGTTGGGAGCCCCGCGCCAGGCGCCCACCCGCCCCGCAGGCTCCTCCTGATAGCTGTTCCGCAACTCGGCCTCTGGGAGCAGAATCCCGCACTGCCTTCGCCACCAATCCTGCAATTCGCGAAACCCGTTCCGGTCCCTAGCGGCAGGAGATGGAAACGGAAGCTCCGGCAATCTCCCTCTGGCCCCGGGCTCCCGAAGCCGTTCCAGAAAATTTGGGTCTGCGGCATCCAGATAGACCACGCCGCCAATACGGCCGGGATGTTGCGCGGCAAGCAGACTCATTTCCAATCCCGCGATCGAGTGTCCGATAAGGATGGCGGACTCGATGCGGAGCCCATCCAGAACAGCCAGAACGTCGGCGGAAAGCCGCTGTAGCGCATAGCCGGATTCTGGATGCGAGGACATGCCGAACCCGCGCCTGGTCACGCCCAACACCCGGCAACCGAGCGCTCGCAACCGGGGCGCAAAATTGTCGAACACATGGGCCGTATTGCCGAATCCGGCCAGCAAGAGAACAGGACGCCCAGTGCCGCCCCAATCCAAAACTTCCAATTCGACATCCGGGGCAACCGGCACGAATTGGGACTGATGCGGCGACGAGTCTTGCCATCGGGCGGCAGCTTCTCCCCAAGCCGCCGAGGCGACAAGGAGAAACGCGATTCCTAACGAGTACGCCACGGCTCAGTAGTAACACAATGACAAAGCACCGGCGATCGAGTCTTTCCAGACGCACAGAATGGGATAGCCTAGCCAGTAATGGCTTGGGCTGCCAAGATTCGAATGGTCCTCTTCTGTCTGTCCCTCGGGGTCACACAGGGGCAAACCGACGGCGGCGCGGCCTATCGAGCGTTCGTGGAATGGAAACAAGCGCCGCAAAACCGTGGCCTGTCCTGGGAAATAGCGCTGGAGGCGTACACAAAAAGGCTGATCGCTGGAGGAATGGAACCCGGTGTAGCGGCCAAAACCATATCGATTATTACGGCCAGGGACGAAGGGACGTATTATGACCCCGTCTACGAGGCGTCCGCTCCGAAATTCATCACCGCGCCAAATAAACTGCTCGTTGAGGCGGTGGCGGAACGAATGCCGGGCCGGGCGCTGGATGTGGCCATGGGGCAAGGCAGAAACTCTCTCTACTTGGCGGGGAGGGGATGGCAGGTCACCGGATTTGATGTCTCACATGTTGGTATCGAACAGGCACAAAAGGCGGCGGCGCGGCAAGGACTATCCATTCGCACACAGGTCACTTCGGACGAAGAGTTCGATTTTGGCAACGGGCAGTGGGATCTCATCGCGATCCTCTATCCCATCGAAAAGCGCAGCGTCTACCGCGTCCGGCAAGCACTGAAATCGGGAGGCCTGGTCGTCGTGGAGTGCAGCCATAAGGAAGCGGCCAACGCGCCCTTCGAGTACGATACCAACGAGTTGCTGAAGATTTTCGAGGGCTTTCGCATCATCAAGTACGAAGACTCTCCGGCCGAGCACGAATGGGCGCGCAAGAAGCTGCGCCTGGTACGCCTCATCGCACAAAAACAATAGGAGACCCATGCCAAGTTCCTTTCCGCAAGCCATCCCGGAAATCCCGGTCACCAACGTAGACCGCGCGGCGGACTACTATGTGCGGTGCCTGGGCTTCACCTTCGATTGGGGCAACAACGAAGGCGGGATCGGCGGCATTTCGCAAGACGGCTGCCGCATCTTCCTCACCAATGCCGGCTTTCGCCGGCAATACGGAACCGCCGGCCCGGCCACCATCTGGCTGAACCGGAACAGCAAGGCCGAAGTGGATGAGTTGTACGAGCGCTGGAAGCAAAACGGAGCAACCTTCGAGGCGGAACCTCAAGACAAACCCTGGCATCTACGGGAGTTCATCGCAACGGATCCGGATCGAAATCAACTACGCGTCTTTTATGACTTCTCCTCGGATCAGGACGAAGAAAGTTGAGTAGCCCACGGCGGACAATGATCTGAGTGTTGTCCACCTGAAAACAACCTTAGAAGGTGTTTGTTTACGTTCCTGAGAGGGAAAGTCGTTTGGTATGATTCTCGTCCATCCGCAACAGTTCAAGGAATCGCATGTATGCCCGTCAGCCGAAAGTGGAAGAAGGATCCGCGAGCGCAATTACACGCGAACTCGGCGGACCTTATTAAAGCAACGATCCGCTTCCATCCTGCCGCGCTCGCTCCGATAATCTCTGAGCCCGATCCGGCGTAAGGAACGAGAAGCCGGGCTAACGGAGGTGTTTTATCAGTCTGCGCCGGTCTGCCTCAGAATCGCCGCCAATTTCCTGCTTGAATGGATGCCGCATTACGGCGGTCTAGGCAATGAGCGCCGACAAAGCAATTCGGCGCCTTTGCAAAGTCCACAATTTCTTGTGAGGGTAAGCCTCATGGAGGACTACATGCGCGAAACGGGAGTCCGATAGGCATTCAGCGATCTGTTTCCTAACGTTACTTGGCATCCGACAACCGATGACCACCTCCCTCACCGCTTCAGGAGGCACCTCACCGATGACTTTGCATGACTCCTCGGTTGGTTCGACGCGAATCGCCCTCCACTCCTGCTCATGTTGCCAACATTTAGCCTTCGTGAAAATCGCTTTCTTCCAAGCGTTTTCGTCACCGTAACCAATAGTCGGACGAGAAGCAGCGTATTTGATCCGCTGAAATTCGTCCCCCACAAGTTTTCGGACGTTCGTATCCAACCCGATTACAAGGCCCTGATGCCCTTCGGCGTAGTAGGACCACATCAGCAGAATGTCCCAACGTTCCGAAAGACAGAGGCAAAATATCGGCGAGAGCGCCTCGGCAAGGGCGCGTACGTTTTCCTCGTATGTTGGGGAGGAATATCTGCCCCGGCAAGCCATGGATTCCCGCGAACCACCAAATCTCTTGCTTCGAGATATTGACGTTGGCTGAACTTCGGGATCGGCGTAATTTCTAGGACATCATTCAGCTTGGACCCACGCCGATAGAAAATCTCGTTCGTTTCGAGGATCTTGTACGCGTTACGGTCCCCGTACTTATACATGATGGAGGGCGCGGAAGGTTTCAGCATGGGCTCAGTAAAGCATATGGGACGGAGTAATTTTCCTCATGAAGCGAAATCAACCGAACCTTCGCCGCGCCGCTCGTCCGACGCATGTGCTGGCAATACCGTGTCTCGTTTCGCCGTAGTGTCGAACGCCCGGCCCGCTCCCCTTGCGTCAATGCCTGAACCGGCGAATACAGGTATTTCGCCGCGTGCTTCTTCCGCAACACGCGAAGTTCCCGGAAAGACGCGGAACCCTTTCTGCGAATTGCCGCCGCCCCGACACCTGCGGGCCGGCAGAAGGCGCATAGCTTGTTGATGACGAGACGGCAGACATAGGGGGTGGTGTTCGACGGAGCGGCGGACGGCGTCGCGGACACTGCCATGCTGCCATATAGGCTGCGTCGCAAGGGTAAGCGCGAAGACGGAATCGGTGGATTCCTCCTGCGCAGGAGCCTAGTCGTCGATTTGACTTTGCGCGAGTACAAGGAAGAATTCAAGACACGCGGCGTTTGCGAGCCACTCGGTTCCTATCCCGGCGCGTTAAGCAGACATCAGCAGCGAAGCGTCACCCAGCCGCAGGTGCAGTGGATTCGTGCCCGGATAGAAGAGCTAAACCTCTGGGCAACTCCCACACGCGGGCGCAGCGCACCCAAGGGAGCGGACGGAACCATGTGGATGGTAGAGGGCGTAAAGCGAGGCCGC
This sequence comes from Bryobacteraceae bacterium, assembly GCA_035714175.1. Lineage (GTDB taxonomy): Bacteria > Acidobacteriota > Terriglobia > Bryobacterales > Bryobacteraceae. The sequence continues at coordinate 20,883 of DASTML010000001.1, read as the reverse complement.
TACGATCTGATGGAAGCGTGGAATCCGGAAAAGGACCATCCCCTGCGGAAGTTGGGACATTTCCTCCTAGATCTGGACGGATTTCGACCGCAGGCCATTGATCCTTAGCCGCACACACGTTCCACCTCGCCGGACTGTACAATCACGCCATGGTCCGTCGAATCGCCCCACAGTTTTTCACTACCGATATTCCGGCCACACTCGCCTACTACCAGGACGTCCTTGGCTTCGAGTGCCAGGGGACCTGGCAGGACCCGCCGGTCTACGCCATCGTAACCCGGGACCAACACGCCATCCACTTCCGCCGCGCGGAACCGCCCACGCCCAATCCCGAAAAATACGCCGAGGAGCTTCTCGACGCCTACCTATTTGTCGATGATGTGGACACCCTCCACGCAGAGCTCAGCGCCAAGAACGTGACGATCGCTCGCGAACTGGACAATACGCCATGGAACATGCGGGAATTCGTCGTGCGAGATTGCGACGGCCGCCTGCTGGCCTTTGGCGGACAGATCGAGTAGAACGGCCCCCGGCCCACCCGGCGCGATAATGAAGAGGTGCCTCACCCCGTAGCAGTCCTCGGCGCTGGCTTGGCCGGCTCCGAAGCCGCCTGGCAACTCGCCTCCGCCGGCGTCCCCGTCAACCTCTTCGAAATGCGGCCCGGCCGCTCCACCTCCGCCCACCAGACCAGCCAAATGGCGGAACTGGTCTGCAGCAACTCGCTCAAAAGCGAGGCCGAAAATTCCGCCCCCTGGCAGCTCAAACAGGAACTCCGCCGCCTCGGGTGCCTCCTCATGGACGCCGCCGCCGAAGCCCGCGTCCCCGGCGGCCAGGCCCTCACCGTGGACCGCGAACGCTTCTCCGAAGCCGTCACCGCCAAGGTCGCCCAGCACCCCCTCGTCACCCTCCACCGCCAGGAAATCACCGCCATTCCCGCCGAAGGCATCGTCATCATCGCCACCGGCCCCCTCACGTCGGACGCCCTCGCGCACGATGTCGGACGCGCCACCGGGGCCGACCGCCTCTACTTCTACGACGCCATCAGCCCCATCGTCGAAGCCGATTCCATCGACTATTCCGTCGCCTTCCGCGCCTCGCGCTACGGCAAATCCATGGACGCCTCCGACGACTACGTCAACTGCCCGATGAACAAGGACGAATACAACGCCTTCATCGACGCCCTCCTCGACGCGGCCAAATACGATCCGCACATCCCCGAGGACAACACCCCCTACTTCGAATCCTGCCTCCCCATCGAAGAGATCGTCCGCCGTGGCCGCGACACCCTTCGCTTCGGCCCCATGAAGCCCGTCGGCCTCACCGACCCGCGTACCGGCCGCTGGCCCTACGCCGCCGTCCAACTCCGCCAGGAAAACCTCCGTGCCGACAGCTACAACCTCGTAGGCTTCCAAAACAGCCTGAAATTCGGCGAGCAGGCCCGTGTGCTTCGGCTGATACCGGGCCTCCAGGACGCAAAATTCGTCCGTTTCGGCCAGATTCACCGCAACACCTACATCAACGCGCCCACCTGCCTCACGCCCACCCTCCAGCTCAAATCCGATCCGCGCATCTTTTTCGCCGGCCAGATCTCGGGCGTCGAAGGCTACGTCGAATCCATCGCCACCGGGCTCATGGCCGGCCGCCACGCCGCCGATATCATCAATGGCATTGACCCTCGCCCGTTCCCCCGCCAGACGGCCCTCGGCTCGCTCTGCCACTACATCACTGGCGCCGACCCCAAAAACTACCAGCCCGCCAATATTACCTTTGACCTGCTGCCCCACCTCGACGAAGCCACCCGGAAACGCTTCAAACACGACAAAAAAGCTCGCCACGCCGAAGTCTGCCGCCTTGCCGGGCTGGCGCTTGACGAGTGGCTTTCCGTGGTGGCCTGATGCCGGAACTGGGCGCGGAAATCACCGGATTCCTCGAAAGCCTCCGCCGGGAGAATGCCTCGCCCCACACGCTCCGCAACTACGAGAGCGATCTCCGGCAATTTCAACAGTTTAGCGGTGACGACGCGCCTCCCGTGGAGGCCATCGAACTGATACACCTCCGCGCCTGGGTCTCGGCGCTTTTCCAAAACCGGCGGGAAGCCTCCAGCATCCGCCGGAAAGTCGCCGCTCTCCGGGCCTTCTTCACCTACGAGCTTCGATTGGGGCGCTGCACCGCCAATCCAGCCAAGTTATTAATTCTGCCGAAGTTACCAAAGACGCTTCCCAAAGTTCCGTCTGCCGAACAGGTCAACGCCCTCGTGGATGCGGTCGACGATACCCCCCTCGACCGCCCCTACCCCGCCCGGGACCGGGCCATGTTCGAATTCCTCTACGGCTGCGGCCTCCGTGTCAGTGAGCTGGCCGGGCTAAACCTCGAAGATTTAGACACTTCCGAACAATGGGCCTTGGTCCGGGGTAAAGGGAGGAAGGAACGCCAAGTGCCCTATGGCTCCAAAGCCGCCGAGTCACTGGCCAACTGGCTCCCCGAACGGCGGGCGGCGTCCGGGGAGCGGGCCTTGTTCGTCAACTACCGCGGCGCCCGGCTCAGCACGCGCGGTATTCACAAAATCGTTGATTTTTATGCACGTTATCTCGCGCAGGACAGCAGCGTGCACCCCCACACGCTCCGCCACGCCTTCGCCACCCACCTGCTAAGCGACGGCGCCGATCTCCGCGCCATCCAGGAGCTCCTGGGCCATGCCCGGCTCTCCACCACGCAGAAGTATACCCAGGTGGCTCTCACCGATCTTCTCGCCGTCTACGACAAGGCTCATCCGAAGGCGAAATAGACTTAGTCCTTTGGCAAGAACATCATAGCGAGCCAAAGAAGGATCATCGAGAGAAAAGTGGCCACCGCGCCAATCACGAGATAGTCCAGGTTCCGGTGCGGCTCCGGAATCACTTTCAGCAAAATAGCGGCCGTAGCAATAAACAACACCACAATCCCGCCGCCCAGCATAAGCAGCCGCGATTTCGCATTGTCCATATGTCACTGATTGTACGACGTTAATCGTATTTTTCGTAGATGATCTGCCGCCGTTCCAGCCCCCGCTCTTTGCATAGGGCGCGCACGCTATCGACCATCTCTTTCAGACCGCAGACATAGACCTGCATGTCTTTCCGTTCCCCCAGCGTCTCGAGCAAAATCGGCTGCACCCGGCTGGTCAACCCGGTCCAATTTTCCTCGGGCCGGGTGACAGTCTGAAGGAAGCGAAACTGTGGAAAACTTGCTTCCAGCGATCGGTAGTACTCTGTCCAAAGCAGGTTTTTTGCGTGCCTAGTGCCGTAAATTAGTGTGATTTGGCGCGTAAAAGTGCGCAAAAAGTGCGCATTTAGCATCGCTTTGTAGGGTACTATGCCGGTCCCGGTGGCCACCAGGATCGAATCCATGGCCGGCTCCCGCCAACCGAACGTCCCGAGGATTCCCTTGAGCGTCACCGGGTCACCGGGCTGCAAATCGAACAAAAACGGGGAAAAAATGCCGTCCGGAACCCGATTTAGGCAGATTTCGAACTGATTGTCGCCTCGCGGCTCCCCCGCGAGGGAATATGCCCGGGTAATTTCCTTCCCACCGGTCACCGCGCACAGGGAGGCGAACTGTCCAGGCTGGAATGGCAGCACCGAAACCTCGGGGACTTCAAAGACGAAATGCCGGATATCTGGCGCTAAGTCGTTGTAGCGCAATAACTTTGCAATCATGATTCCAGAGCGGTCCGAGCCCGGTCAAGCAGTATCCCAACCAGCGAAGGGTGCCCGTCGAGCGGCTCGGTGACGTCAATCCTTATTCCTTGATGGATGCTCGCCAAGCCGGCGACGATGCGGGGTAAATCGCGCCGCAGATGAATGCCAAGTGTAAGAAAATAAGGAATTACGACAATCCGTGTCGCGCCTCGCTCCGCGAGGCGGCGCACCGCCTCCCCCAGGTCCGGTTCCGCCAGTTCCAGGTAGGCCGTCTCCACGAGCTCATAGCCGCCTTCGGCGGCCATTCGTCCGGTCACCCGGACCACCGCTTCATTGGCCCCGGCGACGGAGGAGCCGTGCGCGAAGATCACGAGGCCGGTCAATCTTCTCCCTCCGGAAAGGTGGAACGGAGGTAATGCACATAGGCCCGGCAGCGGGGACGACCGTTGTCATAGCCGTATGCGACGCGTGCCATAAACACGGAAATACCAAGAAAGACGCGGTCGGCGAAGGGTCCGGCTTCCCGTTCCTTGAGGTCCTGGACGAAAGCGCTCATTTTTTCGCGAAAACGCTCCATGATTCCCGCCGCCACTTCGTCCGATGGGGTCACGGTCTCCGGGCTACCCGCCACAGCGGAACGGTAGGTAGAAACCAGCGCCTCCAGAACTTCGCGGACATCCCGATCCGTGGCGTTGGGCACGGGTTGCAGCGCTTTGTTCAGGAATGCGCTCATCAGCATGAGCACAAGGTCCGATTTGCCCATGAATTCGGCGTCCACCCGAATGTCGCGGTGAGGCATATCCTCTTCCCTGGGAGTGCGTTTTTCGTGCAGTCGGGATTCCCGGAGATATTCGCAGGAGTAGGGGCAATTGATCGTGTTTTCCCGCTCCGTGGCACAGCATTGGGTGCAGATGTCTTCGCCGCGGGCGGTGCAGGAGCGTTTCCCTTTCCGGGAGTTACAAATGGTACAAGTTGCCACTACGCGCCCCACGCATCCGCTTTGCGGTATTCGTCAAAACACTTCATCAGCCCGGCCATACCGGGCTGGGAGAGCCCGTGTTCCATACCGACGATGCCGTTGTAATTCAAAGCGTGGATGGCTTTGAAGACGTTGGACCAGTTGACCTCGCCGGTGCCCGGTTCCTTGCGGCCCGGCACGTCTCCGGTCTGAAAGTAGCCAATCCAGGGGTAGTGTTTCCGGATATGGGAGATGAGGTTCCCTTCGGAAATCTGTTGGTGATAGCAATCGAAGAGCAGGCGGACGTTGGGATGGTTGACGTTGGCGATTATTTCGGCGCCGTGGTCGGAGAACACGACGAAGTAACCGGCGTGATCGACACGAATGTTGAGCGGCTCCAGGACGAGTTTCAGTTTCGTATCGCGGCAGAGATCTCCGGCGCGTTTCAACACTTCGATACAGTTGGTGGTCTGCTGGGTGTAACTGAGTTCTTCGACGGCAAGCCCGCTACAGACGGTGGCAACCTCGTTACCGATGATCTTGTGAATCTCAACGGCTTTCTGGACGTCGGCGAGGAAATCGGCGTGGAATCGCGGATGGACCATGGCGCTGGGTTTCCAGCCGCCGCGATTGACGACGAGAGTGCCCATGGAGAGCCCGAGAGTGTCCATTTTTTTGCGGAATTGTTCGATTTCGGCGAACGAGTGTTTCGGCAGTCCGTTGTATTCGAACGCGGTGAATCCATTTTCGGAAATGATTTCGAGCTGGCGTTCGATGTGCTCGGTGATCATGCCAATGCGCGGGGCATAGCGCAGATGATATTTATACGTTGACGTCGCAGCCGCTGTCTGCGCCGCCGCGAATGTCAGCCCCAACCACTGTCGGCGGTCCATGAGGCCATCGTATCATTAGCCTCATGCAGCGTCTGGATATTCACTTGAAGGTGGAGTTGGAGTTGGAAGATACGGAACAACCGCAACGGGTAGCGCGGGAGTTGGAGCGAATTTTGGCGAAGTTTTATGGGGTGCGGAACGTGGAGACCACAAATATTTCGGTGCAGGAGAGCTAGGGGGAGGCATGCGTTCTTTGTGTCTTGTGTCTCTGGGATTGGCAGCATCGTTAGGGGCCGCCGATATTTGCGGCGCCATTCGATCCCTGGTTGCCGCCGAGGCCAAGAAGCAAGACATTCCAGCGATTTCCGTTGCCGCCGTTCAGAAACACCAGGTCATATGTTCCGTTGCACTGGGCTGGGCAGATCTGGAGCAGCGAGTACCCAATACGGACAGGAGCCGGCATCGGCTGGCCTCCTTATCGAAGCCGGTTACGGCCGTGCTGACCATGCGATTTGCCGAGGAGGGAAGGATTGGCCTGGACGAGTCCGTTCGGAACGTTTTGCCGGAGTTGCCGAGCGCATACGCCCCCGTGACGGTCAGGCATCTACTGTCGCATCAAAGTGGGATTCGCGAGTATTTGGGCATGGCCGAAGTGTTCAGCACGCAACACTATACGAACCTAAGCGAGGCGGCCCGGGCGATTTTTCTGGGCTCGCCCCTCCTGTTCAAGCCGGGCCTCCAGACTGCGTATACGACCTATGGTTATACCTTGCTGGGCGCTGCACTGGAACGCGTAACAGGGCAATCTTTCCGGGAGATCCTGGAGTCGCGATTGCACCGGTTTGGGCTAGACGACTCACTGGCTTTGCGGCGGGAACGCGTTCGCCCCTACCGGAAGCTCGCCTCTAGAGGCTGGGAGAACACACCCCCGTTCGATGCGAGCAACAAATATCCTGGGGGGGGGGCATGATCGCGACGGCCCGGGAATATGCGGACTTTCTTATTGCCGTAAGTCGGGGACAGATACTGCGGAAAGATACCGTCGTCCGCATGTGGACGAGGCAATCGCTGGCAGACGGCTCCCTTGTCCCGTTCTCGACATTGGGCTGGGCCACGGGCGTGCGTGGAACAGACCGGTACGTCACGCACGGAGGCATGCAACCGGGAACCACTGCCGTTATGCACTGGTTCCCCGAGGCCGGGGCCGGCAGCGTCATTCTTTGCAACGCCGAGGGCCCCGCACTGGATGCCTTGCAGGAAGAAATCCTGAAAGTGCTGCTCAATCCTTATTTCCGGCGGTAGGTGCTGGAGGCGCCCTTTTCGTCGGTCATCAGCAGTTCATCTCCAGTGAGACGAATGGTGTCCGTGGTGACCACCTTGTTCACCGGCTTGCGAACGGGCTGGCCGCCGCAGGTACGGGAATCATACGTGCCGTCCAGGGGCGTGAGAGTGAGCTTGTCGCCCTTTAGTTCATAGCGCCCGGTGATGTTCATGAAGTAGGAGTTGACGCAGGTTGCGTAGGTGAACTGCATCAGGCCGTACTGCTGGTAGGTACCGTCGGCGTGGAATTTGAAGGTCATGTTGTTGCCGGCAGGGGGGGCCATTCGGCCGGTAACCGAATCCTGGCGCTGGATGGTGGAGACGCGGCCGGTGTACCATTCGCCGCCCACGATTCCGCTGACGGAGCCAGCTGGGGCCGGCGGAGCCTGCGGCGCAGGGGAGGGCTTGGAAGAAGCCGCCGGCTGTGCGTCCGCGTTGCCCCGATAATCCTTGAAGAAGTCCGCCGCCGTAGAACGATACCGCTGGAACGAGGCCGCGTCGTTGGCGGCGTAGAGAAGCGACTCAAAGTTCCCGTTGCGGACCCATCCAACCGACGCCCGGTAGGTACGCGTGCCGTTGGGCTCCTGCACCTCATATTCAGCCTCCAACGCGCCGCTGCCGGCGTCACGGAGATCACCACCCGCCACGATCTTCCCGCCGAGGAAACTGCCGAGGGCGCGAGTATAGGCCGAGCGTAGTTCGCCCACCCAAGGCTTAGCGGGCACCACCATGATCATGGCGTCCTGCCCCTTGAAGTAGGCCACGGCGCCGCCCTGCTCCTGCCGCCGCCAACCGTCCCGTTCGAGCGCGGGAGCCGCCGCGCAGATGCCGCAGAAAAGAGCCAAAGCCGTGTAGAGTCGCATACATCCCCAGACGCGAGACAGCCGGGACAAAAAGCTCATACACTGGAGACTGGATGTCCCAGAAAACTCGTGCCGTGAGCGCGCGCAGCTTCTTTGCGCCCCGCGGAGCCCTCTCCGAATGGCATCCCAACTATGAGTTCCGCCCCGGCCAGTTGGAGATGGCGGAGGCCGTGGAAGAAGCGATCGCCGAGCGCAAGCACCTGCTGGTAGAAGCCGGTACCGGAACGGGCAAATCCCTGGCCTACCTGGTGCCGGCGATTCTGGCCGGCAAACGCATTGTGGTATCCACGGGCACGAAAAACCTGCAGGAGCAACTTTACTTCAAAGACATTCCCTTCCTGCAGCAACACTTCGCCAATCAACTGCGGGTCTGCTACATGAAAGGCCGCTCCAACTACGTCTGCCGCCAAAAACTCTACGACGCGGAGCGGGAGCCGATTCTGAGCGGCCTGGAAGAGATTGCCGATTTTCAGATCATCCGGGATTGGGAGAAGTCGACGGAAACCGGGGACCGGGCGGAGATTACGACGCTGCCGGAACAGTCATCGGCATGGAGCAAGGTGGATGCACGGGGAGAACTTTGCACAGGACAGAAGTGTGCGCAGTTTGAACGGTGTTTCATCACGGAGATGCAGCGCAAGGCGCTGGCTTCGGACATCATCATCGTCAACCACCACCTGTTTTTCGCCGATCTGGCGGTGAAAGAAAACGACTTTGCGTCGATTATTCCGGACTACGAATCGGTGATCTTCGACGAGGCGCACGAACTGGAAGACATCGCGGGGCAATATTTCGGCCTGTCGGTCAGCAACCACATGATCGACGACCTGCGGAAAGACATCCTGTCCGTGGCGCGCCGCAAGGGGCTGGGAACGCCGGAACTCGACCGGGTGCTGCTCCAATTGGGCGACGCCACGGCACAGTTTTTTGCGTGCTTCCCGCCGCAAGAAGGGCGCACGGGATTCACGCGGCGGGCGGCGTTCGTCCAGGAGTTCGAAGATCTGTACCGAGAGTTGCTGTCGTCGCTGGAGATGACCGGCGTGCAGTTGCAGATGATCCGCGAGTCGATGGACGAAATTGTGCCTCTATTCGGGCGGGCACGGACGCTACAGGATTCGCTGAAACAGTACCTGGAAGGCGAAGCGGAAGACTTCGTGTACTGGATTGAACGGCGCGGGCGGGGCGTTTACCTGCAAGCCGTCCCGATTGATGTTTCCGCCCTGCTGCGCGACAAGCTGTTCGACAAAGTTCCGAGTACGATTCTGACCTCCGCCACGCTGTCGGTGGGAGGCGGGTTCGAATTTGTGCAGAAACGGCTGGGCATTCCGTACGCCAGGACGCTGAACGTCGCCAGCCCCTTCGACTTCCACCAGCAGGCGCTGCTATACGTACCGCAACATCTGCCGGACCCGCGCGACGCGGGATTTGTGAAGGCCGCGGCGGAAGAGATTATCCGGTTACTGCATATGAGCCGCGGGCGGGCGTTCGTGCTGTGCACGAGCCACCAATCGATGCGGGCGCTGCATGACAAGGTTTCCTTTGCCATCGACTATCCGGTGCTGCTGCAGGGCACGGGGCCGCGGAATGCGCTGCTGGAGGAGTTCAAACGCACGCCGCATGCGGTGCTGTTTGCCACTTCGTCGTTCTGGCAGGGCGTGGACGTGCAGGGCGACCAGTTGAGTTGCGTGATTATCGACAAGCTGCCATTTGCCGTACCGAGCGATCCGGTGGTGGCAGCGCGTACGGAAGCCGTGCGGCGGAACGGCGGCGAACCGTTTCGCGAGTATCAGATTCCGCAGGCTGCTATCGCACTGAAGCAGGGCTTCGGGCGGTTGATCCGGAGCCGCACGGACCGGGGCGTGCTGGCGCTGCTGGACAACCGAATTACCCGGCAACGTTACGGACAGATCTTTTTCGACAGCCTGCCGGACTATGCGTTCACGACGTCTATCGCCGACGTGGACGAGTTCTTTTTCCGCGCGTAAGGACGCGGCCACTACCTATGTTCGAAGTACACGTCACGACTACTTTCCCCGCGGCGCATGCGCTGCGCAACTACTACGGCAAGACGGAGCCCATTCACGGACACAACTGGCGGGCCAAAATTACCATCGCCGGGCCGCAAGTGGACTCGATGGGCCTGTTGATCGACTTTGTGCCGCTGCAAAAAGAAATGGCGCGCATCATTGGGAGACTGGACCACCAGTTCCTCAACGAAGTCGCGCCATTCGATGTGATCAATCCGTCAGCCGAGAACATCGCCTACCACCTGTGGGAGGAGTTCAGCAAGACGGTTCCGGGATTGCAGCCGGAGTTCCAGGTGCAGGTCTCCCGCGTAGAAGTGTGGGAGACGGATACCTGCAGCGCTGTCTACTTACCGAAGTAAGCGGCGTTCTTGCCGGCGAAATCCTGCCATTTTTCCGGCAGGTCTTCGATAGCGAAGATGGCGGAGACGGGGCAGACCGGGACGCAGGCGCCGCAATCAATGCATTCGACGGGGTCGATGTTCAAGATCTCGACTTCGTCGAAGCCTGCTTCATCCTTTTTGGGGTGGATGCAATCAACAGGGCAGGCATCGACACAAGCAGTGTCCTTCGTCCCCACGCAGGGTTCAGCGATAACGTAAGCCATTGGACTCTTTTTACCATAGCATTCCCGGTTCTCACAATCGGGTAGACGGATATACTCTTGAGCATGCGAATCGTCGTTCTTGATGGCTACTGTTTGAATCCGGGTGACTTGCAGTGGGATGCGCTACGGGCGATGGGCGAGGTGACTGTTTATGACCGGACGCCCGAGGCGCAGGTGGCGGAACGCGCCGGGGGGGCGACGATCGCGCTGACGAACAAAAGTCCGTTTCCGGCGTCGACGCTAGCCGCGTTGCCGGAGCTGCGTTACATCGGCGTGCTGGCGACCGGGTACAACGTGGTGGACGTGGCCGCCGCGAAAGAACGGGGCATTGTCGTGGCGAACGTGCCTACGTATGGGACGCATTCGGTGGGCCAGTTCACGATGGCGCTGTTGCTGGAGCTGTGCCACCAGGTGGGCCGGCATAGCGAAGCTGTGCGCGCGGGCGAATGGGGCAAGAATCCGGACTGGAGCTTTTGGAAATCGCCACAGGTGGAGTTGGCGGGCAAGCAGTTTGGCGTGGTGGGATTTGGCCGGATCGGCCGCCAAGCGGCGACAGCGGCCGCCGGCATGGGCATGCGGATTGCAGCGTACGATGCGAAGCCAGGGAGCCCCCTGGAAGGCGTCGATTTCCGTTGGATGGACCTGGATGCACTGATCGCCACTTCCGACGTGGTGAGCCTGCACTGCCCGCTGTTCCCGGAAACCAAAGACCTGATGAACCGGGAACGGATTGCGAAGATGAAGCCGTCAGCGTTCCTGCTTAACACGTCGCGCGGGCCGCTGATCGTGGAACAGGACCTGGCCGACGCATTGAACGCGGGCGTCATCGCGGGCGCGGGGATTGACGTTGTGCCGCAAGAGCCGCCAGTTAACGGGTCACCCCTGTTTTCGGCGAAGAATTGCATCGTGACGCCGCACATTGCGTGGGCGACGCTGGAGGCCAGAGGACGGCTGATGGATGTGGCCGTCCAGAATGTGCGAGCGTTTCTGGACGGCGCTCCGGTGAATCGCGTGAACTAGTTTTTGGGTGCTTCCTGTTTGGAGGCCGGCCCCTTGTCCTGATAGCCGAGCAGGAACTTGCGACGTTCTTCCGCGAACCGTCTCATGCTCATGTGCGAACCACCGCCGAAGGGTCCCATCTTGGGAAATTCCGTTTCTTCGGTGAGACCCTTCTCGAACGCGCCGGTGGAATAGAGCTTGCGGGTATCCTGGCGGACACCGGGAGCAATGAGCGATTGATACTTAGTTGCAATGGGGCCGAGCCTGTTCCAATCGAGCCACGTCGAGGCGATCTCTCGCACGCAGTCCATGTAACGTTTGCGTAGGGCGGGGACGGCCAGCAGACGATGGAGCAAGGCCTTATTGGGATCGTCGGCCCCGGCGAACGGGTCCAGCGTGGCGTTTTCAGGGGGCGGCTTGAAACCAGCCGGGGGACCGCCAGGGCCCCGTCCGTCTTCCGGCCCCCGCGGAGCGAAGCCCGGCGGAGGGCCGCCGAAACCTCCCGGACCTCCGGGCCCGCCCATGCCGGCAGGACCGCCGGGGCGGAAGCCGCCAGGGCCACGACCGCGTCCCATGCCCATCATCTCGGCTGGTTCCAACGTTTCATTCGCGTCGTGGGGGAAGACGTGGAACTTGCCTTTTTCGTCCAGATAAATGCTGTAATCGCTGGCCCGCGCCCAGTAGCCGTCGTTGTTGATGAGCGCCTTATCGAGCGCCAGGAACTTCAGTGCGCCATCGATATCCAGAATAGGTTCCAAGGCCGCTTCCAGCTTATCGGGAGGCGTTTGATTGAGCACCTTGCAGAGGTTGATGAGCGCTGTCCAGGATTTGGCGTTGTCCTTGGACTTGATCTCGTAGAGCCGTTTGTAGGCGGCTGGATCGTCGCCGAGGTAGGCCAGGCCGGCGCGCCCCATGGGACTGCCCGGCGTTTTCCAGCGCGCGCCCTTCGTGGTTTGGAACCACTCTTTGACGAAGTCCGAGTTGTATTGCTGGACGTTGGGATAGATGCCCCAGAACTCGCCATTGATGACGACGCGAACGAAATTGGCCTTAGGCGCTGGAATGTAGTTGCGTGCGATTTGCAGGTAGAGAACAGAACGAAGGAGAGTGGGATCGCCGTTGGCGTTGAGGAGATTCAGCGTTCGATAGCCGCCGAGACGAGCCGAATCATCGGCATAGTCGATGGAGATATTGAGGGAGCGTTTGCGGCCCTCGGGCGTCATCATGAATGAAGACGCGCCGCGGAAACGTACACCGACCTCAGGATAGACTTTGCCGTCCACGGTGAGACGGGCAGGGATATCAACGTCGGTGTGATAGAAGGCGGCCATTTCCTTTTCCCAGTCTGGAGAATCGAATTCCAGGAACAGGGTGCGGAGAGTGTCCGGGTCGTAGAATGGCTCCGTCGTGTAGGCCTTTACATCCTTCGGCGATAGCCTGGGGCCGGGCTCCGGAGGGGTTTGTTCGCCGCCGCCGCGAGGACCGAAGCGGCGCGCGGGCTGGGAGGCCAGGAATGCGAGCGCCGCAACGCGTTCGGTTTTGTTGAGCTTGCCGTCGCCATCTTTGTCGTAGTCTTTCAGGATTTCCCGGCGGACTCCCATGGGACCGCCGGGACCGCCGGGCGGTCCGCCAAAGCCGTTGGGAGGAGGCCCGCCAGGCGGCTGCGCCGCCGCGATAAAGAGGCACGCCGCCATTCCCATCCAACTACCACGCAGTATGTGCATATACCGGCCTTTCATTCCGTTTCCGTATCCGGCGCCGCAAGGCGCACGTCGTAAATTCCTTCCATCCGATGCAACTGCTTAACAACTGCCTCCGGTGCAAGCCCTTCCGCCAGATGTACTTCGTAGACCGCCTCCAGCGCCGTTCCCTGTTTGGCGGTGGCGAGGAGAAGCAGACGCCGCGCGCTGCCGCCCAGGACCTGCGCGAGGACCGGCTCCATCTCGATGCCGGCGCCGAAACGGAGGCGAAGCACCATCGCGCCGGGCGCTGCGCCTTGTTTATTGGTCTTTGCTAAAAGAAAAGCTGCTCCGCCGCAGACGAGAATTCCGAGGATCGCCACCCAGGGATGCTGCGAGCCGGTAGCCATGCCGACAACGACGGCGAAGATGACAAAGGCCGTATCCCGCGTGTCCCGGACGACGGTGCGAAAACGGACGATGGACAACGCGCCGACGAGGCTAAAAGCACGAGCGACGTTATCGCCAATGACTTGCGTCACCATGGCAATGAGGACACAGAGCAGCACCAACGTGGTGGGCAACGACGCCGCAGATTCTTCGCCGCGGGTAGTTCGGGAGTAGACCCAGGCGACCAACCAGCCGAGCAGCAAGGAGGCGACCAGACGGGCAGCTACTTCTGCGGGGTCCGCGCTGTGCTCGCTGGCGAGGGCATGCGTCAGGAACTCAGGCATAGCGCTCCTTGCGTCAATTCCAGAGCAAGAACAGCGGCACGGTATTTTGAAGAACCTTGCGGCCGTAGCGGAAATTCCTGAAGCAGTTGTTTGAAGAGGCCGGGCAGTTCGCCTCTGTACTTCAGCTCCAGCACACACTGGCCGGGGAGGAGTTCCGTTGTCTGGACAGGGGGATGGAAGGCGTAGGAGGCAATTGGTTCCGCAGACAGGGCGCGGTCCACGGTGAGGCGGATGGGCCCGGAGGGGCTGCCGGCTAGACGCGCCATGCGCTGGTAGCTGATCCGGCAGACAGGACGGAGTTGGCGGACCTCGACACGCTTGTGGAACCAGTGGCCGGGCCAGTCCGCCGGAGAGCCGGCATGGTCCAGCAGCGGCAGCGTTTCGGCGGGAATGAGGGAACGGAGTTTGCCGACGCGGTCTCCGGTTTTCAGCTTGCGCTCCAGGAAGAGGAGGTCGCTTTCGCCATAGCGGCGGACACGATATTTGCTGCGGCCGTGGGAACCGCGGCGGCTATAGACGGCGAAGTCCGGCGTATCCAAATAGAGGCTGGTGACTTGATACTCGTCGCCCGCCGGGCCTGCGGCATGCGGGTCCGGAACCATGTGGGCGCGTGCCCAACTCTCCATATCCGCTGCGCGTTCCGGGGTGATGAGGAACTTCATCTCCCGGACAAAATCTCTGCTTTCCCGGTGCACGTCCATTGTCTCGCTCACCAGAGTGTACGGCAGGAATTCTCTGTTTGTTACGCACTTAACACTTCTTTACCGCGCTTTTACAGGGGTTTACGCACCGAAGAGGGCGGCGCCGGTTTCCCACAGAATTGCCCGCCGGTCAGCGTCGCTCATTTCCACGGAGAAGAGTTTGCCCAGTTCCACTTCCACGCTTTCCGGCAGATCCGATCCCGCCATGAGGCGCGCGGCGGGTACGTAATGCATTAACTCGGCGACGTGGTGGGGCATGAGCGAGCTTACTTCAACGTAGATATTGGGGCACTCGTAGGCGGCGACGGCGCATTCCCACATAAGCAGCGGGCCGCCCGCATGGCCAAGCACAATCGGCAGCGTGGGGAACCGTCGCGCCGCGGCGATGTAGAGCGACGGCAAAGCGAATGGAATGCCGCTGCCGGTGTGGGCGACGACGGCCATGCCGTTGGAGAGCGCGGCGTCAAAGAAGAAATCGCTGCGCCGTGAGACGGGATTCAGCGGTTGATACATCGGCTGGAGCTTGAGGGCGCGGAAGCCGAATTGTTCGGCGCAGCGTTGGACTTCCTGACGGAATCCGGACTCCGGAAGGAAAGGGGGAAGGCAGGCCGCGCCGGCGAAGCGATCCGGCCACTGACGGACGGCGGCGCCGATTTCGTCGTGCTGCGCCCGGTGGTCCTCGACGACAGGGAATGGAATGAGCAGGGAACGATCGACACCGTGGGCATCCATGGAACGGAGCATTTGCTCGGCCGTGAAGACGCGGCCGGAATGACGGGCCGCGCCTATGTGGGTGTGCGTGTCGAAGACTTTATAGCCGCGAATCACGAGAGAAGGGCCGCGGCGATGCGGTCGCCCATTTCGTGAGTTTTGAGAGAACCGCCGACGTCGGGGGTGCGCGCAGCGGGATCGGACAGGACCGTTTCGACGGCACGGTGCAGAAGGCGGCCGCCTTCTTTAGCGGCTGCACCGGGTAGCCAGTCGAGCATCATAGCGGTCGAGAGAATCATGGCGACGGGGTTGGCAATACCTTTTCCGGCGATGTCCGGCGCAGTACCGTGACTGGGCTGGAAGACGGCATGCTTGTCGCCGATGTCGCCGGACGGGGCCATGCCCATACCGCCGACGAGGCCGGCGGCGAGGTCCGAGAGGATGTCGCCGAACATGTTTTCGGTGACCATGACGTCAAAGTCGCGCGGGCGGCGGAGGAGGAAGAGAGCGGCCGCGTCGACATAGGCGGCTTCGGTCTCGACATCGGGATATTCGGCGGCAACCTGCTGGAAGATGTGGCGGAAATAGGCCATGGAAGGCAGGACGTTCGCCTTGTCGACGAGAGTGACTTTGCGGCGGCGCTGGCGGGCGAGGCGGAATGCAGAATGGAAGAGGCGGACCGAGGCGTGGCGCGTGATGCGCATGGTGTCACGGGCGTCGTCCGCGTTCAGATCGGCGCTGCCGTGGCGACCGAAGAAGAGTCCCTCCGTGTTTTCGCGGATGATGACGAAGTCGATATTTTCGCCGCTTTTGAGGGGAGAATCAGCGGGATGGTAAGTGCGGATGGGGCGCAGACCGCAGTAGAGATCCAGGACTTCCCGGATGTCGATTTGCGGCGTCATCTCCTTACCGTCCGGCCAGCGGACGCCGGGCAGACCCATGGCCCCGAGGAGTATCGCGTCGAACTCTTTCATGTGCTCCATGGTCGTCTCCGGCAGCGGGTTGCCGGAGCGGAGAAATTCGCCGGCTCCTACGGAGAGTTCTTCGCAATGAAACCGCAACTCAGGGAGAGCTGTTTCGACGGCGCAGAGCAATTTGAGGCCTTCGGCGGTGACGTCGGGGCCGATGCCGTCTCCGGGGAGAACGGCGATACGGAAGTCAGGCATAGGTAGTTAGCGTAACGTTTTGCGCGCCTCTTCGGAGTCCGGGATAACGCAGCGGAAGCCGACGATGTTGCCGCCGAGCCCCTTCTTGCGGAAGGAGATGCGAAGGTGCTTGGCAGGATCGCTATCCCAGGAGCCGCCGCGCAGGACGCGCTCCTTGCCGGAAGCGGGACCGGGGGGATCCTGTTTGGGGGATTCGGCGTAATATTTGTCGGCAAAGTAGTCCGAGGTAAATTCCCAGACATTGCCGAACATGTCGAAGAGGCCGTAACCGTTGGGATCGAACTGGCGGACGGGCGCGGTGAACTCAAAGCGGTCATTGCCCTTTTTGCCTGTGAAATTAGCCTTTTCGCGAGCATTTTCGGCATTCAGCGGAACGATTTCGTTTTCTTTGCCGCCGCGAGCCGCATATTCCCATTCGGCCTCGGTGGGTAAACGGCCGCCGGTCCACTTACAGAAGGCGTCCGCGTCCTCGTAGGACATGTTGGCCATGGGTAGGTTGGTCTGGTCCCATTTCTTGCGATCCATCGGCGCCGAGGGCATTTTGCGTTTCGGCGTGGCCGTATCGGCAAACTTCATGTAGGCCTCTACCTGGACTTCGGTCTCGCCCATCCAGAATGCCTTTGTGATGGTCACTTCATGCTGCGGTTTTTCCGTGTCTTCGCATTTCGCGTCGTTCGGCACGCAGCCCATCTTGAACGTGCCGGCAGGGACATAGACATATGCCTGGCGATCCCTACTGCTGACGCGGGGCTTGGTGATGAACTCGTCGGTAGGCTCTTTTTCCGGAGGCGGAGGCGGAGGATCCGTGAAACGGAACTGCCGGCTGGTCTGCGAGGAAAAATAGGGGTTGAGATTCTGAGTCTTGGATGCGACGCCGCTCTGCGTGCCCGCCATAAGTTCGACCAACGAGGTACCGGGCTTGCGAATCAATGCGGCGAGTTGCCGCGCAAAGAGGATGCGCTCGGCTTCATTTAGCGGGACCGGCGGGGCGTTTTTGGCGGCGCTGGAGAGGTAGGCGATGTCACGAAGGTCGGTAAAATCGGGCTCGCCGAGGCCGGGACCGGTGGCCTTGGGCAGGAGCTGCGTGGACTGAACGCTGGCATCGATGAGAATGATTTTCAGGCCGATTTTCTTTTCGTCCAGAGCCTGCATGAAACCGGTTAGGGAACGCGCGAGGAAATGGATGGGGTTGGCGCTTTGGGGATCAAAGTCCGTGGGAACGAGGAAGTTGTCGCCGTTGGCCTGCAGCGCGTAGCCCTGGTAGTAGAACAGGAGCGTATCGCCCGGCTTGAGCGTCGCCAGATACTGTTTGTCGAGATCACCGGCGAGTTGGGCCTGGGTGAGATTACGCTCGATATGGACATCGAATTTCGCGGCGGTAAGGGCAGCTTGCAGCTCATCGACGGCAGCGCCTGGGGCGGTCAGCGCCGGGATGTTCTTGTAATCTGAGTTGAGAAGAAAGAGAGCCTTCCGCGCCGGGCTCTGCGCTCGTGCCGCGGGCAAGAAGAGCAGGGCCAGTGCGAGGATCGAAAACACATTGCGCATGAGCGGTTGTCTCGATTTTACAACGCTTTGAAACAACTACTCGTTGACAGTCCAGCGGATTTGAATGAAAGAGACTGGAGCGGCGCCCTGGTTGACCAGCACCATGCGCGAATAACGATCACCGGACGAAGGGGCGGATTCCAGTTTGACGCCTTGCGTGCGGACTTCGACATTAATAGCGACGTCCCCAGGGAAGAGTTGCCCGCTGGCGTTGCCGCCGCCGCTGGAGACTCCGTCTTTCGAAATCGTCAATTTCTGCCCCGGCGCGAGAGTACCGACCCAGGTAATGTTCCCGCGGCGCAGGCCCGCATAGGTTCCGGTGGGGGTTACCGGTTCCTTGACCGGCTCTTTCACGGGCTCCTTCACTGGTTCCTTCACCGGATCTTTTACAGGTTCCTTGGGCGGATCCTTAGCGGGCGGCGGGGGCGGATTGTTTTGCTGTGTGACGACGCGTTCGGCTTCCCGCACGCGGAGCGAGACGGGCACGTGAAGAGTCACATTGGGAGCGCCGTCGGCCGTAAAAAGCACTTCGCCGTTGTGCGTGCCGGGCGGCAGTCCCTCCGGCGATACGGAGACGCTTACCGCAGAAGGCAGGGCGGCCGAAGACGGCGTAACGCGCAGCCAATTGCCGCGACCTCGCGCGGAGATCGACACCCGGGCGACGCCATTCCCTCGAATGCGGATCAGTTTCGTATCGGATTGCGACGAGCCTTGCCGCGCCTCAAAGGAGAGGATTTCGGTGTCGCTCGACAGGCTGGTGGTCTGCGACGTGTTGGACTGCGTCTGGCGCGGCAGAATACGCAGGCTGACGTCGACTTTTCGGGTCTTCGGTTCCGCGCCGGTGGCATCGAGGGAAACGGTTCCTTTGTAATCGCCGGGGGCCAGCGATGCAGGGGATATGGCGATACTGAATTGGCCCGGAGTCGCTGTCTGCTCCGGGTCTACCGTGAGCCAGGAAGCGCTGCTGACCGCTTTCAGCGAGACGGTGGCCACGGAACTGGAGAGCGCGATCTGTTTGGGCTCCGGCAGTACTTCGCCCAGACGCCACTGGAAGCTCATCTTGTCCGTAGAAGCGGACCATGCACCTTTCGCTTTGTTGATGTATAAGATTGCTCCGCCGCCAATGGCGATCAGGAGTCCCAGCGCCAGACCGGCTTTCACGCCCGTGGAGATACCAGGCTGCGGCACGGGCTGCAACGAGGTGACGCCCATCTCCTGCAAGCGCTGTTCCGCCCAGTCCAGCAGGTTGCGCGCATGCGCATCGGCCGGGAATTCAGCGAGCAGCACCGCAGCGCCTTCCTTAACCAACTGGGGCTTGTCGCTTTTGCGTTTCGCTTCGAGTTCGTTGATCCGGCTGGCGTAGTTCTGCTGTTTCTGATGAGCGCCGCGAGCGACGTTCATCTCCCGAGTCAGCCGGGAAATCTCTTCATCGCCCGGATAGGCATCCGACAGGGACGCATAGAGTTTCGCGGCTTCCTCAAACGAGGTGCGCGCTACCAGGTCCTGCGCCTTTTTCAGGGTCTTTGCCCGTTCGCCGGTTCGCTTCTCCCGCTCCTTAGTCAGACGTTGCGTCAGCTTGGTGACGCGATCGTCTCCCGGCTTCATACCAGCAGCCGTGCGCAACGAAGATTCCGCGAGATCCAGATTACCCGCGTTTACCTGTTGTTCCACGCGTTGTACCGCTTCGAGGAAGACAGACTCCGATTCGAGCGATTGCTGCAAACGCAACAGGCGGGCATCCCTCGGATGCGCGGCCATCGCCTGCTCCAACTGCTGCTTGGCTTCGGAAAGAGAGGCCTTCGCGATGAGTTGCTCGATGGTTCGTGACTTGGCGTCCAGTTCCGAAAGCCGCCGTTTGACATCCAGTTCGTCATTGAGCCGCCGCAGGTTGGGCTGGTCGCCAAACTGGCGCAATGCGTCGTCAATCTCGCGGCGAGCGAGGTCAAACTGCAGCGAATCGATGGCTTGCGAGATACGAGTGATACGGGCGGAGATGTCGCCTTCCCGCTGGTGCTCCGCCGAACGCATGGCCGTGGCGGCGCGGGCGGAAAACAGCTCCGGGTCTCCGGGAAAAAGCTTCAACGCTTCATCCAGCGCGGACAGCGCTTCTACGTACTTCCGCTGTCCCTCCAGGACACGGGCAGTGCGCAAAACCTCTTCCTTCTTTTTGCGCGACTGTTGTTCGGACAAGCCGCGCTCGATGCTGTCCAGCAAGGCGGTCAGTTCCGGTTCGGCGGGATATTTTTCCAGGGCTGTTTTCAAAACTGCCTGCGCGGAGTCCCACTGCGCCGAGCCAATCCGTTCCCTGGCCTCGGCGGCGGCCTTGGCGACGCCTTCCCGTTTTTCGCGAACACGCTGTTCACTGTCGATGTCGCGCTCTAGGTCGCTCAACGCGAGCCAGTCGCCATACTTGTCCCGCAACGCCCTGATTTCCGCGGCTGCCTTGGCCAATTCGCCGCGCTGCCGCATCTGGCGCACCGCGGCAAAGGCCGCGTCGCGCTCGCGCCGCGTGGCGGCTTCCTTCACACCACGGTCCACACTCTCAGACAGGGCCGTCAATTCCGGTTCTCCCGGATACTTCCCCAGGGCCTCGCGCAGTTTAGCCGCCGCAGCCTCCCAATCTCCCCGCGCCGTCAGCTTCCGGACTTCATTGGCAATCGCGCGAGCAGCTTCCCGGTTCTCGGTCGCCCGCAGGTCGCCGCCAATATCCTTCGCCATGGCAACGAGGGCGGGCACATCGCCATATTTTTTTTGCGCATCGGCCAGGAGCTTGCCCGCTTCGGCCATTTTACCGGCAGCCCGTAGATCTCGAGCCTTGCGCAACACTTCGTCGATGGCACGGCGATCCGTACGCTCACGCAAAAGCCGTTCACTGTCCCGCAGCAACTCCGCCAGAGAGGCATCTCCGTCAAATTCCTGGAGCGCTCGCTGCACCAGGGCTACCGCGCGCTCCAACTCACCGTCCTGCTGTAGAGACTGCGTGCGTTCGGTGACGCGGCGTACCGCTTCCCTACGCTCGATGGCCTGGCGTACCTCCGCACAACGGGCCACCATCTTGGCTAGATC